>JBPCYD010000070.1:0-7209 GCA_051007895.1 Woeseiaceae bacterium
GCATTGCGGTAAGGAATCGCACCGATTCTCGTCGGCACTAAAGATCACCGATTCGCAGGAAGCGAATCGGGACGCGCCAGCGCCTTCGCCTTGCGAAGGTCGCGAACAGGGATGTTCGCGATCAATCCGCACCTGGCATTGATTGTCTTTTGGTACCACGGGCGGACTGGGCTTTAGCCGCGATATTTTGCTAAAAGGCATGCCCCGCCATTAAAGTAAAAATGCCGCTAACAAAGAGATAATCCAGTCGCCCGCAACCGATTTGCATTGCTAGAATCGAAAAGAACTTCAGGACAATTCCTCATATGACAAAAAAAATGAAACGATGTGCATGGGCGGGCGATTCGAGCATTGAATACATTCGCTATCACGATGAAGAATGGGGCGTACCCGTGTGGGACGATCAGACGCAGTTCGAATTTCTAATTCTCGAAGGCGCGCAGGCCGGTCTCAGCTGGTCAACGATTCTCAACAAGCGGGAGGGATACAGGAAGAACTTTGCCGATTTCGACCCGGTCAAGGTTGCCCGCTTCACACAAAAACGCATAGACAAGATCTTGCTCGATCCCGGGATTGTCAGAAATAAGCTGAAGGTCAATTCAGCGGTGTCGAATGCGAAGTCTTTTCTTGATGTCCAGGAGGAATTCGACGGCTTCTGCAATTACATCTGGGATTTTGTTGGTGGCAAGCCCATACAAAACAAGCTGAGAAAAGACTCGGATTTTCCGGCAACGTCTCCGGAGTCCGATGCACTGAGTAAAGATCTCAAGAAGCGTGGATTCAAATTCGTTGGTTCAACAATTATTTACGCGCACATGCAGGCCACCGGCATGGTCAACGACCATGAGGTGTCCTGTTTTCGACACAAGGAATGTGCCGCGTTAGCCAGGAAGAAATAGCAAAGATACGGCGAATTCAAAATGCAACTTGATTCTGAACGAATCCGGGTCGAAACTGGACGATTGCCAACCCCAATAAACAGAATAAAAGGGGCTAAAAAGTGTCCGACGAAATCAACAAACCACCCAGGTCATTCTATTGGATCGCCGGCGTTGGTCTGGCGTGGAATGTAGTCGGTCTGCTCGCCTACCTCTCGCAGATGACCATGAGTCCTGAAGCCCTTGCGCAGCTGGCGGAGCCGCAACGAGCTTTTATGGAAACCAGGCCGATGTGGGCGTCTTCGGCATTCGCGATCGCCGTAAACGCGGGTGTTATCGGCTGTCTGCTGCTATTGCTAAGACAGTCGGCCGCACGGCTGGTGCTAATCATCTCGCTGGCGGCAGTCATGGTCCAGAATATCCATGCTTACGGCATGTCGAATGGCATGGAGGTCTTCGGAATTGCGGGAGTCGCATCCGCGGCTGCGATTCTGGGTATTGGCGCATACCTGGTAAAAATGGCGACCGACGCAAAGCAGGCCGGCTGGCTTAACTAGAGGCCCGGCATTGCGAAATCCTTGCGGCGCAACGCCCCGGCTAGCGCGGAACTATTGTCCTGATCGAGCGTGACCAGCGGCGGGCGGACTGTGCGCCACTGCTCGTCTGCTGAAAACTCCGCGACAGTGGCCTTCAATGCCGGAATCATGGGGTACGCTATCACCGTATCGCGAATTTCGTCGAGTGCCTGTTGCTGTTGCTCGGCGTCATCGTGTTCCCAGGTCTGGTAGAGACGATCAATTGCAGCTGGGTTGACGTTTGCCGTTGCAGAAATACAGCCGGCGCCGCCATTGCGCATATTCGCCAGGAGAAAGCTTTCGCTGCCGACAAACACCCTGAAGTCGTCCCATTTTCGCTCGAGCATGGCGTACGTGTTGTCCCAGTCACCCGAACTGTCTTTAATTCCGACAATTGTCCGGGGATATCGGGTTACCAGGCGTTCGATCAGGTCCACCGAGAAACCGACTTGTGCGATCGGCGGAATGTGGTAGAGATAGATGCGCAGCGACTGGTCACCGACGCGCTCAATCACTTCTGCAAAGTTGGCAAAGATGCCTTCGTCGCTGACACCCTTGTAATAGAACGGCGGCAACATCAGTGTCCCGGCGCAACCGAGCTTCGCAGCGTGGGCGGTCAGCCTGACGGTATCTGTCAGAGCGCAGCAGCCCGTGCCCGGCATCATGCGACCAGTGTTGACGCCGGCATCGGCCATTCGATCCAGCAACATGATTTTCTCGTCGACCGAAAGGGAGTTGGCTTCGCTATTGGTACCAAACACGGCAAGTCCAACATTCTGCGAGAGCAACCACTGGCACTGCTTGATCAGTCGCTCAGGGTCCGGGCTTAAGTCATCCTTGAAAGGCGTAACAACGGGGCTTAACACCCCGGACAGTCGATCATCCGTCAACAGTTCAACTCCTTGGTTGAATAAAGAGCACGCGTATAAATTGTTGCGCGGCGTGAGCGAGATACCAAACCAGGCCGAGACTGAAAACGCCTGGCGCCTGATCTGTAAAATAGCCGAGTAGCACGGCGAGTTGTAACACAATAACAATTGTATGGCCGGCAGCCATGGTATTGAAGGCTTTCCGGTTGAATATTCCGGTGTAATCTGCGCAATTTTCCGCGACGGCCCAATCCACCACCAGATCAACAGGGCCGAGTATCCAAAAAGTACCGCGGGAGAGATGTACCACACGCGGGCCTCTGGGAAGCTAAGATTTGCGAGCAGTTCCGGCATCAGAGAGAGGAACATTGCGCCGAAAGACAATCCGAACAGCACCCTGAGCCGGCATTTTCGAACCTCGTCCAACGGCCCCGCATCTTGCCGCAACGCGTCGACGAGGCCACTGAATCCGGCAAGGTCAAGGCGATGGCCAATGCTAATCTCGGCAATTGTCCGGAACAGTCAGGAAATTTCCATTACTTGTGGAGAGCTGGGTTGAGACGAGTGATGGTGCCATGACATCTTCGCACTACAGGGGGCCCTCGCTTGTTGATCTCAAAGGAACCTTCACTGCCATTTCGACACAAATCCAATATGAATAAATTCGCACATCATTTGACGCGTTTCATCCTGTTTTTCTTCTCGCTGCCATTGTTTGCTGCCGAGACCAACTATCTGCAAGGTCTTGGCGATGTTCACTATCACTTGAGCAACTCGGGTGATCTCGATCGAGGCTTTCATGTTTATGTGATGTTGCCGGATGGTTACGAAGAATACTCGACACAATACCCGACAGTATACTTGCTGGATGGCGGCAATCTGTTTCCGATGCTGACGCCCTATTATCGCTATCTCAACTTCGGCGGGGAGATGCCGGAGGCGATAGTCGTTGGCATTTCCTACGGCAGCGACGACTTCGAGACCGGCAACTTTCGGAGTACCGATTACACGGCACCGTCAATCGAACGGGAATACTGGGGCGGTGCCGCGAAGTTCCAATCCTATTTGAGCGACGAACTGCTGCCTTTCATCGAGGACGCGTATCGATCGGATCCCAATCGTCGTATAATTTTCGGGCAATCAATCGGTGGTCAGTTCGCGATTTATTCGGCGCTAACCAAACCGAATCTTTTCTGGGGTCATATCGCGAGCAACCCTGCCATGCATCGCAACCTGCCGTTCTTTCTTGAATTGCATGGCGAAGCTGACAGTTCAAAAATACGGTCCAAACTATTTATCGGCTCGGGGTCGCTGGATGATCCCACCTTCAAGGAGCCAGCCGATCTATGGGTCAAACACTGGAGTGGGATTACAAACCGGCCCTGGGAGCTAAAGGTTGTCAACCTGGAGGGGCACTCTCACATGTCTGCGCCGCCTGCATCCTTTCGCCAGGGTATGCGCTGGTTGTTTGCTACTGACTAACGGACCTCAGTTCGCGATGTTGATCAAGGTCAGCGAGACGAGTCCGTCGGGCGTGTTGTGCGATATGCCACCGAGGTAAATGTTGTCCGGCGATAGTCCGTTCCAGTTTACGGTGATGTCGCTGGTCGCCCCTGGATCTGCGAATGCGGGACCAGTAACCGACATATTTCCGGGATCGTCGTTGAACCCGAATACCCAGGTAAGCAACGTGTAGTTAGTTCCGGGACCACCTGCGACTGGGTCGGTTTCAAAACCGTGTACGTAAACTCTATAGGTTCCCAAATCGGGGTTAAATATATCCACCTGCTCACGGGAAGTCTCGCTGCCACTTTCGCCCACCCGGTAGCAATCGAGTTCGAGATTGACTGGACAAAAGTAGACATAAAGATCCAGATCGTCGTCCCCGTCCGTCAATTCGTCAAACAGCGCGAATCGGATAAAAGCATCATCGGGAATTGTATCGATTACCCGTACGTTTACGCCTGCCAAATCAAACACCGAGAAAGTTTTGTCGGGATCTTGCGCGACAAAATCTTTCTGGATAAACGGCGCGTTAAGTCCGTGGACACGTGGTGTGTAACTTCCCGCATAGCCAAAGTCGATGGAAAAGGTCTCGCTCCCAGTGCCGCCGAATGAAAAGATTTCCCTCGGCGCATCAATCGATAGCGGCTGTGCCGCGATGACACTGCGCACCCGATGATCGTCGCTGACCCAGGTCAAGCTGCCGAAGCGATAAATATCCGGCGGCCCGCTGACAAAGTTCAACGTGACGTCAAATGTCGCGGTCTGACCGGCGCCTACAGTGAGGCTGGCGGGCGATACCTGTACGTCGATGCCGGGCGGCAGCTCGATCTCCGCCGTGTAGGTTTCTGACGTATCGGTGACGTTCGTAACCGTGCGCGAGATGGTTGTGCCACTGGTCAGTCGTGAAACGGATATCGAGGGTTGATTGAGATCGACGGAGTCGAACGACATGCCCGCCGTAGCGAGCTCGTCACAGCGCGCCTGAGACACGCCGGGCGAGGCGATTCCACAGGAATAGGCGTCATACTCATCATCCGAGATGTCATACACGAGACCCGGATCGTTTGCGTCATTGGGCACGATATGACCGCTGCCGAAGTCGAACGGGATTGCTGCCGAATCGTCCGGCAAAGTGATGTCCTGCCGAGCAGTTGTCATCAGGGCAGACTTGATTGCTGCCGGGCTCCAGTCGGGATGCGCCTGCTTAAGCAGTGCAGCGACGCCGGTGACATGCGGAGCCGACATCGACGTACCACTGAGGAATGCAAAGAACTCGCCCGCGACGGTATTGGCTGCATCAGGCGTACTTCCCGCCAGAATATTGACGCCTGGCGCTGTGACATCGGGTTTGAGTATGTCCTGATTAGGTCCCGGCCCGCGTGACGAAAAACTCGCCATAATGTTGCCGGACTCCGCGATCGACAGAAAGAAGCTTTTATCGATTACAACATCAATTACTTCATCCGCATCGAGCTCGCCGAGCAGCAGGTCCCCATCGGCAGCGCCAATCATCACGGCGGGAATATCGATTGACCCACTATCTCCAACCATGACAATCGGAGCACCCGAAATATTGAAGACGATCACAGCAGTCGCACCCGCAGCATCTGCATTCTCTATCTTGACGTCGAAATCACAACCGCCACGCTCGATGAATGCGATGTTGCCGGAGATCTCGTCGGTATTGGTGATCGTCTGACATGCATCTATCAGGTTACCGGTGCCGCCGTCGGGCAAACTTTCGTCACCGTCATCGACAAGTATCAGCTGACCTTCGATCGGGTCACTGTCGATCAGCGGCGGCGTGAACGACGCCTCTTTGCTGGCGTATTTGCCGGCGATGGACGCGGGAGCGTCAATCATAATCGCCTCTACAGAATGCTCGCCAGTTCGCGTGGACGCGCCAACCGTAATGACGGCCGGGTTGCCGGATGGTGAACCGATGGTTTGGAAGTTGGGACCCTCGTTGCCGCCAGCGACCGACGCCAATACACCCGCTTTGGCGGCTGCTAACAGTGCGATGTCATCGGGTGACGTCACGGTGAACATCGAGTTCCCCACCGAGTAGTTGATGAGATCAACGCCATCGGATACCGCCATGTCGATTGCATTGGCGAGATCAGATGTATTGCAGCTGGCTCGGGTCGTGCCCGGTCGCAGCCAGCACGCTTTGTAGGTTGCAATCCGAGCTTTGGGTGCGATGCCCTCTACAGAATTCAGAAACGTTCCAAATATGGATGCATTGACCCTGTTACCCGCCGCCGTTGTTGCAATGTGTGTACCGTGCCCGTCGACGTCACGTGCGGAAAAAATCTCGCCTGAGTCTATCGGACCGGATGCCAGCGCCCCCTCGACGAAGGTTCGGGCGCCAATCATTTTATTGTTGCAACTCTGCTCGGTGAACTCCGGCCCGGTCTCGCAAGTACCATTCCAGTTTTCCGGCGCTTCAAAAATCTGCACGTCTTCCATTTGGCTGAAGCGTCTACAAAGCCACCTGCCAAGTAGCGTACCTTCGCCCCAGGTGCTGCGACATGTCTGTGGACGGTCTGCTTCCCGCGTGTCTTTAAGCGCCGGGTGGTCCGGAGCGATGCCACTATCGATTACGCCAATGACAATGCCCTCGCCATCAAGGCCGGGTTCACCGCGCAGTCCTACATCCGCATCAAACAGGCCAAGGAAGGAGGCGCTGCTACTCGTGGTTAACGGACGTATTTCGTCCTGCCAAACGTGCAGCACTTCAGACATGTGCTCCAGTTTGTTTGCCTGTGCCGCGGACAACGTTGCGGCGAAGCCATTCAATGCGTATCGGTAGTTGTAGAACGGTTGGACATTGCCACCGAGTTTCGAAAGTACGTTCGCCTGCTCGGTTGCCAGTTTGCTCAAGTGACTTTGTACCCGCGCACTGCTTTTGTCGAAACGACCGGCGGTCGTTGAGGTACCCAATGCAGGTTTGCCGGAGAATCCAGTTTGGGATCGGGCGTGAAACTCGGCGGCCGACGGTGTTGCCAATTGTACGATATAGACCTTTACTGATGATGCAGCGTCATCTGCACCGGCCAGCCGGACGCCGTGGGCCGCGCCGCCATCACGCAGACGCGACTCGGGCTCGGCGTCTGCGACGCCGCTTGAAAAGATCGAGACAAGTACGATCAGTCGCAAAAGCTGCATAACGGATTACCAGCATCGCGCCCTGTCAGGCAACGATGCTACTGGCTCACGGATGATGACGCGCCCTCTCAGCACGTATCCTATTGATTTTAGTTCAAGAATCCGGTGTAACGCCCGGTTTAAAAAGAACTTAGCATAATTATCGGGTTGGCCGCCAGATGAGGGAATCGGGGGGGGAGAGACGCCCCCCCCCCCCCACAAAAAAAAAAAAAA
>JBPCYD010000071.1:0-4329 GCA_051007895.1 Woeseiaceae bacterium
AGGTGGTACCGAACATTGATGGCAATGCCGGTCCAGAGCTTGCGGTACTGATGACACGCGACGCGGATAACGATCGTGCCTGGGTGCATTTAAAGGATGCAGGAACGGGTGCGTTTATTCGCAACAATTGGTTCCAGGCGGGATTTACGCCGAAGGATCTGGCGATCATCGATAATCTGGATGCTAATCCGGGCTCTGAGGTGGCGGTGTTGTTCCAGAGAGACAGTGACTCCCGTGCCTGGGTGCACATGAAGGATGCACTGACGGGCAGCTTCGTGAAGAACGTTTGGTTCGATCTGGGCTTCACGCCGATGCGACTGGAGATTATTCCCGATCTGGATACGAATGCTGGCGATGAGTTAGCGGTGCTCACGAGTAAGGACTCGGACGGACGTGCCTGGGTGCTGGTGAAAGATGCGTTATCGGGTGCGTTCATCAAGAACGTCTGGTTCCAGAGCGACTTCGCACCGAAGGACTTCACGATCGTGCCGGACATCGATGCCAATCCCGGCGATGAGATTGCGGTACTTGGCGAGCGCGGTAGCGGTCAGATCCAGGTCGAGATCAAGGATGCCAAGACCATTACATGGATCAATCTGGTGAATTTTCCATAAGATTGAGCGTTCGACTGTGATCGCAATCACTGCAATTCCCCGCCCGACGGGCAGTATAGGAGTTCTGCCTTTTCTGCATGGATGCAGCGTCGATGACTACAATGATGAAGTCGTTCGGTTCCCTGGTGTTACTCGTCCTGGCCGCGACCGCGGCACAGATTACACCTGCGCGGGCCGATCAAATAGCGACAGCGCCGGATGAGCTTCCTGACTTGGTCGGGTTTTATAAGCCAGGCCTGCATTCAAAAGCTGACAGTTCCCTGGCTGCCGTACATGCTGAATTCAAAGACCTTTCGCAAAAGGGCAAGAGCGCCGGCTACACGCCAAGTAATCGCTTCGTACAGGTTTCATCGGGCAGTATTCTGGTCGATGTCAGAGCGACCAGCGACGGCGCTGTACTGCTTGATGACTTAGTTCAGCTTGGACTGACTAACGGCCATCGATATGGCGACGTCGTCTCGGGGCTGCTACCGCTAACCGCAATCGACAATGCCCTTGCGTTGCAAAGTCTGCGAGGTATCACTGCTTCGCCGCGGCCAATTACCCATACGGGTTCGATAACCAGCCAGGGCGATGCGGCTCTGGCTGCAGACGTCGCAAGAACGACTTACTCAGTGGACGGCTCGGGCGTCGGGGTTGGTGTCATATCGGACGGTTACGACACGCTGGGCGGCGCGTCGGCCGACATCGCATCTGGCGACCTGCCAGCGGGCGGTGTGACCCTGCCGGTTGGTGAGTCCACGCTCTGCGGATTGCTGGTATTTTGCATCGACGAAGGCCGCGCGATGTTGCAGATCATTCACGACGTGGCCCCCGGTGCCGATCTGTATTTTCAGAGCGGCATCGATGGCATTGCAAGCTACGCGAGCGCTATTTCCTCATTGGCGGCAGCCGGCGCTGACGTGATAGTCGACGACCTTCTGATCATCAACGAACCGATGTTCCAGGACGGCATCGTTTCGCAAGCGGTGGACTCGATCGTAGCAAGTGGCGTTGTGTACTTTTCGGCGGCCGGCAATTCAGGTCGCAAAAGTTACGAGGCCGCATTTGATAACAGCGGCGAAATATTTTGTATCGAATTTTTTGATCCGATCGGTGACTGCGATCCGCAGTTCGAAAGGGTAGGTCTAATGCATGATTTCGACCCGGGGCCCGGCGTCGACAACTACATGAATATTACTATTCCTGAAAATTCTGTCATGACCATCGCCATGCAGTGGGACCAGCCGTTCGGTGGCAGTGGGCCGTCCACCGATCACGATATTGTGTTGTTGGATGCTAGCGGCGAGACCTATATCACGATTAGCGCGAACGACAACATTGTGATGGGTGAAGGTTGGGAGGCGCTACAGTACGACAACAGCGAGTTCCTCGGCAATGGCACCGATTTCAGCATCATTCTCACCTACGACGACGTTGATTCCGTCGGACCGCCGGCGACGCTGATAAAGCTGGTTGTTTTTGGTGACGACGTTGTACTGAATGAGTATTCAACGAATGGCAGTACGTCGTATGGTCATGCGAACGCGGCTGGCGCCGAGTCAGTCGGCGCCGCGTTTTTTCTCGACACGCCACTCAACGGTACGTCGCCGCCCATACTCGAACCGTATTCGTCTGCAGGTGGCACACCGATACTGTTCGATACGAATGGGGTATTACTTGCTGTGCCTGAGATACGCCAGAAGCCTGACATCACAGCAGTTGACGGTGTAAACACAACGTTCTTCTTCGACGATAGTCACGGCAGCGACGGCATCGACGACTTCTTTGGAACATCGGCTGCGGCACCGCATGCGGCGGGGGTGGCGGCACTGCTATTGCAGGCCAAACCAGATGCAACACCTGACGAATTAAGATCGGCGCTGAAAAATACTGCCATCGACATGGGAGTCGCAGGCGTGGACTTCGACTCCGGGCACGGATTGATTCAGGCAGATGCTGCGATCGCGGAGCTACTGTCATCAAGTTCAGCGTCGTTTGAGAGAATCGCCGTCATTCCGAACATGGGCGGCAGTGCCGCGCCCGAACTTGGCGTCGCAATTTCGAACAACTTTAGTGGCTACGTACGCGATGCGGGTTCGGATGCCTTACTCGGCAGTCAGACCTTTAACGGGGCTCGAGCGCCACTGGATTTTGGTATAGCAGACATTGATGGTTCGCCAGCGTTGGCGGTATTGGACAAAGATGTGAGTGGTCGCGCCTGGGTGGAGGTACGTGATGCCGCGACCGGCACAATAGTGAAAGATGTTTGGTTTTCCAGCGGCTACACGCCGCATGCTCTGGCAGTGTTGCCGGACATGAACGGCAACAATAGTTCTGAGTTAGCCGTGTTAATGACCCGGGATTCGGACAACGATCGGGCGTGGGTTCATATCAAAGATTCTTTGACCATGGCCTACGTAAATAATGTGTGGTTTGAAGCGGGCTATACGCCGCATGATGTTGAGTATGTACCGAACATAGATGGTAACGCCGGACCGGAGCTTGCGGTGTTGATGACCCGGGATGCCGACAACGATCGAGCCTGGGTGCACGTTAAGGATGCCTTAACGTCAGCCTACGTGAAGAATATCTGGTTCCAGGCAGGCTACACGCCGAATGACCTCGCGATCATCGATAACCTGGACGGCAATCCAGGTGCGGAAGTTGCAGTGCTCATGGTGCGTGACAGTGACTCGCGTCCCTGGGTACACATGAAAGACGCGTTAACGGGTGCCTACGTCAACAATGTGTGGTTCGACCAGGGCTATACGCCATCGCGACTTGCGATAGTTCCAAATCTGGATGCTAACAGTGGTGATGAACTGGCAATACTAACGACCCGAGATTCCGACAGCCGCGCCTGGGTGCATGTAAAAGATGCTCTATCGAGTGCGTACATCAGGAGTGTCTGGTTCCAGGCTGGTTTTACGCCCAGAGATTTCGCGGTGGTGCCCGACATGGATGCAAATCCAGGTGATGAACTGGCCGTACTTGGTGTCACGGGGGGCGGCCAGGTTCAGGTCGAGATCAAGGATGCGAAGACCATATCGTGGATAAATAACGTTAATTTTCCGTAAGTTACGAACTATTCCGCGAAGTTCTTCCATCCACGGCTGTGTTATAATTCCCAAATAATACAAGTCGAAAAAGAATAAAAATAATGCTTCGATTTATCTGCACGCTGTTGTCCTGCATTCTGCTGTTGTCGAGCACCGCTCGTGCAGACACATACGTTATTCCGTTTTCTGACATACAACAGATCATTGATAATTCCAACGAGTCGCCTGACGCCGCGATTCGAGCCTACCTCGCAAGTTTGATACGCGACGAGCTGGACGACCTGGGATTCGACGTTAATGGCGGCCTGGTGCTCAACGGTATTCCGATTGATGCGATAACCGAAACCATCGAAACCGATTGCAATTTTCCACGCCCATACAAAATCCATACGGACGAAACAACCGCGACCGTCACTCTGGCCGACGGCTCCGGCCTGACCCTGGGGCTGGATAGCATTCGGTCCATTGCGTTGTACGCGGACCTTGTCGGAACCGCGACCAGCCAGAGTGACGCCTGGGTGCGTTGGGGGCAGGACGTTCCGTTTGGGAGAAATTGCGCCACGATTGCGACCGACAACGGCTGGGTGGGGCTCACGTTGCCGTTTGACGTCAGCCTGGATCTTGCCCTGGATCTGGATCCAACCTACGACCCGGATCTTCTCGCGATCGTTGTC
>JBPCYD010000072.1:0-4052 GCA_051007895.1 Woeseiaceae bacterium
TTCGCCACCGCAGATCCTAAATCGGCGTAGCTGACGCCGAGCACGCCACGCGCAGCGGCAGCCTTATCGAGCCCCTTACTTTGTTGCAATTCGCGGATGCCATCAAACTCCTCGGCAAAATAGAAAATAACAAGATTCTCCCCAAGGTTTTGGCACATACCGCAAATGAATGCCTCTTCTGCAGCCGGTAATTTCGCAACTTTCGCCAGGTGACGCGAGATCAAGCCGCTCAGGAACGACTTCGTCATGGAATCCTTGAGGACGGCCGAGTCTCCTTTCATATGCCCAAAAAACGTCAGGCTATTGGCGGTCATGCGGACCTTCTCCAGGCCCAGGAATACAACCGCCTGTGAGATGCTCGTAATTTCGGTGGTACGCGCGCCATAGAATGCGGAGTTGACGAGCTTTAACAGCTTTCCGGTTAACGCGAAGTCGCGCAGGATTACATTGGCCAGCTTGTCGGCGTTCGCATCGCTGTCGTCTCCGGTCAAACGGTTGATATCCGAGAGCGTGCGGGAAATAGTCGGAAAATCTCCGGTTCGCTGCATTCGTCGCAACAGAAACTCAATTGTGCTGTGTTTTGAACCGTCGGATTGTGCTTTATCAACCAAGTCGGTTTCGCTGAGAAAAAGTTCGAATGCCTCACTCATTATCGAGCAATCGCCAAAACGACCTTCGCGGCTCTTCTCTAATGCGCCCTGCAGAAAACGTGCATATGCCTCGCCGTGCTGCTGTTGCAGAATCGACGCGAAGTCGACGTCTCCGGCGATAATCTTGTACTGAATTTGTTCAAGTGTTGTGCCCTGCATCGCACGCTCGCCGGAAACGATCTCGAAGAACGTGCTTCCCAATGCAAAAACGTCCGTCCACGGCCCTAACGGTTCCCCAAGAAAATGTTCGGGCGCCATATAGCGCAGCGTACCGGACGCAAACTCTCGAGGCTCCCTGGCAATGCTGATGTATTGCGCAAGACCGAAATCCATCACTCTTGGTTTGTCATCTGCATCGATCAATATGTTTCGTGGACTCAGATCAAGATGCAAAATTTCGGACGTATGCGCGGTGGCGACTGCCTTTAAGATCGCAGCAATGAGTGGCACGGCTGCCGCTATCGATATGCCACCCTTCGCCTTCAGATTTTGTGCCAGCGTTTTGCCTTCGACATACTCGAACACCAGGTATGGACCCGCTTTGCACTCACCGGCATCGAAAATAGGGACGATGTTCGGATGTTTTAGCTTGCTGGATATACGCGCTTCGAGTGGAGCACCGTCCTCGGTCTTCCTGTTGAGCTCGGCATCATCCCCAGTCAGTACTTTGATGGCCACCAGCCGATCGAGTGTCGGATCACGAGCGAGATACACAGCGCCCTGTGCACCCTTGCCTACTGAGCGAATCATCTCGTAGCGCCCGATTTTCTGGTTTGTGTCTTCTGTCATTATTCGCTCTTCTTGTCGCGCCGGAGCTGCTCGCGCAGACATAATCGATGCTACAGCTGCGAAACCCAGAAAGCGGGATCCTCACTGGGCTATAGCGGCAGCCCGCGCGAAATCCTTAGCGAAAAGCTGATCCTGGCAAACGATACCAAAACAGAAAAAAGGAAAAATAGAATAAAAACAGATATTTATCGAATATATCTAGAATTCAATTTGCTTAGAAGAAGCGCCACGAAACCCGTGTTGCGACCGGAACTGGTGTCCCGAATCTGCTCACCGAACTATTGCACAACCTTGCGTATGATGTAGCCGCCTGACCGCTCGTCCAGCTCCAGCTCCAAATGGCCTCGCGCCTGCGCTTCCTCGAGAAGCTTGCTGAATGACTCAAATTCATAAGAGCCCTCATTAAAGCTTGGACGGCGTCGCTTCAGCGCCTGCTTGACCATCGAGCCCCACAACTTCTCCTGGTCACCGCGCTCGGAATTCAATGCAGCGGCTGTTTCGATCGCGAGATCGATGCCCTCCTGTTGCGCATCTTTCGGTTTGGATTTAGTTACTTTGCGCTTTGACGAACGCTTACGAGCCGGTTTTTGTTTTTTGCTTTTCTGCACCTGCTCACGAACCAGGTCATCGTAGTAAATGAATTCGTCACAATTGTTGATGAGCAGATCGGACGTTGAATTCTTGACGCCGACACCGATCACTGTCTTTGCATTTTCGCGCAACTTGCTGACCAGCGGTGAGAAGTCTGAGTCGCCGCTGATGATGACGAACGTATTGACGTGCGATTTCGTGTAGCACAGGTCCAGTGCATCAACGACCATGCGAATATCAGCAGAATTCTTGCCGGATTGCCGCACATGCGGTATATCGATCAATTCAAATGCCGCTTCGTGCATCGGTGCTTTAAACTCTTTGTAGCGACCCCAGTCACAGTACGCCTTCTTAACGACAATACTGCCCTTAACAAGCAGGCGCTCGAGTACTTCATTAATATCGAACTTTGCGTGTTTAGCATCTCGTACACCAAGTGCAATGTTCTCGAAATCGCAAAACAGTGCGAGATGGTTGTCAACAGATTCAGTCATTCAATATGCGCATTCTTATTGGGCGGGTTTCTTAGCTGGCTCTGCATTCTTGGCGGGTTCGGCCTTTTTCGGTCGGCCGCGCTTTCCGAATCGTCGCTCATTCAGCTGAGCAACGATCTCCTCGACGGCAGTCATCACGGCACGACGCTTTCCCTGGCGATAGCCACGAATCGAATTGGTTCCCTGCATAATGATGTAGCAGTGCCAATCATCTCCCTCCATACCGGCCGGGGGGTCAGCAGGCGTGACCGAGTCAATCTGGTACGCCTCCTCTATTAATTCTTCAGTCATAAGACTCTCCACACACAAATCCGTATCCGCCAGGATATTGCACCTGGATCATTGTTACCGATTGATGCATCTGCAATCCCGTACGATTGAAACAAACCGGCGTTCTCGGTATTTGCCGTGGTACAGGAGTTTTTTCTTAGTTGACGCCGCGTATTCATAATCCCTCCTGGCTAGCGGAAACCGCGAAAGGAGGAATTGGGCGATATTGCCCGCGGGCTCGATAGACGGATATTCAGTTAGGTCTATCATACTCGACCAGACGGTTTAAACCCACGCGAATTGCGGCGAACCCGGAGAATCCTCACAGGTAACGGCCTGTAAGTTCTGAGTGCCTGATTAGCCGCAGCGCAGCCGGAAACTGAATCCAATATCGCCTGAATGACTGTTGTATTGTGCGCGAGCCACCTGCGAATCTGCCCCTTTGTCGGAGTTCTCGTTTTCAAGGCTCATTTGTCGCACTGTTGCTGGCAGGCCTGAAAACTCATATTTGCTGTAGCTTTACGAAAAGCAGGAAACTCAAATGCCGACTGGGCCTCCAGAGTCTTGTGGGTTCAATGGAGATAAAGAACGTTACTGTACAACTCGTCCCCGCTGAACTGTCAGTGAATCAAATGCTCCTGAAATCATTCGGCCGCGGCACGTCGGGCTAGTGGACACAATTGTTATTACTCCATATGCCTGCCCTGCCTCAATTCTCCTGGAGTCATCGGGTGGCCCCTCTTATAAAACAACAAGTTATCGGTCACTTTGTGATTGGACCGACCGGCTGATTAATGCCCGTAGGGCAAATTTCCACACCTCGAGTCGTCGGCATATCTTACATATTCACCAATGTTATCCTCACTATTTCACCTAAGTTATTGTTTTTAAAATATAAAAAAACTTTGGCATTAAGATTGCATTGTTCACTAGTGGAAAGACTAGTTTTCCTGAATTTCTTTTGGAGTCAAAGAGCGATGACAACGATCAAAAAGCTTCGAGCACTGCCTGCAATTGCGCTAATTGGCGCATTGACCTGTTGGTCATCGATGGCCTCTGCGGGTCCCATAACAGTGGAATTCGAAATTACCGGCCCTGGCGGCTTCGCGGCGTTCACTGGTTCATTTGCCGGCGAGGATTCCAACTCCAATGGGTTCATTGGCCATTTTCCGAGCTATTCAGAAGTGACCGCGTTCAATCTGGACTGGAACGGTCCGGGCAGTTTTAATCATAATCTCGATGATCTGGTCGTACTCCT
>JBPCYD010000073.1:0-24233 GCA_051007895.1 Woeseiaceae bacterium
CCGAACAACAGTGTTTGCCTATTATGCTGCAGGTCCAATTCAAGTTGTTTTATATATCCTTCAACCCGGTCTGCGACGGACGGAATAGCAACTTCGGGCCAGACGACGAGCTCGCTTTGGTCATTGCTCAGAAGAGAATCCCGATACAAATCCAGCGTAGTTTCGAATTGCTCTGGCAGCCATTTTCGGTCTTGCGATACGCCGCCTTGCACGATAGTCGTTCGCACAGTTGGTCCTGACGGATTTGTCCAGTCGTGTCCGTCCAGGACTATGCCAGCCAACCACGGCACTATCGCAACAGACAGGCAAGCAATGCGTGTTGAGCCAGTCGACAAGACACCAACAAGTAAAGCACTTGCGCTGACCAGCAGTGCAAGAGAAACGCCGTAAACACCCAGTACCGGCGCCATCGCGGACAACGTCGAATCTACCTGGCTGTAGCCGAGCGTCATCCACGGGAAACCGCTTAATACCCATCCGCGCAGCCATTCGTTAAACACCCAGATCGCGGGTGCCAGAATAATGAACTGCCACAAATTTAGGCCACGGCAATGGGCAAGCATCCATCCCGTCGCGGCGTAATAGAGGGACATGATAATGACGAGACCCAGCATTAGAGCCAGCGCCAGGATCAACGGCGCCTGGCCAAAAACATGAATGGATACATAGAGCCAGTACGTTCCGGCCAGAAACAGACCCGCACCAAAACTGGCACCAAGCCTGGCAGCGACAGCGGGAGCCAATCGCAGGAAGGCATACAGAAGCGGCAACAAGAGTATCGGCGCTAACAGATAGTAGCCGAATGGCGCAAAAGACAACGTCATCATTACGCCAATCAGAAAGTACGCGAATCGGGTCAACCAGGGTCGATGTTCTGCCCATGCCTCGAGCGGAAACTTCGACGACATGCCTTGCAGTTCGTTAGCGGCGATAGGAGGAGCCTCTTGTCGAGCTTAGTCAGCGAGTTCCCGGACCAGCCGAATAACCAGCAACAAATCTATGCGGCGGCGATCGGCTCGTGTTACTCGAAATTCGAATCCGCCGTAGCGAAGTTTTTCTCCGAGACGAGGAAGCCGACCCAGTTCGTGCATTACGAGGCCACCGATAGTGTCATAGTCTTCTTCTTCGGTAAGTTCACAGCCAAAGTATTCGTTAAAGTCCTCGATACGCGTCAGCGCCCGCACCGCAAAACAGGGCTTGCCGTCGGCATCCTTGTCCGGTTGAATGAATTCAGCTTCCTCCTGATCATGCTCGTCATCGATTTCGCCGACGATTTCCTCCAGTACATCCTCGATCGTCAGCAGCCCGGACACGCCTCCATATTCGTCAACGACGATCGCCATATGATTGTGGCTATCGCGAAACTCCTTGAGAAGTGCATTCAGGCGTTTGGACTCGGGAATGACGGATACGGGACGAAGGTAGTCCTTGATGTTTAGGCTCTTTTCCGATGAATCGCCGAAAAACTTCAGCAGATCTTTTGCCAGCAGGATTCCCAGCACTTCATCACGATCTTCGCCAATCACCGGAAAACGCGAATGGCCCGAGCCGATGATGACTTCCAGCATCTCGTCGAGCGATTGTTCCTTTTCGATGACCACCATCTGGGAGCGTGGAATCATAACGTCGCGTACCTGGGTCTCTGCAACTTCCAGAACGCCGCTGAGCATTTCTTTTTCTTCGGGTTCGAAGACCCCTTCGTCTTCCTGGAGGAGGTCGTGAATTTCGTCGCGGCTCAGGGGCTGACCTTTGATGGCGCGCAGAATTCTCTTGAATACGCCGGTCTTGCCTAAGCCGTTGGTACTTGGCGGTTTATCAGTCATGATCCCAATCTGTACAGTGTGCTACGTGTTTCGACGCAGTGCCCGGTTATTGTAGCAGCTCGCATAAGCATAGATCTTAGTCGTCAATGCTCGTCGGTAATATACGGATCTGCCACGCCGCGCAGACCCAGAATCCTGATTTCCAGTGCTTCCATCCGGCGCGCATCGGCCTCGGCCATGTGATCGTGCCCCAGGAGGTGCAGCGTGCCGTGAATCAACAAGTGAGCCCAGTGATGGGCAATGTCCTTCCCCTGCTCGCCCGCTTCGCTTTCCACTACCGGACCGCAGATGACAATATCGCCCAGGGTGCCCTGCAGCTCAGCGGACAAACATGCCATCGACTCATCGGTTGGAAACGACAGAACGTTAGTCGCATGGTCTTTGCCACGAAAACGATTGTTCAAGTCGCGGCTTTCCTCCTCGTCGACAACGCGTACTGATACTTCGCAGGATCGCGCACCAACCGCCTCGGCGATCGTAGCTTCGATCCATTTACGGATATCGGCAGAATTCGGTACATGATTGACGCTGCTTGCTACCTGGACTTCGACAGTTACCCGGCCCTCAAGCGTCACGTGCTTCTAGTCCTGACTGTTTTCGTCACTCACCTCATACGCCTCGACAACGCGCTGCACCAGCTCGTGTCGAACTACGTCCTTCGGCGAAAAATAGGTAAACACGATGCCCTCGACGTTTTGCAGAATATCGACCGCGTTTTTCAATCCGGACAGTTGACCTGCTGGCAAATCGATCTGAGTGATGTCACCGGTCACCACTGCGCGCGAGCCGAAGCCGATCCTGGTCAAGAACATCTTCATCTGTGCGACGCTCGTGTTTTGCGCCTCGTCAAGAATCACGAACGAGTCGTTTAGTGAGCGACCACGCATAAACGCGAGCGGCGCAATTTCGATAATATTCTTCTCAAGCAGTCGCATCACCTGGTCGGGACCGAGCATGTCATACAATGCGTCATACATTGGCCGCAAGTATGGGTCGACTTTCTGCGACATGTCACCAGGCAGAAAACCCAGCCTTTCGCCTGCCTCCACCGCAGGACGGACCAGCACAATTCGCCGCACCTGTTCGTTTTCCAGCGCATCGATTGCACTCGCCACCGCGAGATAAGTCTTGCCCGTGCCTGCGGGGCCGATTCCAAAAGCCATATCATGTTCATGGATGGCCTTCAGATACGCTTTCTGGTTGTTACCCCGTGCACGAACCAGTTTCTGCTTCGTCTGGATTTCAAACGTCGAGTCATCGTCCGCCGCAATATCCACCTCCTCCGGGCGATCACTATCGTTCATAACGGACTCCTGCAAGCATACGTGCACACGCTCTGGATCGAGCCGCTCCTGATCGGTCATATCAAACAATGATTGAATTACGTCTGATCCGATTTGCGCAGCTCCCGGCTTGCCGGTGACGCGAAAGCGATTGCCACGGCTGGCTATTTCAACATTGAGGCGGCGTTCGATCTGGCGCAGGTGTTCGTCAAACTGACCGCAAAGGTTGGCGAGACGACTGTTGTCGGCGGGTTCCAGGACAATGTCCTGAGATATCTGTGTGGCGTTCAATTTTTAGTGGTTACGCCTGCTGCGCGAGAAAAAGTACGGACTATTAAAGATTACAACGGCGCAGTACGCCTGTATAGGCACGTGACATAAGCGGTCTTGGCAACAGGCACATTATTTTGGCTGGAAATTCCCCATAATCTGGTTTTTTTGGCAATAGAATCAAGCTACTGCGCGGTTGTCGACGAGCCTGCCGCGCAAGGAATTCGGCAACGCCTCGGTAATAATCACATCCACAAACTGGCCAATACAGGATGGATCGGCATCGAAGTTAACCCAACGCATATTCTCTGTCCGACCGGCAAGTTGCTGCAGATTCTTCTTAGACGGTTTCTCAACCAAAACCGATTGCGTCGTACCGACCATCGCACGACTGATCTCCAGAGCCTGCTGGGAGATACGTGCTTGCAATAATTTCAGGCGTTCTTTCTTAGCTTCCAACGGCGTATCGTCGGCGAATCCAGCGGCTGGCGTTCCCGGCCGCGCGCTGTATATGAAACTGAATGATTGATCGAAGCCCACTTCCGCGATTAAATTCATTGTGGCCTCAAAGTCGGTGGCCGTTTCGCCAGGAAACCCGACGATAAAGTCTGACGACAACGAAATATCAGGTCGAACCTCCCGCAACTTGCGAATCTTCTGCTTGTACTCAAGCGTCGTATGGCCACGTTTCATCAATGCGAGAATTCGGTCGGAACCGTTTTGCACGGGTAAATGCAAATAATTTGCGAGCTTTGGAACTTCGGCATAAGCCTGAATCAGGCTGTCCGTAAATTCCACCGGATGCGATGTCGTGAATCTTATCCTGCCAATGCCATCGATAGCGGCCACGTAGTAAATCAGCGTTGCAAGGTCAGCAATCTGTCCGTCATGCATTGATCCGCGATAGGCATTGACGTTCTGACCCAATAGATTAATTTCACGCACACCCTGCCCGGCCAGGCTCACGGCTTCCGCAATAACATCATCCAGTGGTCGACTAATTTCTTCGCCACGGGTATACGGTACGACACAAAACGAACAATATTTGCTACAGCCCTCCATAACGGATACATACGCCGAAGGGCCTTCGGCGCGTGGCTCAGGAAGACGATCGAACTTTTCAATTTCAGGAAATGAAATGTCCACAACACCGCGTCCGGCATTGCGCACCTGGCTGACCATCTCGGGTAATCGGTGCAGGGTCTGGGGGCCGAACACTATATCGACGAAGGGGGCGCGCTTTCTTATTCCTTCGCCTTCCTGGCTGGCAACACAGCGACCGACACCAATCATGATTTCAGGTCGCTTCTCTTTCCACGCGCGCCAGCGACCGAGCTCGGAAAACACTTTCTCCTGCGCTTTTTCACGAATTGAGCAGGTATTGACCAACAATAGGTCTGCATCCTCCGGCGTGCCAGTCAACTCGTAGCCGTGCGACGCGCGAAGGACGTCCGCCATCTTCTCCGAGTCATACTCGTTCATCTGGCAACCCATCGTTTTGATGTAAAGCTTTGGAGTCATTGCTGCGATTTTCTGATCCGGACAGTGGCAGCGGCTTCAGCCGCGATCTGTCCTAGAATGGAATGTCGTCATCGAAATCAGATCCGGACCCACCCTGTGGTGGTGCGCTTGGCGGAGGTCCGCCCGAGCCGCCCCCCATTGCCGGAGCACCCCCGCCGCTGCGGCCGCCCAGCATCTGCATCTCGTCAGCGATGATCTCCGTGGTGTACTTGTCGTTGCCCTGCTGATCCTGCCATTTGCGTGTGCGCAACTTGCCTTCAATATAAACCTGCGAGCCCTTTCTCAGGTACTCCGCAGCAATCTCTGCCAGGCGACCGAACATGGCCACCCGGTGCCATTCCGTGCGGTCCTTTTGCTCGCCGGTCTGTTTGTCTTTCCATGACTCATTGGTCGCAACACTGAGGTTGGTCACTGCCGATCCACTGGGCATGTATTTCGTATCAGGATCGTTACCCAGATTCCCGACAATGATTACTTTGTTGACTCCGCGAGCCATAGTGTTCCCCTGTTATTGAGTTTTATACTTATTCAGTCATTCAGCCACACGTTTGCGTGCGGGGGTACGTATTTTAGGCTCTGCTGCACCAAATACCAGCCCGATTTAGGGCTCATTTCGCCGCTTATTCGCTGGCAATACGGAAGCGGTGTGCTAACAGCCACAGGGCACTCAGCACCGCGCAGACCAGGAATACCGCGCCCGGATTGCCGCCGGCCATAAATCGACCGCCCAACAGGCCGCCCGCAAAAGCGCCGAGAAACTGGGCGCTCGAAAACACGCCCAGAGACGCGCCGCGGATTTCGCCGGATGCCTGTATAGATAGTCTTGCCGGCAGTCCCGCTTCAAGGAAGTTGAAACCTGCGAAAAACACTGCCAGCGCCACAAATACCGTCGTCGTCGTGGAGCCGGTCAAAGCCAGCAGCAGCTGACCCGCCAACAGCAGGAAGATTGCGGTCGCCAGCGTTGCCGACTTGCCCTTGCGTTCGTCGGCGAAGATGAGCGGCACGGTCCCCAGGAGAGAGGCGGCCAACGCGCCAATGTAGATTTTCCAGTGGCTGCCCAACGGCAATTCCAATTCGTTGGACAATAGAAAAGGCAACGCGACAAAACTTGCCGTCAGCAGGACATGCAGGAGAAAAATATACAGGTCCAGACGTAGCAGATCCGGTCTGAACGCGGCACGGATACTTCGGTCTGGCAGCTGCGCCGGTCTTTCGATGCCGCGCGGCAGGAAAATCAGCAGCAAACCGGCAAGAACTGCCAAGCCGGCAGCCACCCAAAAGAGAGAGCGCACGCCGTACGCGGCAGCGATGATTGGACCAATGATCAGGGCCAACAGGAACGAGCTGCCTATCCCGATTCCCAGGATTGCCATGGAACGCGTTCTGAATTCGTCGCGCGTGCCGTCGGCCAGCAATGCCGACAATGTCGCCGAGATCGCGCCGGCACCCTGCAACAAGCGCCCACCTATGACGCCATAGATGTTAAGGGCCTGAGCTGCAATCACACTCCCGGCCGCGAACACAAGAAGTCCGAAAACGATGACAGGCACCCTGCCAATTCGGTCTGACAAAGCACCAAACGGAATTTGCAGTACGGCCTGGGTCAGCCCGTAGCCACCGACCGCAATGCCGATTAACGTGGGCGTTGCGTGTTCCAGGCCGGCCGCATAAATGGCAAGTACGGGTAGCAGTGCGAACAATCCGAACATACGACAGATGGCAATCAGCGCAACAACGGCGACAGCCTGGCGCTCCTGAGGCAGCATAGCGCCTAATATTTGCTTGGATTGCTTGTTCATACCTGGATGACACCGGCCCCTAAGGCGCTGATCTCTCTCGGGATCGCTCGGTTTTGTAAGGCCCTTTCGGTTGCTTGCCGGCCACTACCCCTATTCTGGCGGTCAACTTACTTTGCGCCGCCTTAATGCGGCGGCGTATATTAGCAGGTTGTTCGGTGATCACTGCACACCATTTATGAAATCCATCGAAATACGCGGCGCGCGTACGCACAATCTCAAGAATATTGACCTGACACTGCCGCGAGACAAACTAATCGTATTTACCGGCCTGTCTGGATCAGGCAAGTCGTCGCTTGCGTTTGACACAATCTATGCCGAAGGTCAGCGGCGCTACGTTGAATCACTGTCAGCCTACGCACGCCAGTTCTTGTCGATGATGGAGAAGCCGGACATCGATCATATCGATGGCTTGTCTCCCGCAATCTCGATCGAGCAAAAGTCAACCTCGCACAATCCACGCTCCACGGTTGGGACGGTGACGGAAATTTACGACTACCTGCGACTGCTGTTTGCCCGCGCAGGTACACCAAGGTGCCCGGATCACGGTGTGACTCTGGAGGCCCAGACCGTAAGCCAGATGGTCGATCACGTCTTGACGATTCCTGAGAACACCCGTCTCATGCTGCTCGCGCCGGTGATCGTAGATCGCAAGGGAGAGCACGTGCAGCTGATGCAGGACCTGATGGCGCAAGGCTTTATTCGCGCACGCATCAATGGTGAAGTCTATGAGCTTGATGACCCGCCGAAACTGGACCTGCGCAGAAAACACAGTATCGAAGCTGTCATCGATCGATTCAAAGTAAAACCGGATCTTAAGCTGCGCCTCGCCGAGTCCTTTGAAACGGCACTCAGACTTGCCGATGGCGTTGCCAGGATTGCATTTATGGACGAGTCCGAGGAAGAAGAGCTTGTATTCTCGGATAAATTCGCATGCAACATCTGCGGTTACAGTCTCACCGAGCTCGAACCACGGCTATTCTCGTTCAACAACCCGTCCGGCGCCTGCCCGGGATGTGACGGACTGGGGGTTAAGCAGTTCTTCGATCCTGACAGGGTCATTGTCAATTCTGATTTGTCCTTGGCAGGTGGCGCAATTCGTGGCTGGGATCGCAAGACGACCTACTATTTTCAGATGATCAAGAGCCTGGCGACGCACTACAAGTTTGATATTGAGACACCGTTTTGTGAACTCAGCGTCGACCTCCAGCAAATTGTTCTGTTTGGCA
Organism: Woeseiaceae bacterium; assembly: GCA_051007895.1. GTDB lineage: Bacteria > Pseudomonadota > Gammaproteobacteria > Steroidobacterales > Woeseiaceae > SZUA-117. Next base: position 7,923 of record JBPCYD010000073.1, read on the forward strand.
GCGGCAAGGAAAAGATCGAGTTCTTTTACGCCAATTCCCGTGGCATGGAAATCAAGCAAAAACACCGCTTTGAAGGCGTTATTCCGAACCTTGATCGACGCTATAAGGAAACCGAATCCAATGCCGTTCGCGAAGAACTGACGCGCTACCTCAACAGTCAGCCGTGCCCCGATTGTGGCGGAACCCGGTTAAATCGCGCGGCCCGCAATGTATTCATTGTCGACAAGTCGCTTCCTGAAATTAGCGATATGTCTGTCGGTTTCGCACGCGACTTCTTCGAGACGATGAAGCTCGATGGCTGGCGCGCAACCATCGCCGAGAAAATCGTCAAGGAGATCGGTGACCGACTCGGCTTTCTGAGCGATGTTGGACTGGATTATCTTTCGCTCAACCGCAGCGCGGATACGCTCTCCGGTGGCGAAGCACAGCGTATTCGACTTGCGAGCCAGATTGGGTCGGGGCTGGTCGGCGTTATGTATATTCTCGATGAACCATCGATCGGCCTGCACCAACGCGACAACCAGCGCCTGTTGGGTACCCTCATTCATCTGCGGGATATTGGCAATACCGTCATAGTGGTCGAACATGATGAAGAGGCAATCCTGGCTGCGGATCATGTCATCGATCTCGGTCCCGGTGCGGGCGTGCACGGCGGTCAGGTCGTGGCGGCGGGCACACCGGAGGAGATTCGCCAGAATACTCAATCGCTGACCGGCCAATATTTGTCCGGCCGGCGTGTTATTCCCGTTCCGCCTGAGCGCATCAAGGCGAACAAAAAGCGGCAGCTCAAGATCACCGGCGCGACGGGCAACAATCTGAAGTCGGTGACTGCCGGCATTCCGCTCGGTTTGATGACGTGCATCACGGGCGTATCGGGCTCTGGCAAATCCACGCTCGTGAACGATACCTTATACAAGGCCGTCGCCGAAGAATTGAATCGCACCAGCAAAAATCCAGCGCCGTACGAATCCATCGAGGGCCTCGACAAGGTAGACAGAGTGATCGATATCAGCCAAAGCCCGATTGGCCGGACGCCGCGTTCGAACCCGGCGACGTACAGCGGGCTGTTTACGCCAATCCGCGAATTATTTGCCGGTACGCAGGAAGCGCGGTCGCGGGGATACATGCCGGGCCGATTCAGTTTCAATGTAAAGGGCGGCCGTTGCGAAGCCTGCCAGGGTGACGGCGTAATAAAAGTCGAAATGCACTTTCTGCCGGACGTTTACGTGCCCTGCGATGTCTGCCGTGGCAAACGCTACAATCGCGAAACGCTGGAAATTCGGTACAAGGGAAAAAACATCACTGAAGTTCTGGAAATGACCGTCGAAGACGCAGCGGAATTCTTCAAAAACGTTCCGGTACTGGCAAAGAAACTGCAGACCCTGCTGGACGTTGGACTCTCCTATGTGTGCCTGGGGCAAAATGCAACCACTTTGTCGGGTGGCGAGGCACAGCGTGTCAAACTGGCGAAAGAGCTGTCCAAACGCGATACCGGCAATACACTTTACATACTCGATGAACCAACCACCGGGCTACATTTCCACGACATCGAACACTTGCTTGCTGTCCTTCATCGACTCAGAGACAAAGGCAATACAGTCGTCGTGATAGAACACAATCTCGACGTCATTAAGACAGCGGACTGGATCATCGACCTTGGCCCGGAAGGCGGTGATGGTGGTGGCGAAATTGTCGCCACGGGTACACCGGAAGATGTTGCCACGAACAAGGCGTCGTTTACCGGTGAATACCTTGCGCCGTTGCTAAACGGTGCGGCTGAGAAACGCCGCGCTTAAACGGAATCATAGCAATAAGGAATCGCGACTGAAGTCGCTCCTACATGCATTCCTGCCGATGCGAGAATCGCGACTTTTGTCGCGAAAGTTGCAAGGAATTACTCTAGTCGTCGCACTGAAGAAATGACGACCGGATCTGCGAGTATCTGGCCTTTCGTGTATTCAGAATAAGATTCTGCATCGGCCGGCAACCCCTGGATCCTGCGCACAACATCCATACCACTGACAACCTTGCCGAATGCTGCAAATCCCTGACCATCCGCATTGCGGGTCTGGCCGTAGTCCAGGCCGGGCTGATCGCCTATACAAATGAAGAATTCGGATGTCGCCGTACCGACACCACCGCGAGCCATCGATATCACGCCATCCGTGTGCAATATGCCGGTCTGGTCCGTGGTTTCGTGATCTATCGCCTCAATTTCGCCTTCCGCGGCATTGCCACGGCCACCTTGAATGACTTCGATCTTTGGTTCGCCCCTGTCGTTTGCATACGTGACGACCCGATAGAAAGAGCCACCATCAAGATCGCCGTTGTCAGCGAGCTTCAGGAAATTGCCAGATGTGACAGGAGCGGCGGCCGTGTACAGGTCAATCTCGATATTGCCTTCGCCGGTCGACATCACGATGCGCACCGATTCGTCGGCGACTGCACAGGCGCCAAGACTCAGTGCCAGAAGCGCGGCTACAAGTCTGTTCATTAGTCTGTCTCCTGCGTGTGGATCGGCAATATAGTAAACCTTAGGCTAAGCGATAGACACAATTTCGATCCCGTACCAGCGTGGTTTGCTGCCGCGACTACCGGGTGTTTCCTGCCTCGTCTTCGGGCGGAAAACTGCCACTTGTCAGGAATGCATAAACCAGTTCAAACACTTCTCTCTTCTGCATGATAAACGCATGACTCGCATCGATCAGGCGAAAATCGAGCATGCCATCCAGGCGCGTGTCAGCTACGGATACCCGGCCATCATCAGGATCGTCGAGCACGGCCGACGTTACTGGATCTATAGTTGCATCCCCTGCAATAACAGCAAACTCGAATTCCGGCGTTCCTAACTGGAGCGGAATGCTGTTTTCGCCCTTTCCCAGCTGATAGCCGGCCGGGCCATTGAGCCACTCAAAGCCCGGCCACTGCTGTAATTCATCGACCGCCTTGCTGCCCTGATTAGGTGGCGCAAGCATGACCACGCGACCGAGCGATTCGTAATCATTCTCTGAAAAATAGTATCGAACCAGGATTCCACCGAGCGAGTGTGTAACGAAATGAATTTTGTCGGTGCTGTTTTGGTTCGCACATTGCGAAAGCCCGTCTCCAACAGCCTTCTCCGCCAGTTCTTCAATCTTGTAGTCGCGCGATGGATAGTCAATATTAGCAACGGCATAACCGTATTCCTCGAGGAACCAGCTCATACGTTCCATGGACAATGACGAGCGCGCCAGGCCATGCAGGAGTACCACGCATTCACCGTCATGTTTCGGCAGGACGGTCTCAGCGTCACCGCAGGCATCGATCAGGAGCGAAAAAAGAAGGTATATACCCAGGGTTACTTTTCTATTCATCGGTTTTCAAAAGACCAGCCGCATTGCAATTCGTTTCGACGTATCCAATCCTGCCCGTTTTTCAAGTTCGAACAGTTCTATCAGCTCAGGACCATATTCTGATTCGGCTACCTGAGTAAAACCCAGCCGCCTGTAGAACGGCGCATTCCAAGGCAAATGTCGAAACGTCGTCAGGGAGACGTGATCGAATTTCGATTCGCGCGCCCAGTCGGTGGTAACCTGGACCAACCGTGTGCCGATTCCCAGGCGACCGAACGCCGGCATAACGCCGACCTCGACGAGGTACGCCTGACCATCAACGACGTCGGCGATCGCGAAACCGACGACTTGCTCTGCGTCCTTTGTGGCAACCCACAAGCGATTGTCTTGCTGCGCGCGATTAAGGTCCGCTTTGGCGGTGGTCTTGAAGCGCAGACTCGAAGGTAGATCAGCGGCTGTGAAGCGGGACGCTGCTGCAATCTCGATTCCCGGGATAGCGGCGATATGACCACACGCGGCCGGGCTGACGACGACACTTTGTATCATTAGTCGACCAGTCCGCCGGAACGCAGCTGGCTGTCGTGCAATCTGCTCAGCAGGACAAGTCCGAGTACAGCGCCAAATAGCGCCCAACCCATGTCCGATTGCGTGTCCCAGGTGTATCCCTGCGTACCGAGGAAAGACTCGGCCGCTTCCTCGGACAGCAGGGCAACCCACCATTCGATCAGTTCGTAGAATGCGCTGAATCCCAGGCAAAAACAGACAATAAAGAAGTTGCGCCAATTGGCGCTGATGAAGACCTTATTTCGAATAACAATTTCGCGCGTAATAATCGCGGGAATGAAGCCCTGTACAAAATGGCCCAGCTTGTCGTAGTTGTTGCGCGAGTGATCAAGCAACTCTCCGATCCGGTCAAACAGCGGCACCTCCGCATAGGTGTAGTGTCCGCCAACCATCAGGACGATGCTGTGTATGAGAATCAGCACATACACCAACGGCGTTAATGGAAACGATTTACGTGTATACGCGAGCAGGGCGAAACCGATTAAAGCGGGCAGAACTTCCAGCCACCAAGTGGGATAGTCGTGCGGATTGATGCCTGACCAGACAAGGACCGCCAGGAAAACGGCAATCCAGGTAAAGCGAAACATGTTGTTTGGTTCGCTCACAATCGCAACCTGTGAAGATTTTTTCTCACACGGAGAACCAGAATTCGATTTCCGATGTTGCGACGTCGAACCGGGCCGCGTGTTCTTCGTTGGCGTCGACGTGGTACCAGTCGCCCGGGCCGTAGCGTGTTTCAACCTGACCCTTGGTCAATCTAAGCTCGCCTTGTGTAATTATTCCAACGTTTCGCGTTGGATGCGTGTGCGTATCGATTACCGTATCGGCGGGATAGGATGCAAACAGGACTTCGCAGCCTTCTGCCGCAAGGCGGTGTGCATCGAACGGTCCTGCAAAATCCGGCAGGGCCCGAATCAGATCAGGAAAATGTGGCTTACTCATAGACGATCCTCATGGGTCAGTAGTGTGGTGGAATTTCCTCGAGCGAACCGTCCGCCGGCGCCGCTTCTGATAACGCCCTAACCCTGTCTCTAAGCGCATTCACCAGCAGCTCCAGATTGGCAATCTGCGATTGCTGGCTGGCCAACGCATCATTGAGTTCGGCGATCGTCAGTTCCTGATGCGACAACTTGGTTTCGATATTGACCAGGTGTTCGTCTGTCACGGCTAAACCTCAACGGGTGTCAGGCCCAAACACTACGGCGGTCGCCGCAATTCTTCAATCCCCACACCGCGTCAGCGTGTATCCTTTAGGTTTTTCGCCACGCGAGCAGATGTCGATGTCGCTCATTCGCTTTGATGAAGTGTCGCTGGACTTTGGGGACCAAAAAATCCTGACGAAGGCCGATATGGCTATCGAGCCAGGCGAGCGCATCTGCCTGATCGGACGAAACGGGGCCGGCAAGTCAACGTCGTTCAAACTGATCACTGGCGAACTCGAAGTCGATCATGGCGAAATCGTCAGGAGATCCGGACTGATCGTTAGTCAGCTGTCGCAAGCGTTGCCGGACGCGCAGGAAATGCTGGTCCATGAGGTAGTGCGATCCGGACTTGCCGGGATGCAGTCAGTGCTGGATGACTATCATCGTCGTTCGCTCGAGGATCTGGATCGCGCTGGCATGCGAGAACTCGAAGAACTGCACAAGCAGATTGATGCCCACGGTGGCTGGAACCTGGAGCAACGGGTCGAAGCGACGATTTCCGAGCTGAATCTGCCTGCACACAAAAAAATGAATGAACTTTCCGGCGGCTGGCGACGGAGAGTCGCACTTGCCAGGGCGCTCGTTCAAAAGCCGGACCTGCTTTTGTTGGACGAGCCCACCAACCACCTGGATATTGTCACCATTACCTGGCTTGAAACTATAGTCCACTCGTACCAGGGGTCAGTGCTATTCATAACTCACGACCGCGCTTTCCTGCAGCGCCTGGCAACCCGAATCATCGAAATTGATCGTGGCAAATTGACCAGCTGGCCGGGTGACTACAAAAATTTCCTGCGGCGCAAGGATGCGGCGCTTGACGCAGAGGCGCGGGAAATCGCCAGGTTTGACAAAAAACTGGAGGAAGAGGAGATCTGGATCCGCCAGGGAATCAAGGCCCGTCGGACACGCAACGAAGGGCGCGCTCGTGCCCTTGTAAACATGCGCAAAGAGCGGGCGAAGCGCATAGGCCAGGAAAAAAGCGCCCGAATCCACATTGAAGAGGCTGACCAGTCCGGACGAAAAGTCGTACGTGCAAAAAACATAAGCTATCGCTTCGATGATCGCCCTCTCATCGAGAGCTTCTCGATCAATATTATGCGCGGCGATCGAATCGGCATACTCGGCAACAACGGCGTTGGCAAAACGACCTTGCTGTGCCTGCTCCTGGGTGACCTAGAGCCGCAGGCCGGGACGATAAAACACGGCACGAACCTTGAAATCGGCTATTTCGATCAACTTCGAGAGTCGCTGGATCCGGAGAAATCGGTCGCGGACAATGTTGGTGACGGTAAAACCTATATCAGTTTAAACGGCAGCGACCGGCATATCATCGGCTACCTGAAAGGCTTTTTGTTCAGCCCCAAACGTTCACTGACACCTGTCAAATCGCTTTCGGGTGGCGAACGTAACCGAATTATCCTGGCCAAACTATTTACCCGGCCAGCGAATCTGCTCGTACTCGACGAGCCGACCAACGATCTTGATATGGAGACGCTTGAAGTTCTTGAAGCGCGGCTGGCGGAATACAACGGTACGCTGATCGTTGTAAGCCACGACCGGCAGTTTTTGGACAACGTCGTCACCAGTACCATCGTGTTCGAGGAGGGTGGAATACTGCGCGAATACGTCGGCGGATATAGCGACTGGTTGCGCCAGGGTCACGAACTCGCGCAAGCGGATAAAATTGCTCCAAGCAATACAAGCCAGCCTTCTGAACCTGCAACTTCGCAGAAAGCGGCGAAGAAAAAACTCAGCTACCGTGAACAAAAGGAACTCGACGAACTGCCCGAAAAGATTGAGGCGCTTGAAAACCGTTTAGTTGATATTCAAAAGCAGATATCGGACCGCGACTTCTATGCTCAGGATCATGCGCTCACAAAACCTGTGCTGGACGCGTTTACGGCGACACAGGAAGCGCTGGACCGGTCCCTCGAACGTTGGTCATCACTCGAGGACCAGGTAAGGCTCTATCAGGAGAGCCGCAGCTGATTCTCAACTGCGGGCATGTGCCTGTATCAGAGAACCTGGAGCAGGATCGCGACCTGGCATACCCACCCGGCCGCGAAAGAAAGGGTACGCACCCATGGCACGGCAAAAGTATATGACAACAGGTGCACCAGCCGCGCCCAGAAATAAATCTCGCAGGCCAACACCGTAGTGCCGTTACTGATGCCTGCCGCATTGGCGACCAGGACCAGTGTCGCGAATACAACGAGGTTTTCTACGGAATTGTAGTGAGCGCTCTTCATTCTTTGCGCCCAGCCGGCCAACGGTGTCGGGTCCTCTGCGTAACCGACCGCGTTTACCAGCCCTCGAACCGCGATCGTATTCAGGATATAGGGAACCCACATGACGGCGGACAATGCGGCCACCCAGGTCAGGCTCATCAGTTCACTTGTCATCATTTTTTTCCTTCTTGTTTGACTGCCGGCTTCGCACGACCGGCTCAGTCTTTCCAATGGTTGGCACGATTCTCAAAATCTGCACTGCCAACCGGCACGACGCAAAATCGTTGCCCGGTTGGCGCCTCCATAACGACCCATTCTTTTAATGTAACTACCTGTATCGCGCCAAGACCTTCCAGACGACGCACTTCCGCAGGGATATCATCGGATTCAATATCAAGATGCACACGGCTTGCGTGGTTCACCGTTTGCACTTCGACGTAAGGGCCATCGAGTGGCATATCGAGCTTGACGTACTGACCCGTTTGCGTATCCGGCGATTGTTTCGGTGGTGCACCGAGAGCTGCGCCCCAGAATTCCGCAGCAGTATCCAATTCAGCGCTTTCACAATCGATGATCAATCCGGCAAGCCGGCTCTTGTGCATAATTATTCTCCCGCCGATCGCGACAATGTGCGCCAACGCCAGTTACGGAACGACTACGCCATGGTTTCTGCAAAGTATCGATCATAGGCACGATGCAGGGTCTCTGCCGAAATGCCGATAATCATTGCCGCACGCTGGAATTTTTCCAGTTCATCGACTTCGCGGCGGCCGTCCGCGGCCACAACTCTAAGCATCATCAGGCATACGTCTTCTTTTTCAATCTCGCTTAGCAGCACTGCTAATTCCTTGAGCAGATTCTCGAAATCAGGGTTTTCAGCGATATCAGCCATCGCTTTCGTCAGCAGCTCCAGTGATTGCGAACTCTGCAGATCGAAATGATCGGAAACCAGGCGGAGCATCTCGGCGGTCTCCTCGCTCGTAATTTCCCCGTCACCCTTGGCGACAAACACCAGCAAAGCGGACACGAGGTACTTGGCGTCATAGACCTCGGTCGTCGTTTGCGTTTCGATGATCAGTGCATCGTCCTGGATTCGCGGTGCTTTAGGCTCTTCAATTGTCATTCTCAGGCAACTCCAATCCGTTCGCGGGTAATGTCAGATATCTTCACCGTGCCGAAAGACTGCATAGCAACACGTAGTTCATCCGTCAGAATCTGCAGGGCTTTTTCAACACCTGGCTGGCCGAAAGCACCGAGCCCCCATATATACGATCTGCCGATCAGCACTGCATCTGCACCCAGCGCCAACGCTTTGAAAATATCGTTGCCGCGCCGGATACCGCTATCCATCATCAATGGCACGCGACCGCGGACTGCCGGTGCCACCTCGGCCAGGCTGTCGATTGCGCCGCGCCCGGAGTCATCTCCACGGCCACCGTGATTCGACACGATAATGCCGTCGACTCCGTGCTCCACGCAAAGCTCGGCGTCTTGCGCGGTAACGATGCCTTTCACATACACCTGCATCGTCGTTTCCTGGCGCAACCGATCGAGAAAATCCCAGGTCAGGTGCGCCCGCTCGCTGCTGCCGTCGCCCCCGACAACCATTGGTTTCGGACCGGCCGCTATCCCGTTGCCGTCGTGGCAAACCGCACAGTCCCGGGTGTCGACCTTAACCGCTCTCTGCAATGTATGCCTGGAATCAGTGCCTCCACTCAAGTCCACGGTGAAAACAACCACCGGGCAACCCATTGCCTCAGCGCGTCGCAAGCGCGCACGCACCCCCTGCCAGCCACCCATGGTATACAGCTGAAACCACACGGGTTCTTCTCTTGCAGCGGTAACCTCCTCTATCGCGGTCGATGTTACGGTCGACAGCATCTGTAAATGATTGCGAGACCTCGCTGCACGTGCCGAAGCAATTTCGCCGTCCGGATGAAACGCTTTCTGCGACCCCACCGGTGCCAGAACGATTGGCGTCGGCCAGCGCCTGCCGAGAATCTCGACCGACGTATCGACGTTCGAAACATCGACCAGGCGTCGGGTACGCACATAGTACTTTTCGAACGCGGCCCTGTTCGCACGCAAGGTTGAATCGTCATTGACTCCAGTAGACAGATATCCCCAGTGTGCTGTTGGAATGTTTCTCTCTGCTGTCGCCCGCAGATCGAAAATATCGATTGCATCAGCCGGCTCGGATACTGCCTGACCCGAGGCATGCGCGAACTCTAATCCCGCCAGTGCATTGCAGATTGGGCTCGCGGCCAAAAATTGCAGAAACTTTCTTCGATGGTGGACAGTGGCTTGGCTTGTCATATTGATCCCTGTTACTTCTTTTTGTACAGGCGCCGCATTTCCATGACCGATTCCTTAATAAGGCGGGCAAGAATTTTCTGATCAACGTCTTCCAATTTCTTGATGTACAAACATGACTTACCGGTCTTGTACTTGCCGAGCTTCTTCATCAAGGCACCAAATTTGCTAAATCCGGGCATAATATAAACTGAAATGTTTTGCGCGCGTGGCGAAAAACCCGTGATCATGAATGTTCCCGATCGTCCGCTGGCGTACAGGTAATCGTATGTATCATAGCCAACGATAGATTTGCCCCACATCTTCGCTCTTTTCCCGGTTGCATCGCGCATCATTTTTGCAATTGCTTTGCAATCAGATTTCTTATTCTTGTCTTCGATTGAGTTTAGAAACGCCGCAACGCTCGCACTGGTCGCTTTTGTCTTGAGCTCAGCCATTTTTTAGTCTCTGTAGGTCTTCGGTAATTGGAGGGATTTTCTCCAAATCTGGTTCGAGAAATTCATTTTTGGCAATATCCGAAAACAACCTGTTCTTCGAATAGTACCTGAGAAGCAGAGGCGTCTCCGTATCAAGTAAGTCGGCGATCCGCCGCGAGAAAACTTCCCAGCTTTCGCCGCTACGCATACGGTCCGCAACGATTCGGGTAAATGCGACGGTTACAGTCTCGTGATACTTGTGTCGGCGCTGCAGGACCTCCGTGTTATACCTGAGAATACCCTGCCGGATACGTTGCAATGCCTCGCTCGCGGGCAGCGTACTCAGGTATATCCATGCAATCCTGATATGCGCCAGGTGAGTCCAGTCCGCTTCCGGTAATTCACAGCGTTCGAATCGACCAAGAAACACCCTGTCAGCAGAACTCGCCAAAACCGGTCAGCTGGTGCCGAACAATCGATCCCCGGCATCGCCAAGCCCGGGCACGATATATTTTCTCTCGTCCAGCCCGGCGTCAACACTTGCCGCGTATATCTGTACGTCAGAATGAGCATCTGCAACTCTCTTAACGCCTTCCGGACAGGTAACAACGCAAACCACCACAATCTTGGTCGCCCCCTGATCTTTTAACAAGTCGATCGCGGCAACTGTCGAACCACCGGTAGCGATCATAGGATCGACGATAATACATACACCACCTTTTATCTCTCGCGGCATTCGCTCGTAGTAGGTGACGGGTTCCTTCGTCTCCTCATCACGATACAACCCGACAAAACCTACCCGCGCAGATGGAACGAGCGACAATATACCGTCTAACATTCCAATGCCTGCTCGCAGGATTGGTACGACGACAATGTCTTCAGCAATCACGTGACATTTGGCAGTTGCGACAGGCGTTTCAACGTCGACTTCGTTAACCGACAGGTTTTTCAGCGCCTCATAACAAACGAACATGGTAATTTCTGTCGCAAGTTCGCGAAATTTCTTGTGTCCGGTATCGACGTTACGGATCAGGGCAAGTTTATGTTGCACACATGGGTGTGTGATCTCTTCGTACATGAGTGTTCGCTCCCGCCAATGTCGTCCCGCGAGTCCGGTAAGTGTGCTTCTCGCGTTGTTGTTTTCAGGTTCTTCGGTCTTTCAATCGTACCATTGGACGCTCGGCAAAAATGGTTAGCTGGCCAAATTCTCCCGAAATCTCATACTCGCCTTCCCCGGTTCTTCGCAGATCATTGATGAGTCCGCCACCCAGCGCGTGGATCGCTTTGGCAGGTGATACATCCTGGTCCTGCAGTGATGCCAGGATCTTTGAACAATGCGGAAATTCGATATGGGCAGGGCGAAAACACGCTTTTTCCGCGGGTCGAGGCGCTTCGTAGAATGGATGATCAGGACACAGGTACAGGTCGACGTCGATCTGCAGCAAATCTGACGACACCTCCCACGACAGTACGAACGATTGCGTCAGATCGGTGTGTTTAAACTCACGCAATGCAGCCCAGCTTGTCACTTCCTCAGTCACGCAACGACTTCCGTGATGATCTCGGCGGTGACCGAATTTGCGATAAAGCACATCTCGTGAGCGCGGTGATGAAGCATTTCGATTTGCTGGCTATTCGGAATATTGTCACCGGAATATTGCGCATCCGGTCGCAAAATGACTTTCGTTATCGCTGTTTTTCCATCCGGTCTTTTCTCCATCAGTCCGGAAGCATGGTCCACATAGTGATCCACAACTACGCTGCGAGCAGCGGCAAGTGACAGAAAAAACAACATATGACAGCTTGAAATCGAAGCGACGAATGCCTCCTCCGGATCGACATTTTCTGCAATGGAAAATGGCAGCGGCACGACATCCGGTGATGACGATGCAGGAACGGATAGCCCGCCGTCGAAAGTCCAGGTGTGACCACGGCTGTAGGTATTATCAGTGAACTGCTGGTGACCGCGATCCCAGCTCACCGTCGCTACATACATACTCATTATGGTGGAGACTCACGGTTTTCCGTGCCCTGGCCGGGTGTCACAAAAATCATTTTGGCGGGCGAGTTTACTTTCGCTTTGTGCCACGTATTTTTTGGCACAATCACGAAACTCCCCGGCGAACGCAGGCGCACCTTTTGCTCACCCGCAGGGCCGCGCAATAAAAGTTCGACGTCGCCCGACAACAGGCATACAAATTCATCGCCATGTGGGTGCATTTCCCAGGTTGGCCAGTCTTCATCAAACGAGAACGACGAGATGAGCATATGCCCTTTGAAATTGTCGTATTGTTGCTCCAATTCACTGAAGAGTGTATTGGTCACCGCTACGCCCTCTGCCTGCAACGCCGGGTTTATAACCACAAACGTGCTCTCGATAGTTGCAGATTCAGTCATTACTCAGTCCTCGTCGACTCAGGCGAGTCGTAGTCCGTTGGGTACTGACCGTTCCGGAATGGCCAGGACAACCTTGCCATCGTCGCCGGTAAATCCAGTCACCAGGCATTCTGACATAAACGGACCGATCTGCTTTGCAGGGAAATTTATGACAGCAAGTACCTGTTTTCCAACAAGTTGTTTCTTATCATACAAATCCGTTATCTGCGCGGATGAACGCCGTGTGCCGATTTTTTCGCCGAAATCGACCGTCAGTTTCCATGCCGGTTTATGTGCCTCCGGAAACTCCTCGACAGCAACGATCATCCCTACCCGAAGTTCGACTTTTTCAAAATCTTTCCAGCTAATTTCTGTCATTGGACCGCCGTCCCTATGCTCGGATCGATCTTATAGCGAGAACTCGAAAAGTGGCAAGTATCGGCCGGGAATGCTGACGGATTCACGATTGCCGATGAAACGCCCGCCTAACGACAAATAGAACGCCTGCGCGTTGGGGTCGCTTTGAATGATAATCTTCTTCACTGCCCGTTCCGATGCCGTCATTTTGGCGTGTTCGGCAAGATGCCTGCCAATGCCACAACCAATTCTGGGAGGATCAACAAACAAGGCCTCGAGCTCTGCAACGCCGGGTTGCAGGTAGTGCAGCGCATAAAATGCGATTACCTGTACATTTTCCTCATAAACTTTGAAATCAAAATCAGGCGAGTCAATTTTGGCGGAAGTATAGGTCAGATCATCCCTGCAACGTTCCATGAATTCAGCATCGTAACCCCAGTAACGCTTGGACCTGAATGCCAACTCGCTCAAACGTTTTGCCTCGTGATTGCGGGCAGCGCGGATTTTCAGGCCGTCCGCCTGGTTGGTCATATGCCATCGTCAACGAAAAGATCCGCACCACCGTCGATGCCAATCTCGAGCGCGTCAATAATGTCTGCCAGCTCGGGGGCTGAAACCGACGTTTCGCCGGAAGCAAGCAAACCCGGAACCAGGTCAGGTCCGAAAAAAGTGTAAGCGACCAGGGCATCGTCGACATCGTCAAAACCTAGCTTTTGCCGCGCGAGGTCAATCTCCGACTTCGAATAGGTACTTCGCATACCGAATTTTTCACGGAGCCAAAGGCGTAGCTCGTTCTGGATTCGCGCAGCTCTGCGTCGCGACAGTTTCATGGTCCAGCGCCCTGCCTGAATTCCAGATTGAACTGGCAAATCTCCACAGCCTCACCAGGCATTGTAACCATCTCCGCAAATCTGAAGCCGAGCTTATCGAGTAGCGCAATCGAACTTGTATTGTCTTCGTCAGCCATGGCGATAACGATTGCCAATCCCAGCTGATCCCTGGCATGACGCAGGACGGCGACAGCAGATTCATAGGCGTACCCATTCGACCAGTACCGTTCCAGGAAGGCGAAACCAAGGTCAGGATGATCAAACTCCTCGCGCAATACCAGTCCGCACATACCGATCGCTGCGCGGGTGTCTCTTTGCGTTACCCGGTAGAGTCCAAATCCATGCTTTTCGTAGCTGTCGATTGCACCCTTCTTCAGGTACTCACGGGCGTCGTCTGCGTTGCGCACTCCCCGGTCACCAATAAACTCGAGGAACGACGGTTCGTTTAATAGCTCTATGATGAATGCGCAATCGGCGTAGCTCAAGTGAGAGAGAATCAACCGGTCTGTCTGAAGCATTTGTGAACCGCCGCAGAGTGCAACGTTAAAGGTCTTTCAGGCCAAGGTGTTGCAGTGTTTCGTCCTGCAACGGATGAATCGTTGTAAGTTCGACTTCACAGCGATTGTTGCGACAAACCGGCACGCGATCCATGTCTCCCGATGGACAATCGTAGTAGACGCGATACGCGCAGCTTTCTTCATAACGTCGATACTGGAGTCGAAGTGCCGAAATATCCGATACGGATACTGATGTCATGCATTCAATCGGGTAGCCATAATCGAAAAGCGTGCAATCGTCGTTGGTACTACAAACCCTCGCGCTGTCGACGCGGCTTTGTAGCGCAGCCTCTGTTTGCTGGCAGCTCAGTATATCTGTTGCGGTGCGAACGGGCGTATCGCCCCTCGTGGCGGAGAGATCGGCGGCGACCGACGGCTCGCTGGTCGATAATCGCCAACGGGAATCGTCCTCAAACAATGTTGCAATGAGCCACAGGACGACCGCCGTAACAGATGAAATGGCACCGATCTGGAAGGAAGAGAGTTTCATAGGCGGGCTATCAGAAACTATCTATCACGGTGACGCCGGCGATTTGCAGTTCGGCGGGATTGCCGAGGGTCTCGGCAGCGCGCGCGAGCGAAACAGTCTGGCCTACTAGCAGTTCTGGCCGCAAATCCCCTGCTCCGATCATCTCCATCATCCGGCCATACGCATAAGCCTGCATTCCGTGACTGCCCACTATTTCGAGTTCATTGGCGATGACGAGTTCCATTGGCACCGCCGGTTCGGAGTCAACGCCCGCCAGGAGGCCAATCTGCACGTGCCGACCACGCTTGCGAAGTGCGGCAATCGAGTTCGTGCAGGTTTGCTTGCTGCCGAGCGCGTCAATGGACAAATGCGCTCCACCGCCAGTCTGCATGCGAATTTCGTCGACAACCGACGCTGAGGTTGCCGCGTTTATTGTCGTCGTTGCACCGACGGTTAGCGCCAGTTCAAGTGCGCTTGCGTCGACATCGATCGCAATGACTTTAGCATCGAAGGCGCTCGCGATCATGACCGCGGAGAGGCCCACGCCGCCACAGCCGTGCACGGCCACCCAGGTACCTGGCTGCACGTTTCCCTGCGCGACAACAGCCCGGAACGAAGTAGCGAATCGACAGCCCAGGCTCGCCGCCGTCGCAAACCCGACGTCGTGCGGAAGTCTCACCAAATTTACGTCGGCGTGGTTGATTCGCACAAACTCAGCGTACGATCCCCAGTGTGTAAATCCAGGCTGGGTCTGCTTATCGCATACCTGGTGATTGCCACTTCTACACTCCCCGCAACTGCCGCAACCGCAAACAAATGGCACCGTAACCCGATCGCCCTCGCGCCAGTCCTTAACCTCTGCACCAACCGCTGCGACGACGCCGGCAAGCTCGTGCCCGGGGACATGGGGAAGGCTGATGTCCTTATCGTGGCCCATCCATCCATGCCAGTCGCTGCGGCAGACGCCCGTCGCTTCTACTTTCAGTACAACACCGAACCTGCCTGGCGTCGGATCGTCGACTGACCGGATTCGCACCGGTCCCTGAAACGCTTCATATACGGCAGCCCTCATACCAGCACTTTGTAGAAGACACAGGCATCGACGTATCCGAGGTCGTTGTGTTTGAATGCGCCCGGCAATGTTCCGATGAGGTCGAATCCCAGTTTTTTCCAGACCCGCACGCTTGCTTTGTTCGTCGCCACAACGAGGTTAAATTGCATTGCACGATAGCCAAGCTCAACTGCCTCAGTCAGCGAATGCTCGCCCATGGTTGTGGCCACGCCGCGTCCCCGTGCACTCTCCGCAACCAGGTAACCACAGTTGGCCACATGCGCGCCCAAAGTTGGCTGATTCGGCTTAATATAATAACTACCGAGAATTTTTCCCTTCTCGTCTTCGGCGACATACGCGCTTTCGGTTTCATCAACCCACATCGCGTGGGCCTCCTCCGAGGTCATATCCATAGCAAATGGATAGGTTTGCCCGACACGGATGACAGGCTCCATGAATTGCCACACAAGCGGCCAATCTTCTTTCTGTAGTCTGCGCAGCGTAATCACCAGGCACCAACTTCCATTATTTCAGATCTTTTATGTATCTCACGAGCTCACCGAAATAGCCGGAACGCTCGTAGAATTTCCTGGCCCGCTCGTTCGTTGATATCACA
>JBPCYD010000074.1:0-9690 GCA_051007895.1 Woeseiaceae bacterium
GTCTGACACGCGTACATTCTACTGCCGAATCGGCTCTCCGTCCTTCGACGCTCCAAGCCTGCCCCCATTCACGTGTTTCTCAAAAGAAGCAAGCAACTGGTCATCGGATTTGCCCGGATGCACACCACTAGCAAGGAGCCAGTGTCAGATAAAGGAGTTTGTGCCTGCAATGGAAAGAACGCGGCGCAACCGGCGTGTCAGGCGACGTGCGCGCGAGGCAGGAAATCGTCAAGAACGTTCAAAAGGGTGTCGATTTCGGCGGCACTGTTGTAGTGAACAGGCCCGACGCGTAACGCGCTGCCCAGGTCATAGATTCCAAGCAGTCTGGCTGCCTCGACGGCATAGAAGTGACCGCTCCAGACGAAAATGTTCTGTGCGGCGAGCGCCTGCGACACGGCGTCCGGTTGAATACCCTCCACTGTGAATGACACGGTTGGGACGCGTCGCACTAGCGCTTCTGGATCGGTGATACCGTGTACCCTGACACCTTGTAGTTGACGCAAGCCGCGCAATAATTTATCTGCCAGCGTCGTCTCGTAGTCGAACAGGCAATCCATTGCCGCGTGCACATATTGCCGGCGATCTGAAAACTGATCGTATTTGGCATGGTATGGCTCTGCCATCGTCCGGCCAATCCACGAAAAATAGTCGACAGCAGCCAGCGTTCCGGCCATACCTTCGTGGCTTTGCGTGCCGGTTTCGAAACAGCCTGGAATTTCATCCGGCGCCGGTCGAACCTTGTAGGGCACGAGGCTTTCCATAAGTTCACGGCGACCCCACAAAATTCCCTGGTGTGGACCGAAAAACTTGTATGCAGAACACACCAGGAAGTCGCAACCGATATCCTGTACATCGGTCGAAATGTGCGGCACAGCCTGCACGGCATCGATATAGGTGATTGCGCCGGTTTCTCTCGCCCTCTCGCATATGACTTTGACGTCATTGATCGTGCCAGTCATATTGCTGGCGTATCCGACACAGATCAGCCTGGTACGATCATTCAGCAACTCGTCGAGCTTGTCGATATCGAATTCATACGTATCAGTATCGAACGGTAACCACTTTACAACCAGGCCAAGATCCTCGGCCAGCATCAACCAGGGTCCGACATTGGCATCGTGGTCCATTCGCGAAAGTATGATCTCGTCGCCTTTGTGCAGCAGGCGCCCGATCGACCTCGAAATATGGAGCGTAATCGTGGTCATATTCTGGCCAAAGACGATTTCGTCCGGGGACGGTGCATTCAGAAGATCAGCCATTGCCTGGCGAGCCTCAGCGACCAGTGCATCAACTGTTTCGGAAGTACGAAAATTGCCGTGTATGTTCGCGTTCGACTCAATCAAACACTGACTCATTTTCTCCACGACGCTCATAGGCACCTGGGTACCTGCGGGATTATCGAGATAAATCCGCGAGACGTCGTTGTCGGTAATTGACAGCGCTGGAAACTGCGCACGGACAGCATCGAGATCAAATTGCATGGACGAAACCTGCCTATGAATTATACGAATATCGCGTTGATCAGCGACGCGTGCGGCGCGTCTTGCGGCGTCGGACTGGGAGTATCTCCGCATTCTGTCCGCCCCACTTCTCGCGGTGCGCATTTGCCGCTTCCTGGCGCACCTTTGAATGGCGCGAGGATAATAGAAGAGAATTTGGGTCGCAGACCTCAGCCTTGATCAGGCCCAGGTCATTGGCTGCATCGAACAGGCTCGGATACCAGCGTTCCCAGTTGGGCAGAAGCTCTTCAACTTGTGTGCGGAGGCTCATCGCCTGAATGTATACGACGCCGGTGTTCGTGACAATGATGTGATCGGCGAAAAACACACACGACCGGTGGCACCAGGATGGCGCGCAGCAAGATTCAGCGATCTTCGAGCATGCGACCAATCATCATGACGGTCGCGAGCAGAGCCGCGCCCATGATAATTGTTGATACTTGTGGCAATCCGCCGATTGGTATCCGGTCCAAACCAAACGCTGCAACCGGAAAGGAGTCCAGCAGACCAGGAATGATTTTTGCCAGCTGCAGCAGGTGTTTGGCGGCGACCGCGATACCGATTGCGAAAGCTATCGGGAGCGAAAGGCGTTGCACCCAAATTCGGCGGCGAACTCGGGAAACCACCCGCACCGAAAAACCGCCATCATTGATCGACTCCGACCTGAACAGCGACTCAAGCTGCAGGTCCTCTTTGTCTTTAAGTCTATCAGCCATATTGATGATCTTCTTTGTGATCTTCGATTCCAAAACTTTCTCTGACTTTTTCCTTTCCGCGAAAAATGATTGATTTAACTGTGCCAATCGGCAGATTCGCGGTGTCACCTATTTCCCGGTGCGACAGTCCGCAAGCATACGACAGAATCATCACCGCGCGCTCCTCTTCAGTCAACACGGCCAGGAACTTGTCGAGATCGGATATCTCGTCCGATTCTTCAGCATGCCGTTTACCCTGCACATCCGCTTCGTTGCCAACTTCCGCCAAAACCTCGCTATAGCGATTCGATTTACGTTTCGACTGTAGAAACGTCGTGTATGCCACCTTCAACAACCAGCCAATGAACGTTCCCTTGCCCGTAAAAGTATGCAGCTTGTCCCAGGCATGCAGGAATGCGTCCTGCGCCAGGTCGTCGGCCAACACGTAGTCGCGTGACAGCTTGCGCAGGAAATTTCGGATCTGCGACTGGTGACGACGCACCAGTTCGCCGAATGCGTTGGCATCCTGCTGCGCCAACACCTGGGCCACGAGCTCGGTGTCGCTCACCCCAGGCGCGCCGGATTTCTTGCCGACGGAGACTATTGCTTACGCGCCCCATATCGCCACATGATGAGGTATGCCAAGCCGATCAGGGTCGGGAAGGACGCACTGCCGAGAATAGGTCCAGTCGCATCGGGCTCGTTGATGCCGAGTGACATAAGTGCCAGCCCGATGCCAAAGGCGAGCCAGATCATGCCACGGCGCAAATCCCGATCTTTGGGTGGCTCCGGCTCACTGATTTGCTTTATGAATTCCGGACTGAGTTCAGTCCCTTTATCCAGCGCCAGGCGTATGGTCTGTTGGGTTTCCACTTTCGCCCTGAACTTCAGGTAGAAAGAGACAATAAATACGACGGCGACCGAAATGAACATCACTACGGGAATAAGTTCGTCTTCCATTCTTTTAAGCTCCGGTTGAATAAGCTATGCAGCATTACTGCTATTCACCTTGTAGATACCTGTCGCAGCGAGTTTGGATGCAGCGTACCGCGTGGTGTTGGCGGAGGCAGGAGTTCTTCCTTTATTATCAGCAACATACTGAGCTGATGGTGTCCGTCAATAGCGGGCTGACTCCAAGTTATGACAGGTCATGGGACCGCCTGGACATGCCATCGAGGTCGAGACGGCGAGCGCAGGGATCGCGGCTAGAGTTCCTACACATCCGATGGATAACGGGAATCGCGGCTAAAGCCGCTCCTACCAGCCCGCCTTTAATCGCGGCTAAAGCCGCTCCTATGTATCTATGGATGTAGGAGCGGCTTTAGCCGCGATTAATCACTCTGCTCGTGCCAGCTCGCCAGTAATTCGGCCTCCCGTTCCGCACTCAATCCGGCGCGAAGGCTTGCTTTCCGATCTGCTGACAGCGTTTTCCACCACGCGATTGTGTCGCGTGCGGTTTCCCGTGTCGGTCTGTTACTGAGACCAGCTGCCGCAGCGCGACTTCCGTCGACCGTAAGCAGCTGCGAACTCTCACCATTCGGATCTTCCCAGATCGGCAAGCCACCCCCGGCAGCGACGTCATTGTCCTTGACAAATTCGGTACTCACCCAGGTTGGCGTTGTATCCGCCCCGGTCACGGCAAGACAATCCTCAAGCAGCGCGCCCATTTTGAAAGTGCCCTTTGGCGTCACCGTGTTATATACACCACTCGTGTTCTTTTCGAGACAGTCGACTGTAAAATTCGCCAGATCCCGAACGTCGATTATCTGGATATCGTCGTTCGGCGTGCCGGGCCATAGCATCTCGCCGCCACGCATCGTGCGCACCGGCCAGTAGCTGTAGCGGTCGGTACGATCACCGGGACCACAAATATAGGTGGGACGAAGAATAGTCGTTCGCTCGGCACCCACCTCTGAAACAACGCGTTGTTCACACAATGCCTTCAGTGGGCCGTAGGTTTCCCCGGTGACTTCCTCGATGCTTTCGTCGTCAAGCGTGCCGACGGCCGTATCTTCGTCGATTGGCCTGGAAAAATCACCATAGACAGATATTGTCGAAATAAAAAGATAATGAGAAATTGCCGGAGCCAACAGCCTTGCAGAATCCTCCACGTATCGCGGCACGTAGCCCGAATTGTCAACAACTGCATCCCACTCGCCGCCTTCCAGAGACTCAAGTCCGTTCTTCCTGTCGCCCACATGCAGCTTGAGATCGGGAAACAACTCGCTGTCAGTTTTACCGCGATTGAACAGCTCCACCTCGTGTCCGCGGCGCAATGCCTCTTTGACCATGTGCGGCCCGATGAATCCGGTACCACCCAGGATGAGAATGCGTAGCGGGCGCCACTGCGTGCTCTGGACATCGCTATCGAGTGATACTTCGGTGGTACAGCCTGCCGCAACGGCAGCGCTGCCGAGCAGACCGGACTTGATAAATCGACGTCTGGTGTTGTTCATCGATATGCGATCCTTGTTTTTCTAATTATGATTTCGACAAGCTACAGCGGCGGTCCGGATTCCGCTTGATCGACTTCTGACATCGATTGTAGATCGTGCTCGCAAAAATTGCGACGCGCCTTACCTTCGCCAGCGTTTTTCTTCGCCGGAATCCGGTAATTCAGGCGACCTCAGCGATAGCGGTTCATGAGGTTGGCAAGGGCGTTGGGTCCCGGCCTAAGGGTATTGTAGGGCAGGTGGGACAGAGGCGTTGCGACCGTTCCGGCGTCCAGATGCATATCGCCCTGCCCTTCATCAATATAAAGAAGCCCAGTGATTATTTCGCCTTGATTGATGCTATCGCGCAAAAAAGAAAAAGCGGCCGCCCTGCTGGTCGGATCGTACTGCTGATTCAGCTTCCGTAGAACAATCTGGCTGCCCCCGTGAAGCTTGATTGCCATCGCCTCACCTTCATTGTACGAAGCCACGATCTCTTCGCTGGGTGCAATGAAGTCTGCACCAATGACGTGATGAAAATGCTCCCTCGTATGGGCGTAACTTTTTGTAGAACCCACGTTATCGTTGAATGTCACGCAGGGGCTGATGACGTCGAGAAGCGCAAATCCCTTATGCATCAGTGCACCCTTGATGAGCGGCACCAGCTGCTCTTTATCACCTGAAAAGCTCCGGGCAATATAGGTTGCACCCAGACCGATTGCCGTACTCACGGGATCAATAGGCATTTGTTGGTTGGGCGCCGCCTTCTTTGCAACGCTGCCAATATCTGCGGAAGCCGAATACTGACCTTTGGTTAAGCCGTAGACGCCATTGTTCTCAATGAGATAACACATGTTCAGGTTGCGTCTAATTACATGCGCGAACTGGCCCATGCCGATTGACAGCGAGTCGCCATCGCCGGACACGCCGATATAGGTGAGGTCCCTGTTTGCGGCGTTTGCGCCGGTGGTGACGGATGCCATCCGGCCATGCACGGAATTGAATCCATGGGATTGACTGACGAAATAAGCCGGCGTTTTAGATGAACAACCAATACCACTCATCTTTGCCAGCATGTGTGGCTCTACTCCCAGCTCAAAAACAGCCTGGACAATGGCTGCAGTTATTGAATCATGACCGCACCCTGCGCACAGCGTGGATACGGCACCTTCATAATCCCGCGCGGTCAATCCCAGCTTGTTTCGCGGTAAATTGGGGTGGGACACTTTCGGTTTCGTTATATAACTCATCGTTGTTCTCCAGGTGGCCTGGTCAGGCCGCCTGTCCTTTAGACACTTCCTCGAGGACGCTGTCCACGACGAAACGCGCACTCATAGGGTTGCCGTTATAGTGAAGTATCGACACCAGCTTTTCGGAGTCTGAGCCGGCATCAAGCAATAGCAGCGCACGCAACTGTGCGTCGCGGTTTTGCTCGATGACATACACACGCTCATGTTTTTCAATAAATTCGATGACCGCTTGCGTAAATGGAAACGCCTTTACGCGGCAATAATTCAGTCCGACGCCATGCCCCTGCAACTCTCCCAACGCCTCTTTTACGGCGCCGTCGCAGCTGCCAATGGTCAGCACGGCCTGACGGTTGAACTTTGAGTAATCAATTTCTGCCTCCGGCACGATGTTGCGGGCAGTTTCCCATTTGATCAGCAATCGATCGACCACGTCCTGATACTCAGCCGAGTCCTCGGTATAACCGCCGTACTTGGTGTGTCCGGATCCGCGCGTAAAGTAAGCACCTTTCGGATGCACGCCCGGCAGGGTTCGATACGGAATTCCATCTCCATCGACGTCGAGGTAACGGTGAAATTTTTCCATATCTTCGAGCTGGGCCGCGTCCAGAACCTTACCGCGGTCGGGCAGGTAGTTTTCGTCCCATTTGAGATCAGGGCACATCCAGTCGTTCATGCCGATATCAAGATCGGAAAGAACCATTACCGGCGTCTGCAGCCGCTCCGCAAGATCGAATGCCGTCGGCGCCATGTAGAAACATTCCTCGGGATTAGCCGGAAACAACAGTACGTGTTTCGTATCTCCGTGAGAGGCATATGCGCAAATCATCAGATCGCATTGCTGTGTTCGTGTTGGCATGCCGGTTGAAGGACCCGTTCGTTGCACGTCGAAAATAACCGCAGGCACCTCGGCATAGTAGGCAAATCCGATAAATTCGCTCATCAGCGAAATGCCAGGGCCGCTAGTGGGCGTGAATGCCCGGGCACCATTCCAGGATGCGCCGAGAACCATGCCGATGGCCGCAAGCTCGTCTTCCGCCTGCACGATGCAATACATATTCTCGCCGGTATCTTCGTCGGTTCGATACAGTTTGCAAAAAGACGTGAATGCGTCCATTAGCGATGTTGATGGAGTAATGGGGTACCAGGCGCCTACCGTTGCGCCCGCGTACACACAACCAAGTCCGGCTGCAGTATTGCCGTCAATAATGATGTGATCTTTGGTTTTGTCGGAAACCTCGATTTTTGCGGGCAACGGGCAAACGAAATTTTCTTTTGCATAATCGTACCCCAGGCGAATGGCTTCGAGGTTCGAATCAACCAGGTGCTTCTTTGACGCGAACGTTTCGTTCAGCAGGTTCGTGATGACGTCGAGGTCAATATCGAGCAATGCGGAAACCGCCCCAACATAGGCAATATTCTTCATCAGTATGCGAGCGCGCGCCGTATCGAAATGCTCGTTACACATTCGCGAAAGCGGCACGCCAAGAACATTGATATCGTCCCGATCGAGCAGCCGACTACGTGGCCAGGTAGAGTCGTAAAGTAACCAACCACCGGGCGATACGGCAGCCAGGTCTTCTGCGTACGTTTGGGCATTCATAGCAATCATGAGGTCAACCCGGTCCGCACGACAGCGATGGCCGTCACCGGTCACACGAATCTCATACCAGGTCGGCAACCCCTGGATATTCGACGGAAAATAGTTTTTACCGACAACCGGAACGCCCATGCGAAAAATGGCTTTCATCAGGAGTCCGTTCGCACTTGCCGACCCGGTTCCGTTAACCGTGGCGATCTTGATGACAACGTCGTTTACACTTGGCACGCTTCAAAAAACCTCAGGGAAAAATGTAAATACCGGGTGACACGAGGTGGATAATCATTGCGCCGGTTTTCTGCCAGTCTTACTCGCCGGCAGCCCGCGCCAAACGCTCTGTGTCGGGTTCCTGGTTGTCGCCGACTTTAGGAATCAGTATTTCAGACTTCTGCATATCCCAGGCCCCCGTCGGACAGCGCTCTGCACAGAGGCTGCAGTGCACACAAAGTTCTTCATCCTTGACCATGACGCGACCGGTCTGCGGCAGGCCCCCTGACACATAGAGATCCTGTTCTTTGTTGTCAGCCGGTGCGGACAGGCGCGTACGAAGATCCTGCTCCTCGCCATTCGCCGTGATCGTCAGGCAGTTGACGGGACAAACATCGATACAAGCATCACATTCGATACAAAGATCTGCAGCGAACACGGTCTGAATATCACAGTTAAGGCAACGCTCAACCTCTTTGATTGTTTGTTCGACGGTAAAACCCAGTTCTACCTCGATATCCAGTTTCTTAAATCGCTCTTTAAGCTCGACGTGAGGCATTAGCCTCCGCTCGGCAGGGTCGTAGTCGTTAGAAAAACTCCATTCGTGAATGCCCATTTTCTGACTACTCAGATTCACGCCGGTCGGCAGGCGATCTATCATGGCCTTGCCGTTACAGTATTTGTCAATCGAGATCGCGGCTTCGTGCCCATGCGCGACCGCCCAGATGATATTTTTCGGGCCAAACGCAGAATCACCACCGAAGAAGACGCCATCGCGAGAACACATCATCGTAGTTTCATCGACCACCGGGCATTCCCACTCGTCGAACTCGATGCCTATATCGCGTTCAATCCACGGGAATGCATTGTCCTGCCCGATCGCAAGAATGACATCGTCGCAAGGTATCGTTACCTCGCCTACCGATGTGCCACGGTCGATGCGGCCCTGATCGTCGATGTTGTACTCCATCTGATCGAAAGTCATGCCAACGAGCTTGCCATCTTCGATGACGAACTCTTTGGGAGAGTGATTGATTACGATTTCTACATTCTCTTCCTCTGCATCCTCGAGCTCCCAATCGGATGCCTTGAAGAAACCGCGCGGCTTGCGCGCCATGACTTTGACATCCTTGGCACCCAGCCTTAATGACGTGCGACAGCAGTCCATTGCTGTATTGCCGACGCCAATGATGAGCACATTTTCGCCAATCGACTTTGTGTGCTCGAAGGCGACAGACTCCAGCCAGTCGATGCCGATAAAAATATTCTCGGTGTCGTAGCGACCGGGCAGCTTTAACTCCTTGCCTCGCGGCGCGCCGGTGCCAACGAATACGGCATCGAAGCCGCCGTCATCGAGCAGCTCTCGCATACTCTCGATTCGATGGTTGAATTTGACGTCGGCACCCATGTCAACGATATAGTCGATCTCCTCGTCGAGTACGGCGGGCGGCAGCCGAAACTGTGGGATATTAGTCCGCATCAAGCCGCCGGTTGTATCGAGCGCCTCAAAGACAGTCACCTCATAGCCCAGGGGCAGGAGGTCGTTCGCAACGGTCAGGGATGCGCATCCGGCGCCGAGTAACGCGACTTTTTTTCCATTTTTCTGCGTCGGCGCAGTTGGCAATCGAGCGGTAATATCGTCGCGATGGTCGGCCGCAATGCGTTTAAGTCGACAAATTGCGACCGGTTTGTCCTCTACACGACCGCGTCTGCAAGCCGGCTCGCAAGGGCGATCACATACCCGGCCGAGGATGCCCGGAAAGACGTTCGAATCCCGGTTTAGCATGTAAGCATCGGAAAACTGCCCCTGCGCGATCAGCCGGATGTATCCGGGCACGTCGGTGTGGGCGGGACATGCCCACTGACAGTCGACTACTTTGTGAAAATAGTCTGGATTTGATGTATCAGTTGGCTTCATTCGCGTAACACGCGGACGGCGCTCCTGCTATCCGGCGTACAACGCCGCTGACTGCTATTTTCCGTAGGATAGCGAGATCGGCCGGAAAGTAA
>JBPCYD010000075.1:0-8626 GCA_051007895.1 Woeseiaceae bacterium
ATGGACACAGAAATCGGTCGATTGCTTAAGTCGATCGATTCGGACGAACTTGAGAATACTTACGTGATTTTTCTGGGTGATAACGGAACGCCAGGCAGGATGGCAACCGCGCCCTATCGAAGAAACCAGGTGAAGGGCACGGTATATCAGGGCGGCATAAACGTACCATTTTTCATAAACGGACCAGGAGTTGATGGCAGCAGGGTAACAAAAGCGCTTGCCAATTCTGTCGACCTTTATGCGACTGTTCTGGACCTGGCGGGCGTTGCTGCACGCGACGCAGGCGTTGATTCGGTCAGCCTGGCGCCTGTTCTGGCAAACAATCAGCAGTCGGTTCGTGAATTTGCCTATGCAGACGTTTACGGACCGCAAGCCGGCCGAATCGTTAATCTCCGCACTATCCGCAACGACCGTTACAAGCTGCTGCTCGATTTGCAGAACGACACACGCGAATTCTATGACCTGTCGAATGATCCCTACGAGAACCGAAATCTCTTGGATGATGACCTTAACCGGGATGCGAAATCCGCACTCGATGACCTCGACGCACGTCTGCAAGAACTTGTCGCCGGTGACTAGTTGATTCAAGCCCGCTCAATATAGATTGAGCCCGTTTGCCAGGAAAGTGAGGACAAGCATGCGCCTGTTGCAATCAATACTCGTGATGTCTCTACTTTGTTTTAGCAGTAGTACACTTTCGCAAACATTGGAGAAACCCAATGAAACAGTCACAGGCGAGGAGCTTTTTATCGTTTGTACTTTCTGTCACGGCGATAGCGGGCAAGGAAATATCAGACGCGACGGTCCGGCCCTGGCAGGCCTTGAAGACTGGTACCTGGAGCTGCAAATGCACAATTTCAAGAACGGTATCCGCGGCTATCTGGCCGAGGATATACCCGGCCAGGTTATGCATTTCTCCACGGGCATGCTGAGAAACGATTTCACCATTGCCAGCCTCGCCGAATATATTTCGGCATTGGAGCCGGGCAGGCCACTAGCGCGCAATGCGGTGGGTGAGAGGCCTTACCTGTGGGAATCGCCGTATGCAGGACTTGACCCGTCGATCTCAGGAAACGCTGAAGTTGGTGGGAAAACGTATGCCACGGTCTGTGTGGCCTGTCACGGTGCAGACGGAACGGGGAACAAGGATCTCGGCGCAGCTAATCTCACGTACCTGTCTGATGTCTACATGATCAGGCAATTAATGTACTTCAGGGATGGCGTCCGCGGCGCACACCCTGAGGATACCAGGGGCCAACAGATGGCGGCGATAGTGAAGGTACTGGCCGATGATCAGGCGATCGCTGACGTTGTCACCTACATCACGCGACTGTAGAAGCAGTTTAAAGAGAGAGAATTCACGCAAAGGTTTAAACGGATATGAAGCACATACGTTCACTTGCCGGCAGTCTATTCCTGGTTTTATCTGTAAACGCCAATGCAGAGACCCCTGTCGAGGTAAAGCTTAAAGCACCCATCGAAGAGAACAGAGGCTGGTGTCTCGATCTTCGCGGTGGACAAAATAACGGGGCACCGATAGGCGGCCTGCATGGCCATACTTGTTACGCCTATAACGGTCGAGGACCAACGCCCGATCAGGCCTTCGTCAAGGAAGATATTCAGGAGAAGAACAAATTCAGGATGGTCGAATTCAATGATAAATGCATGACCCTGTACGAGCCCCAAGCAGGGTCGTTTATCTCAATGGAATCCTGTAATGGTCGACAGGCTCAGCACTTCATAATGAACGAGGCAGGGCAGATTATTCCTGAGATAACGCCTGAGCTTTGCTTGACGATCGGTACCGTCGTCCTTCCCGGCGGCGGTGGCAGACCCTTGCATATCATGCGAGACGTCACGTTCGAAGCTTGTGACAGTGAAATCAACGAGCGACAGCTTTGGGAACTTCGCGCAGAATGGAATGGGCTGGAAGAAACGACCGCTGACAGGCCTTATGCAGTTAATCCCAACGCGCGCGCCCCGGGTCCTCCGCGAGCCGGCGGAACTGGTCCCGGCAACTAAATATGGTTATCCAGCCCAGCCGGTCTTTTCGTTGGAGCGCTGTCTATGCAATCGCGAAATCGTCAATATCCGGTGCGCCGATCTACACCGGGCGCAACCGGTGACTACTCGTTCTGACCAGGTCGTATCTTGCTGACACCGCTCAGCTCTTCGCAGTCATAGGCCGTCAATGGCAGATCTGATCGCAACCAGACGCTGCGGCCAGTGTATGGCTCTTTTAGAAATTGCGGGTCCAATACTTCGTACTCACGCACCACTTGTTGACCGTCGTCGGACAACGTCAACGTCTCGACCACGCGCATATCCTCGGTGTGCATGACGCCAGGATGCGGCAGGAGCACGCCCGCCGCAAAGCCGGTCGTTTCGATCGTCATCGCGTTTCCGTCGATATTTCCAACCGAAAACCCGGTCAGGCCTCTCTCGAAGTCGTCCGGCATCCTGCGATCATCCAGGTAGACAGTGCGGACGGTATCCATAAACTCATGCCTGATAATGGCCCTGTCGTCGTGCAACTCGATTTGTGAAACGCCGTTAGGTTCGCCCCACGCCCGGATGATGCTGGACGGACTACATTCCAGTGCAGGGTCGTCGAAGCGCTCGTCGTAGCTGGCGGCTGCCTCTTTGCCGGCGTCCGTAAGAATGTTGGTGAATCGATCCATGCGTGGCGGCCCACCGCCGCCGCCAGGTCTGCCGCCACCGCGGCGACGCGGCTGTGTCTGCCAGTTGCCCGCAAACGACATCGTGTCGCCGCCATACGCGTCAGTTTCGGCGACGTGTTCCGGAGCCTCGCTTCTTTCAATCGGGCCATTTCGCGTAATCGTGAAACCGCCTTCCAGTTCGCCTGCCTGAAACGAACAACCGTGCGGATCCCTGCGGGCAGCTATGCCATCAATCTTGATCTTTTTGCCGGGGCCGAACAATTCTTTCGACCACCCGTTCCGCTTGAGTGCTGACGCCGCGGACATTTCGCAATTCCAGTTCGTTACCGTTCCATCGCTATTGGTCACGTCGATGTACAGATAGGCATGCGGGTTCACGAACTTGAACTCGGTAATGACGCCTTCAACGGTCACCGGGCTGTTCGCGTCGAAATGCGGCGCGGAAGAATGATGCGCATTGACTGATGCGGTCGTCAGAAATGCCAGCAATGCAAGAACGATTCCCTTGCCTGTTTTGTTAATTGTCATGACTTTCCTCATACCTCAAACAAGTTCTTCGGTCAGATCTTCACAGTTGTACGGGTCATACGGCGTCTCCGACAGGAAAATCTTGTCCTGACCCTCCAATGTGCCGGTTAAACAAGATGTGAAAGTAGCTGCTCTCTTCAATCGTTAATCCACATGACTATCGAATTAGAAATAATCGATAATTATTGATATTCTAGCAATTAATCGCCTAAATGGGCGAATTTAAGAGCCAAATGCGCAGGTTTTGGTCGTTTCAGGGGGGTGATGGTGGCATCTCGACGCGGAAAGAGTGCGGACCGGGTATCAACTTGGGGCCTTGTGCTGGGGATCACGGGAGCCGTTACAATCTGGCTACCTGGTAATTCGACGCTGGCAGATCAGGCCGATGAGCTGGCCGACGGCGAAACACTGTGGGAATACTGCGCTTTCTGTCACAACGCCGATGGTCTCGGGCAGCAGCGATCGGACGCGCCGAAACTGGCGGGCGATCAGGCATGGTACACGGAGCGACAGCTTCGATATTTCCGGACAAGGGTCAGGGGCTATCACCCGGAGGATATACCGGGATTGGCGATGGCGGTTTACGCTACGCCTCTGTTCAATGACGATGCGATTCGCAACGTCGCGGCCTATATCGAGTCACTCCCGGCGGAGCCTGCGAATCCGCGCCCTGATCGTATGCGCAATCGCCCGCGAGAGCGGCCGTATCAATGGGACTCTCAGTTCGCCTCTTCTGTGACCCCGCGCGAACCGGACATTACAATTGGTGAAGAACTCTACCAGGGCTGTGCTGTTTGCCACGGCGAATACGCCGAGGGCATTCGTGCATTGAATGCACCGCGTATCGACAACAAACAGGACTGGTACCTGACGCGCCAGTTGAAATACTTCATGTACGGTGCCCGCGGAACGCAAGAAGAAGATGTGTTCGGTCGGCAGATGGCCGACCAGCTCGGTCTTGAAAGCGACCAGGATATTGCGGACGTGGTCGCATACTTGATGTCGATATCCAAAGGTCCAATGTATTGAGAAAGGCCGCCATGAATAAGATTCTTTCGTTTCTGTTTTCGATCGCATTTGCCGCAAGCGTATACGGCGATCGGACAATGGAATTGGTGCTCATCGAACATCTTCCCGATGAAGATCGCGGCTGGTGTATCGATGCGGCCGGCCACCAGCAGAATGCAATAATGGCTGGAGGCGTCCACGGCCATACCTGCTATTCCTATGAAGGCAAGATTGCCGTCGACCAGGGATTCGACGAATCAGGTGTTGAAAGTGGCTATTTCCGGCTCACCGAATTTGATCATTGCCTGACGATGGCGACGCCAACCGCCAATTCCTGGATTGCGTTGACGCCGTGCGACGGCCGGCCGGAGCAGGGATTTGAAATGACCGCTGACGGGCGCATTATTGCCAAGGCTGCGCCCGAGCTTTGTATCACGCTCGGGCTCGATACCGTTCCCGGCGGTGGCGGGAATCCGATACATCAGATTCGCAGCACTACACTCGATACCTGCAGCGAGGATAAGGCTGCTCTCCAGAAGTGGCGCCTGCGTGATCACAAAGACTGGTAAATGAGAACAAACTTATGAAGTATTTGTGCCTAATCCTGACAGCAATCACGTTTTTGACGTCGTTTGTCGCTGCAGAAGCGCACCACTCCTTTGCAGCTACCTTCATTGAGGATGAAACCATACAGGTCGAGGGAGTTGTGACTGAATTCAGTTTCAGGAATCCACACGTCCTCATCTATTTGGACGTAATGAACGATGACGGGACGACAACCAACTGGATGAGCGAGGGTTCGTCCGCGACCGCCCTGCGGCGTACTGGCTGGAGCCGTGATTCATTCGAAAAGGGCGACTTGCTGCGCGTGAGCGGCAACGCGACGCGCGACGGGTCGCCGATGGTATCGATAGAAAAGGTCGAGGTTCTTGATCCGAACGACCGTTCCAGCACCGCGATCTTTGAGCCAGGCGGCTACGGCGGCTCAGGCCGGGAAAGGGCACGCGAACCCGAAACCATTCCGCTGAAACTTGCTGACGGGCGGCCGAATCTCACCGGCAACTGGCTGGAAAACCGCACAGAGCGTAAGGGAAGACCCGGTGAGCAGGATCCGCCGCTGCCGTGGAACGGGACCGGCGCGGCACTGCAGACAGACTGGAATCCCGCCAACGATCCGCAAGTCTTCTGCGATCCACCCGGCGTCGTCAGGCAGGCATCCTGGACGCCGCATCCGATTCGCATCATCCAGAACGACGATCACATCGTATTTGAGTACGAAGAGTATGGCGGCAGGCGCGTTATCAAACTCAGCGACGAATTGCCGCAGCCGGGAGCGAAAAGCCACCTTGGCGATGCAGTCGCACATTACGAGGGCGATACCCTGGTCGTGCGGAACGTAAATTTACTTGGCAATCCAACCGGTACGTCGGGAAACCGGCTTAGCGATCAAACCACCACAACCGAGGTATATCGGCGGGCGGACGATCCGCGGTACGGCGCGCAGGTTGCAATCAAGACGACGATTACTGACCCTGGACATCTGCAAGAACCGTGGGTAATCGAACGACTCAAAATGTACGCGGCGAATTACGAGTTCATTGAGAATGATTGCCGTCCGCCGCTGCGCGAGCGCAACTAGCAGCCGTCGGGAACACCGCGGGATCTCATGAAAGCGCGATCGAGTTACACAGGCGGATTACAAGCGTGTCCAGCGCGTGTCGATTTTTGTACCCGCCTGCTCGATCATTTTTGATACCGGGCAGAACATGGACAATTCCCGTTGCAGCACTTCGAACTGTGAATCATCTGCTGACGTCTTTATTTTGATGTCGAGGACAAGTTGCGGGAACGGTAAATCGACTTCTTCCTGAAGCGTCACGCCAAGCCGATTGAATTCGGCATCGACCAGGATGTCGAGGCTTTCAACCTGGATGCCGTGTCGTTTCGCGACCTTATGCGTAATGACATTGGTGCACGCAGCAAGGCTGCCGAGAAACATTTCCGTTGGTGCAAAGCCCTCGTCGGTGCCGCCCCGTTCCGGCGGTTCATCCGATACGTCAACCAGGTCACGTACTTTAAGTACTGTGACCGAATGGCTCTCCGCGGTACCCGAAACTTTGGTTCTGACTACCGTTTTCGGTTTCATCTTCCTAACTCACCTGCCTTAAGCTGTTACTGATATGAATATTTCGCTAAAATAACAATAATTACCTTGTTATCGAAATTTTTTTGGTAGCAATCGGTCACATCTTATATACCCCGCTTACACTCGAGCCCGAAGCCATCTTCTGGAGTGCAGTATTAATGAAACAGCTTGTCGCCCGAACACTATTTCCACGCCGCGTCCTGCCAGTCGTCGCTGCTTGTATGCTGACGTTTTCAGCTTCGGCCGACGAACCAGAGAAGGCAACTGACAGGCAGCGCGCAGCCTGGGCCACGGAATGGTCGGAAAAAGTGGGTGTCGAACTCGAATATCAATTTGATTCCAGCGGTCCCGATGCCTGGAACCCGCAAGAACACCCAACCGTTTTCATCACGACCGAGGGTCCTGGATACGGCGGGCTCTTGAGCGGCGTTACCGATCCCGGTCTTGCGATAATCGACGCCGATACGCGCGAAGTCGTCGCTCACACGAGTTATGACGTGTTGTCCTGGGGATGGAAAAACGTATTCGAACCGCACGGACTTGGCGTGTCGCCAGATGGCCAGTGGATCTACCTGCCAACCGGCGAAGGTTCGTTTATGACTATGGGCGAACACGCCGGGCGGTTCCTGGTCATCAACGCACGGACGCTAAAGATAGACAAGGTCATTCAGTTGCAGGGACAAGCGCACCACTCATCTGCATACCGAACGCCGGATGGCGAACAGCGCGTGATTCTCTATGGATGGTCGCAGCCGATGTTCGTACTGGATCCGGATGACGACAATCGTGCGGTCGGCAGTATCTCCCACCAGGAGCAGGGCAGTGAGGGCTACACATACTTTGCCAATCCTGATGGAACCGAGATTATGGGCATGGGTCGCTACCGTGATTTCGACATGCGCAAGCACCTGTCAGACAACCCGATCTGGCTCGTCGACCCGGAGAACTGGTCGGTCAGGAAGTGGCTCAAGGTGCCGGACAGCGCGCCAGTCTGGGCGGCTTACACAGTCGATGGCAAGAGTGTCTACATTTCGGGTGCGCGTGGCAGCATCGTTATGCATGTCGATATGGAAACGGAGAAATTTGTCACGGAGCAAAGAGCTGGCGTTGACGGTCCCTATGGCGTGCATTTTGGTTGGGACGATCAGATCATCTATACGATCGGCAAGGGTGAAGAATCGCACAACCGCGGCAAAATGCTCGGCATGGTCGACACCGCGACGATGGAGGTGCCCGGGGCCCGCTCGATGGACCAGATATACACCGGTTGCGTTCGCGGAGATCATGGCACCTTGCATCCGGACCCTGACGCCAACGAACTATGGATCAGCTGTAACGCAAGTTTCGAGGTCGTCGTGTTCGACCTGGATTTGAAAGAAGTCACCTACAGGATTCCGTTGCCGAATGGTGGCAGCACGCATTCAGGCGCATTCGTGCATTACGCGGATGGTTGGGAGGCGCCTGGCGTAACTGTGTCAGACCACAATGGTTTGCAGGGTGAGGCGCTTGAAACCAAGCGCAAACTGATGGCCGGAGAAATCGGCGCCGCGCCAGGTGCCAAACCACCGTATCTTGGCACTGCCGAGTTTGATGAGGGCAGGCGCGTTTTCCAGGAAGTCGCGGGCATCGGGTGCCGCAGTTGCCATGGCGATTTTGCGGAAGGTGATCTCGGTGTCGGGCCATTCATTCGCGGCGCTACGGAAGGCTCCATTCGAGCAGCGGTTGAAGGCATCGGGGAAATGGTCGCAGTTCGTACCATGATTTCCGATCAGGAGATTGTAGCGGTCTCTGACTACATCAATCATCTCGGTTCCCTGCAGGTTGCGAAAACGCTGTCCAAGCGCGGTCGGTTCCTGCCCGAAGTCACTGAGGCGCGACCCGGCACCAATATGCAGGTCGTGATTCGCAACGCCGGAATCGACACCGCGAACTACGCCAGCGATAACATGGGCGTAGAATCAATGGCGATTCCGGGCAGGTCGGTAGGCAGCTTTGAGTGGCAGGCACCCGAAACAGAGGGCGAATATACGATGTATTGCACGGATTGCATGCTGGAGGACCAGACTTTCACTATCCGGGTCCATGCAGGTGCCCCGGCGAATCGTGCGGCGACGTTTGAAAGTACGCTCATCGATTCCGATTCAATGTAGAGATCATGAGCGCAGCGTACCGACTAAACGTTGTCCAGCCTGTCGCAATCGTTGCGACGGTTGTCGTTGCGCTCCTGATTGCGTCGAGCTGGCTGGTTTTTCCTTACGTGGTC
>JBPCYD010000076.1:0-5204 GCA_051007895.1 Woeseiaceae bacterium
TTCAAGGAAGAACCCAGCGAAGCATTCGATCCTGTCTACATGAAGGCGCTATTCGAGCGCGGCTTCGAGATGGGAAAGAATGGCTATGACTGGAAAGATTCGCCGCCTGGCTACAGGTTGCCGCGTTAACGGTAGGTCGGCTGTCTCAAAACCGCTGCTGAATGGAAAGAAGCAGCTGGTCGCTGGGGTCATT
This sequence comes from Woeseiaceae bacterium, assembly GCA_051007895.1. Classification (GTDB taxonomy): domain Bacteria; phylum Pseudomonadota; class Gammaproteobacteria; order Steroidobacterales; family Woeseiaceae; genus SZUA-117. Next base: position 194 of record JBPCYD010000076.1, read on the forward strand.
GCGGTTGTACTCGAGGTTGAAATTCATGCCGTTTTTCAATCCAATGCCCAGCCCGATTGCGGCCGACATTTCGTCGAGATTCTCTACCAGGCCCGTATAGCGAACGGTCAAGTCTTCTCCTCCGGGCAAGGCGCCTCGTAGCCGTGTCGTTCCGGAAACCCGAGCGTCGAGATGGAGATAATTCACGCCAATATACGGCGCGAGTATATTCCGCTCGCCGAACAGCCAGCGGCGGCCAAAGCGAACACCACCACGCCACGACCGGATATCCGTTGTGTCTTTGTCGGCAATGGACAGGGTTCTGCTCACTGTTCCGCTGCCAAACCAATAGCCCGTGCTAAATACGGCTGTTGCTCCGGCAGTTACGTTTGTCGGTTCTACGTTGATCGGAAACTGTAACCGTACCTGACCGCCCAGATTCTCACCGACGCAGACGGGCGGTCGTCCCGGCACAGGATTAGGGCGACAGACGACGGGAAGAGAGTCCAGATCAATAATAACATCGGCATCGGATGTCCCGTCAGCCTCACCATAGGACGCAAAGACGTTGAGGAAGGGCAAGACCCACATGTCAGCGGTTAGCTGAAGGGTATCCGTGTCGCTCACGGTATTCACGTTGACAAATGGAATCGACGTCAGCGGCGTTCCCTCCGGCGGCGGCACATCCACCCCGACGGCAACCTCCAGTTGCTCGAAAAACTGACGCGAGGTGGTACTGACGCCGATAATCGCAATGCCAAAGGGGAGAGGCAATTGGTATCCGCGACTAAGGGCTTCCTTGGCACCGATAGGGAATTTCCGGTTGTACTCGACTTCGCCTTGCGGAGGCACCGGGGCATCAGGTTTTCTCAGATTCATCTTCTTCGGCAAACGAAAAAGGAACTTCAGGGAAGAAAGGGTAGCGGAGCGTTTTTTCGCCGTCTCTTCTGGTTGGCTCGCCTCTGAATCGATCTGCTCAAATTCGTCTGCATCGCGACTCTCGGCGTTGTCCTGTGCAATGGCGGCCTGCGCCAGGGACATGCATATCAAGACGATAAGCGCCGAGATCACCGATTGGCCTTTCCAGGCGCTACTTCGCCGATTAACGGAGCGGAATGAATCCTTGCCGGTTAGTGCCACCTCCTGACGCGGAGGTGCACACGCTTCACTGATTGTTTCGGTGGTCAGAGTAGCATTCCGATTTGGTCTAGCGCGTGGTTTGTTTGCCGGGCAATCGTTCGACTGCACTGCGACCGAATCTTCGCCAATTCATGCTTGTCGAAACATGTTCGAACTGTCGCAACGCGGCGGAGCTGAATTCGACGACACCGATTATCAATATGACGTAGCCCAGGAGTTCAATGCTCTCCTCCGCGAAATATTTCACCGTTGGGTTGTAATCTTCACCCATGACTCTCCGCCACAAGGCGCCTTGCCCAAAATACCGGGAAAACCCGGTAACGATGACGAATCCGGACAGCATCAGGCCGAGGGAGTAATGACCGGTCAGCCAGGTTATCTGCGTGTTCAGAGTCTTTCTTTGCCCTGCCAGGTGGAAGACCGTTCCGGCCAAAATCAGAGCAACAGCAAATTGCCACAGCCCATTGACCAGGTGGTCCAGAAAGGAATCCGATTCACGTACCAATGCACAAGTGAGCAAGGCTGCGAATAGAAGGTTTAGTTGCGGCAAGATTCCGCGAATGAGCAAGTGACCGGTCGCTGCAATTCCGATGACCAGCGAGACGGATTGTGCCGTTTGTACAAACGAAAATTCGGTGAATAGAACATCGCGACCGAATGGATTGACGATGACATCAAGTAACGGCACAAGCCCAACGCACGCGAGCAGCAGCATATACAACACGCCACGAGCGGCGATGCTTCCGACAGTTGCATTTTCTTTTTGAGGGTCAGTCATTGAATCAGCTAGCCGCCCGGAATGCTTTCTCTGCTGCTCCAAACTACCAACGCAAAATTCGGTTGTCTATCCGTTTGTCGTCAGTGTTATTGAGCAATTGGACAATCGGGGGCGAGAAAGTTCGCTTGTCGTTCGCCTAGAAATTCGCCAGGAAGAACGGAATCAACAACGCGTTCACCAGGTCGATGAAGAATGCGCAGACCAGGGGCACGATGATAAACGCCAGGTTGGAAGCACCGTAACGCTTGGTCACGGCCGACATGTTGGCCATTGCGGTGGGTGTCGAGCCGAGGGAAATTCCGCCAAAGCCGGAACACACGACGGCGGCGTCGTAGTTGCGGCCCATGACCCTGAAAACCACCAGGATATTGATCGCTACTGCTATCACGAACTGAGCTGCGAGGATGGTGAAGATGGGTCCGGCCAGGTCGACCAGCGTCCAAAGCTGCATGCTCATGAGCGACATCGCCAGGAACGTACCCAACGCGATGTCGGCGATCACAGCCATGGCTGGCGTACGAGTGGGCCATTTCATTCCCGATAAGCGCGGGTAGTTGTCCGGTATCAGATTGGTGATGAGAATGCCGGCAAACAGACAGGTCACGAACAACGGCAATTTGAGCCCCAGTCCTTCCACACCAATGTTCAGGAGCAATCCGAAAATAACACTGATATGGATGGCAAATATGGCGTCGAGGAAGTCCATCGAGCCGATACCGGCCTTGCTCTCCTCATGGGGCATACCCACATCTTGTGGTTCGCCTTTTTCCGGGGTGAGGTTGTGACGATTTATGAGAAATTTGGCAATCGGGCCGCCCATGAGGCTTGCAAGGATCAGACCGAATGTCGCACAGGCAATTCCGATCTCCATGGCATTGGAGATGCCATACTCCTCCGCTATCCGAGGCGCCCACGCAATTGCTGTGCCATGACCGCCGATCAGGGACACCGTGCCGCCCAGGAGTCCCACTGGGGTTGGCAAATCGAAGAATGCGGCAACGGTTATGCCCGTCAGATTCTGGATGATCATGTAGGTAATGGTGATTACAAGGAGGATCACGAGAGGCTTGCCGCCGGTCAGCAGGTCCTTGAGGCTGGAATTGACGCCGATGGTCGTAAAGAAATAAACCAAAAGAACGTCCCGGGCACCAAGACTGAATTCGACCGCCACACCGCTCACCGCGTAGACAATGCCGAACGCTATCGAGAACAACAGTCCGCCCGTAACGGGTTCCGGGATGCTGAACTCTCGCAGGAACCCGATCTGTTGATTGAAACGCTTGCCGACGAAAAGCACGATGATGCCCAGAGTCACCGTAAGGAACGGCTCTATCAGCAAGACTCCGTCTGTTAAATCCATATCAACATCTCACCCGAACTACCCACAAAGCGACCCGGCGGAGTCCTGCGGGGCCGCTTTCGGGCATCCATGGCTGTCGCTATTCAATTGTCCCGGTAGCCAGGCGTTTCTCGTGAATCTCCTCGAGCTTGTACAGATCCTGTTGCAGCTCGAAAAAGCCGTGCCAGTGTGCGTAGTCCGGAGCCCCCATGAGTGCACCCTGGCGGGCTCTTCGCCCTTCGTGGTGCCAGAGGTGATAGAACGTGATTTGAAACTCGTCGGTCCAGGGGTTGTCTTTGAGGAGTCCTTTCTCACCGAGTTCATCGAGCATCTTCTTGGCCGGGTCGTAGTAACCCACGTTGTAAAGATTTACCGCTTTGTCTGCTTGCGCGAAGAAACCGTCGGTGTGCAGTGAGCTATGACACGATTCGCACACCGCCTTCATTTTCTTGCGACCTTCCGGACCATTGCCCAGCAGAGGGCTCATAACATCCGTGGAGTTACGCACTTCCGAGCGTTTCGCCCAGGCATTCCAATAGAGTCGCTCGGAGACATTATGCGTCGTTATTTGCTCGCCAATACCGCTCATGTGGCAGGTAGCGCAGGTCGGCCCGCGATAGTCGCCGGGTTCCCAGGCGCCCGGCGCCGTATCCCAGTCCCATTCGTCGCCCTGCGTATTGTAAATATGACCGTGCTTGGAGTTCTCGAATATCTCGATGTTGGGATGGTCGGGACCAAGATGGCAGGATGCGCAAGCAAAAGGCTTGCGAGCTTCGCTCAGTGAAAACTTGTGCCGTGTATGACAGGCACTGCAATTGCCGGTGCTGCCGTTCGGGTAAATATTGCCCATGCCGGCGTTTGGCCAGGTTTCAGGCGTGGGCCGGCCATCGTCGTCGAGCTTGATCTCGGTACCGTGACATTGCATGCAGCCCGTCTCGTCCGGCGCGTTCATCAACTCCGGGATGTTGCGTCCCTCATGAACCTGCACGAGAGCGTGCAGGTTATCTTTCGGGATAATCTGGTGGTAGGAGCGGAAGTGACCGCTGTTGGCGAACTGCTCATGCTCTGCGGCATGGCAGCGTGCGCAGGTACTTGGCGGCACCAGGGCTGAGATATGCACATCGCGATTGAGCAAAGAGGTGTCGTAGTCGGTCATGTCGAATACATCTTCGTGCAAAATTGCCGTCGGAGAATCAGCCGCAACCGCATGGCAGTCAACGCACGACACGCCGACATGGCCATGGCGGCTGTTTTTCCAGTCATCGACGATTCCCGGGGCTATATTGCGATGACAGGTTATGCAATTCTTGCCGGTCTCGGTCAGCCCACGGGAAATCGCGATAGCCTTGACGCTACTGAGATCACCCACATCTTTTGTATTGGCGTCTTGTGCAACGCTGACTGAACAAAGCAGTGCCAGTAACACTCCCAAAATGCGCGTCTGGTAATCCATCGTGACTATTCCCCTTTGCTTGCGGTGGCCAGGTGATCGGTCAGATCTTTGTGGCCCACTCTGTTATGACAGCTGACACACTTGCTTTCGATCGTGCCAAGAAAATACGGTCGATGAGCGACGAAGCTCTTGGCGCTGGACTCGCTGGCACGCTCAAGTTCCGCATGGCAACTCAGGCACCCGGAGTCGAAGACGAAATTTTCGCTGTGCTCGCGCTTGGCCTGCCAATCGATAGCATCGAGATCGTAGGTCAGCTGCGCCCATGCATCGTGCATGCCGAAGCGGGCTTTCATGAACATGTAATTGACGGTGTTGTTGTGTG
>JBPCYD010000077.1:0-5961 GCA_051007895.1 Woeseiaceae bacterium
TTTAATAGGTATTAATCATGTCAACAACTACCGGAACCGTTAAATGGTTCAACGAAGCCAAAGGCTTTGGCTTCATCGAGCAGGAATCAGGCCCTGACGTATTTGCCCACTTCAGCAACATTGTTGGAGACGGCTTCAAGACCCTGGCTGAAGGCCAGAAGGTCGAGTTCACTGTGACACAAGGACAGAAAGGTCCTCAGGCAGAGAACATCGTCGCAGTATAACTGCCGACACGCTTGATAAACGAAGGGCGGGACCGTTGGGTCCCGCCCTTTTTTATGCAGCAAGGTAACGGAACCGCTGCGCACTTTGAGGTCGGAGCGCGGTTTATTCGGTCATAGGATACGCCTGTTGAAAAAGATCGCTGTGTTCGCTGATGTGCAAAACATCTACTACACCTGCCGCCAGGCCTATGGCCGACAGTTCAACTACAATGCGTTAATGGAACGGGTCCGCTCAGGCGGTGACATTGTCCAGGCAACTGCTTATGCCATTGCCCGGGACGATGACGGGCAGCGACGTTTCCAGGATGCACTCAGACACATGGGTTTTGAGGTGAAGCTCAAACCGTTCATTCAACGCAGCGACGGATCCGCAAAGGGTGACTGGGACGTTGGCATCACCATTGACGTGCTCGATGCGGCCCCGCATGTCGACGTTGTGGTCCTGCTATCCGGTGACGGAGACTTTGACCTGCTGCTTAAGAAGATTCGCAATGACCACAAGACGAAGACGGAAGTCTATGGCGTGCAGTCGCTAACGGCGAATTCGCTTATAGATTCTGCGAGCCTGTACCACCGAATCGCTGAGGACCTGCTGCTGTAATCGCCGGCTAAAAGCGTTTGTCCGTTCTGTCGAGGTACATATCCAGTTCGCCGTCCTCGTACATTTTCAGGTAGAAAGAATCCGGGTCGCAGGTATACGGAAATATAGTGGCCTCGTTATTGCGCTCCCACTGACGACGCCGAACCGGCGGCCGTGAATAGTATTCCGGATCATGCACTGTTATCACCGCCGTCAGCGTATTGCCGTCGTCGCTCAGCGAGTATCGTTCTTCGATACGCGCATTTTCAGAAATCAATTCGCCGCGGAAATCCCGGACCGTCTTGTCGAGATTGGTGGTCTCAATCACGAGCGTACTGCCCTCCCAGTGCCCGTTGGAATGCCCCATGCGTGACGGCGGAACGAACTCGTCGGGGCCCCGCCCGTCGAGCCAGATGCGGCGTACCTTGGACTGGTACTCATAGATCATCGTCAGCCGATTGTCGGAGGCGATCACCTCGAACGGAAATGAGTATGTTGCCAGCGCCGGTAGTCCAATGGACGTGCAGCGTACATCCGGCTGGTCGTAATAAGGAAGATACGCTTCGAGCCAGGCTTCTCCGGCGTCCGTAAGCGACATTGTGTACTTGCGAAAATCCAGTTCCTGCGTCGCGGTCCAAATGCCGGACAGATCGACCGGCTCGGGCTCCCCGGCAACTGCAGACTCATTGGCTTCGCGTGTTGCACTCCATGGGCCTGGCGCTTCCTTTTGAGCGGCTGCACCTACCTGCGCGTAGGTTCCCGTCATCGAATCGCCATCAACAACTCCGACCATTCGTCTATCGAATACAAACCCGCGTACATCGCGACTGTCCGCGACGATCACAATATTGTCGCCATCCGTCTCCACGCTGGTGGGACCGCCTTCAAGATGTGCGACCCACCCGGCCTCCCCCCTCTCGATTTCCAGCATACCGACCAGGGTGCGGTTCTTGTCCTGCAAGGACAAGATCCATCGCCCTTCGACATCGGCTAAAGCCATGGCAGGAAAGACGATCAATAGAGGTACCAAGAGCACGACTCTCAGCGAATTCCTCACCACTGGGTGCATATCCGGTTTACTCCGGTGCTTTATCGATCAGCACTGTTCCATCGGCCAGTGTGATCGTCATGATTGACAGCATTTTGATTCCATCGCGTCCCAGGTAACCATACATATCGACCTTATCGCCGACCTTGATCGTATCCTGAGTCCAGCCCTTGCGAGCCAGCCATACGACCGGCGAACCGCGCGCGTCCCAGGTTTCAGACTCTCCGTCTTCATTCTCAACAACAATCAGGTAACGCACGTGTGGGTTTCTGAACCAGACCTGCGAGATCGTGCCACTAAGCGTCGCGGTCTTGTCAGCCACAAACTCGGCAGTAAAGGAATGATGTGCGCTTGCGTGTGTGGTGAAAAGAAAGATCGCCGGCGCAATCAGTTTAAGGACCCATGCCGCATGCACATTCTGCTGTTTCGTCATCTCGCCATGAATTCCTTGTAACCGGTTCGGTAGTCCTGTCGCGATGTTACACCATTTGGCCGCGTGACAGTTGCCCTGACCGGTAGCGGCTGGAGTAACAGTTTCGTTTTAAAATCAGTGAACTGCGGTACAAGTCTCACCTATTTTCTGGTGATTCTACTACCGTAGTAAGCCCTGGTTGCCGTCTGCTCGCACCTATGAATGCCAACGTTAACCCGCTAATCGCTGCACTGGTCATCGCGCTCACCGTCATAGGTATAGGTGCCTGGACCTGGGCCAGTGGTCAGGCCAAGGAGATTGGCGGACCGTCAGAACTTCGCGTTGCGCCGAACGGACACCTGTTTATCCAAATGCAAAACCAACTGCTCGAGCATGACGAGGAGGGTAAATTCGTCGCAAGGCACGACTTGAGCGATTTGGGCGTTGACCGTGTCATTGGTGCACTGGACTTCTTTGCCAATGGAGACATCCTGGTGCGGCGCGGACCGGACTCGCGCACGCTGCTGCAGAACATTCGCGCATTCCAGCGCAAGACCAACACGCAGAGTATTGCGCCGACGACACCGAATACGGGGCTGGCGCGCTGCGATCTCGCTACGAAATCCTGCGAAACTTTCGGAGAGTCACCCATAGACTTCAAGACAGCCTATGGCCTGATAATCGATCGACGCACCGATGACGTGTACGTAACCGACACTTCACGTCACCTGATCCGCAAATATTCACCGAGCGGCATGCCAATTGGCGGGCCCGTTGCCGGTTTTCGTTTTCCGAATGATGTCGTGCTCCATGATGAAAAACTTTTCATTACGGACACAAATCATCATCGGGTCGCAATCGTTAATCCGCATTCGCAGGCGTTTGGCACCACGCTTGACGAGGCAGACGTCGTGCCGGTACAGGCAAAAAGAGCGCGACAGTCATGGCCCAGTGATCTCGCGCGAATTGGCGATACGTGGTGGGTCAACAACATGCGTTCCAATATGCGCGACGGGGGCATTTACGTTTTCGACAACGCCTGGGAGTTCAAGTACAAACTGCCACTACCAAGCGACGCCGATCCGATCGATATTCGGGAATTCAATGATGAAGTGCTAATCAGTGATTGGAGGAACGATCGCATCTATCGCGTTTCGCAGGACGGTCAGGCGCTGCATACTTTTTCATCGGCAGGCTTCAATGCCCTTGTCGCCGAATCGTCACAATCAAGACTGAAGTATTACCTGGCGGCCTACGTCGGCGTCGGCATGATCCTCATTCTCATAATCGGCCTCATCGTTAATGGCGTGACACCCGACGGCCCCGGCGCCTTTCGACGCCAGGGAGTCTGACCTGGCCGCGTGAATCGATTTCCGCAGAAACGCTCAGGGTCAACCCGTCAAATCGAGAGCTAAATCCGACGCCTCACTTGCCTGACTCAACGGGCTCAACTATTTTGATCGATTTCAAGCCGGAGAAACGCATGGTGCGAATTCAAATTCTTTTGCTGACACTGCTGGGTGTCACAGCCAGTGCGGACCAACATCATGACGGTCCACCAAACGCCTGCCACCAGTATTATCCCAATCTCGCAGGCGAGGTTCTTTTGGAGAACGACAAACTGGTAGTGCAGCGTTATGTGATTCAGCCCGGCCAGTGGGAAGGCCTACATCGCCATCCCCCCGATCAACTCTATGTTCATATCAAAGGCGGCGAATGGACAGTCCGCTACGGAAACGACGAAACGACCAGCGTTTCCCCGGACGGCGAAATAGGCTGGAGCGATACAGGACTTGCATTAGATGCCAAGCATGAGTCCGGCAACACGGGCAGCGAACCCATTGATTATCTTTGGATCGCGCTAAAACCAGGTTGTATGGCGCAAAGTTAGCCGCCATTACGCCCTTACAGCAGCGCCTGCGGACTGCTAGCTGGCACGTCGCTGCCTACCCGATGAGCGGCGGCGAGGTTTGCCCCCGGGATTCTTAGGCGCCCCACTGCGCCGGCTGCGCGGCGTCTTACTGCGATTGCCTGTCGACCGGTTACCGCGGCCCTGCGTTACCGGCTCTGCTTTGATTCGTTTGTCAGGCGCATAGCCCGGGATTATCTCCTTTGGAATCCTGGTCTTCAGTAGTTTCTCAATGTCCGCCAGGAGTTTTGCTTCGTCGACACAGACTAGCGACACTGCATGCCCTTCCTGGCCCGCTCGAGCCGTTCGCCCTATTCGGTGAACATAGTCCTCTGCTACAAACGGTAGTTCGTAGTTTACGACGTGTGGAAGTCTGTCTATGTCCAAACCACGTGCGGCGATATCTGTCGCCACCAGGACGCGAACCTTGTTTGCCTTGAAATCGCTTAGAGCGCGGGTTCGAGCCGTTTGCGACTTGTTGCCATGAATCGCGGCGGCTGTCAGACCATCGTCACTTAACTGCTTCGCTAGTCGATTCGCGCCATGTTTGGTGCGCGTAAACACGAGAACCTGTTTCCAGTTCTCCGAGCCGATGCGGTGAGACAGCAATTCGCGTTTGCGCCTTTTGTCGACAGGATGCACGACCTGTTTAACGAGTTCTGCGGGTTTATTGCGTGCCGCTACTTCAATCTCCACTGGCGAATCCAGAAGATTCGCCGCGAGGGCGCGAATGTCGTCTGAAAAAGTCGCAGAGAACAACAGATTTTGCCGCTCGGCCGGCAGAATCTTCAGGACCTTGCGAATATCACGAATGAACCCCATGTCCAGCATTCGGTCGGCTTCGTCCAGCACCAGCAAATCTACTTTCGACAGATCGATCGTTCCTTGCTGCATATGATCGAGCAGTCGACCCGGCGTAGCGACGACGACGTCCACCCCTTTTTTGAGTTTTGCGATTTGCGTATTGATGCTAACGCCACCAAAGATCACGGCTGTCCTGAATGGCAGGTAGGTGCCATAGCTGCGCACGCTTTCCGCGACCTGGGCCGCGAGTTCGCGCGTCGGCGTAAGAATCAGACCACGTATGCTGCGTCGATTCCTGTTTGAGTTTTGCAGGTGCTGCAACAACGGCAGCGTAAAGCCGGCGGTCTTGCCTGTGCCCGTCTGGGCGCCAGCAAGAATATCGCGGCCTTCCAGGATAAGGGGTATTGCTCGCTGCTGGATCGGGGTGGCTTTCGAATAGCCCTGTTCGTCGACCGCACGCAGCAGTTCGGCCGTCAGACCGAGTTCGTTAAATAACATTGGATTGTGTACTCCGGGTCGCCTGACTCGAGGGGGAATAAACCACCTAAGGTTCGGTCCAGGCATTGAATTCTTTAAGAGCTCCGGCAACCGCGGATTTGCGGGCTCGGAGTGTGTGGCGCCGACCGATGGGCGCCAGGACGGAGCGGACTATAGCAGGCCCGCACGTAAAGGAAAGGACTTATTAGTGTTTTTGAGATATCGCGGCCAATTTGCCCACAATTGGTATAGCGCGTTTCAGGTCAGTGCAAATTGATCTTTTGTGCAATAAATGTAATCGCGGCTAAAGCCGCTCCTACGGACTGGTGTAGAGCCTGGGATATCGCGGCCAATTTGCCCGCAATCGATGTAGCGCGTTTCAGGTCAGTGCAAATTGATCTTTAGTGCAATAAATGCAATCGCGGCTAAAGCCGCTCCTACGTATTGTTTGGCACTGGTAGGAGCTGCTTCAGCCGCCATATCCCGGGTCCCAACCCAATCCGTAGG
>JBPCYD010000078.1:0-7194 GCA_051007895.1 Woeseiaceae bacterium
GGCGTGACAGGCCGGTATTCTAACCAGCTGAACTACCACTCCTAAACCTGGTGGGTGCTGACGGGATCGAACCGCCGACCCTCGCCTTGTAAGGGCGATGCTCTACCAGCTGAGCTAAGCACCCGATGAACAAACAGAATTCGGGGACAGTGACCTCAATTGACTGCGTCGGTTAATCTAACTAAGCCGACTTCAATGCAATAAAGGTCACTGCCCCCAAAATCTGTATTTGCGTCGCCGCTGTGACTACAGCAAATGGACGCAACTCCGGGTCAGAACCGAAAAAAATCCTGCCGTTAAGGCCTGATTTTCACCCCCCGACCCGAAGGGCGCGCTAGTTTACGGCATCCTTCAGGGCTTTGCCAGCCTTGAAACCAGGCACATTGCTGGCCTTGATTTGGATCGCTTCCCCGGTGCGAGGATTGCGTCCCATGCGAGCCGCACGCGCCTTAACTGAGAAAGTACCGAAGCCAACGAGCGAGACTGAACCGCCACCCGCGAGCGTGCTGGTTACACTGTCAAGCACACCGTCGACCGCTTTGGTTGCATCCGCTCTCGACAGGCCTGCCGACGCCGCAACCGCCTCAATGAGTTCTCCCTTATTCATGCATTCACCCTTGCTAAAAGTATTCAAAATTAAACAATGCGGAATGCCATTAGAAAACCGTCCCGCATCTCCGTGCGCGTTCCAGAATTTGCAAACGCGATTACCCTTTTGCCGGTGATCCCAGAAGAAATCACCAATGCCTTGGCACGCTTGGCTTCCGGCGCATCAAAGCTCGCGTAAGCTTATACCAAGCGTCCTAAACACCGTCAACAAGCCCAGTGTTTTAGCGGGTTTCAGCGTTTAGTGGGGACGGGCGATGTCGGTCGATTTATCGTCTTTTTTAGGTGCTTCGGACTCTGCTTTGGCGCCCTCTGATTTGGCTTCAGGCACGGGTACATGTCGCAAAGCCACCTCAAGAACTTCATCGATCCATTTCACAGGAACTATGTCCAGTTTGTCTTTGATGTTCTTCGGTATTTCTGCAAGGTCCTTTTCGTTTTCCTGGGGTATCAGCACCGTCTCGATACCCCCTCTGTGGGCTGCGAGCAACTTCTCTTTAAGGCCCCCAATCGGCAGCACTTCGCCACGCAAAGTGATCTCTCCGGTCATCGCCACAGCGCTCTTGACGGGGATGTCGGTTAACGCCGACACGAGAGCAGTACACATGCCAACTCCCGCACTCGGTCCGTCCTTTGGCGTGGCCCCTTCGGGCACGTGGACATGCACATCGAGCTTCTGGTGGAAGTCCGGATCGATACCCAGAATCCCGGCACGGCTCCTTACAACGGTCATCGCTGCCTGAATTGACTCGGTCATGACGTCACCCAACTGGCCCGTATGCGTCAGTTTTCCCTTGCCAGGTACGACAGCACCCTCGATTGTCAGTAGCTCACCACCAACCTCGGTCCAGGCCAGGCCGGTCACCTGGCCAACCTGATCATTGTCCTCTGCTTTGCCGTAGCGGAAGCGACGCACACCCAGGTATTTCTCCATGCTTTTGGGCGTAACTCGAACCCTTGAGTCTTTTGGTTTTAGCAATAGCGATTTGACGACCTTGCGACAGATCTTCGAGATTTCCCGCTCAAGATTTCGCACACCGGATTCACGCGTGTAATGCTGAATCACGTCCAGAACTGCCGACTTGCTAATAGACAGTTCATCGTCTTTGAGACCGTTCTCTTTCATCTGCTTGGGAATCAGATATCGAGTCGCAATGTTGAGTTTCTCATCCTCGGTGTAACCCGGAATGCGAATGACCTCCATTCTGTCGAGCAGCGGTGCCGGAATGTTCAGGCTGTTGGCCGTACATACAAACATGACGTCTGACAGATCGAAATCGACCTCGAGATAGTGGTCAGCAAAACTCGAATTTTGCTCTGGATCCAGGACTTCGAGGAGCGCTGACGACGGGTCGCCGCGGAAATCCATAGCCATTTTGTCGACCTCATCCAGAAGAAACAGTGGATTTCTCACCGTGGTCTTCGCAAGGTTCTGAATAATCTTGCCTGGCATAGATCCGATATACGTTCTGCGGTGACCGCGAATCTCGGCCTCGTCACGGACTCCGCCCAATGACATACGGACAAATTTTCGATTAGTTGCCCGGGCAATACTTTGCCCTAATGAGGTTTTGCCGACTCCCGGTGGCCCTACGAGGCAAAGAATGGGTCCCTTAAGACGCTTCACTCGCAACTGCACGGCCAGGTACTCAAGGATCCGCTCCTTGACCTTTTCGAGTCCATAGTGATCTTCTTCGAGCACCTCTTCCGCCCGGCTAAGATCTTTTAACACCTTGCTGCGTTTTTTCCAGGGGGCTTTTAACAGCCAGTCAACATAGTTTCTAACGACCGTAGCTTCTGCCGACATGGGAGACATGAGCTTGAGTTTGTTCAACTCGGAGGTCGCCTTTTCCTTGGCCTCCTTTGTCATGCCCGCCTTTTCAATTTTGTTCTCGAGGTCGGCCAACTCATTTGGCGCATCTTCCATTTCGCCGAGCTCTTTCTGAATCGCTTTCATTTGCTCATTCAGGTAGTACTCGCGCTGACTTTTTTCCATTTGTTGTTTAACGCGGCCACGAATGCGTTTCTCAATCTGCAGGACGTCAATCTCGCCCTCGATGATGCCAAGGATTTGCTCGAGGCGTACTTTGACATCTTGGATTTCCAGGACGCGCTGTTTCTCCGCCAGTTTCAGCGCCATATGTGCAGCCACCGTATCGGCCAACCTGCCGGGCTCATCGATGCCGGACAGTGATGTCAGGATTTCCGGCGGCACCTTCTTGTTTAATTTTACGTATTGCTCGAACTGCGCAATGATCGATCGCACCAGCACATCGACCTCACGTTCATCGTGACGGTCTTGCTCCGCGAGTATCGTAATTTCCGCTGAAAAGTGGTCAGTAACGATCAACTCGTCAACACTGGCGCGCTCGCCGCCTTCGACCAGTACTTTGACTGTGCCATCCGGCAGCTTGAGCAGTTGCAGGATCGTCGCCAACGTTCCCACGTCGTAAAGATTTTCCGGCGCTGGATCGTCCATGTCAGCAGCCTGCTGCGCGATAAGGAGAATCTTCTTGCCGCTGTTCATGGCGCGATCAAGGGCGACGATCGATTTCTCTCGCCCGACGAAAAGCGGAATGACCATATGCGGGTATACCACGACATCTCGCAGTGGCAGTACCGGTATTCCTCTCACATTGTCCTCGATGACTTCATCGAGGAGTTCAATTTCGCTATCAACCGTCAAATCTTTTTCAGACACTTATAAGATCCTTGCTTGTGCTGGGTATGTTTTCATGGTTCGGGACATATGTCCGATTCCGCTATTATCAAGCAGGACGGACGCCCCTTTTGGGCAGTACTTTTGGAAAGCACTGCCCGCCAATACGCTATCGGCGCGGGTGAAAAAATCCTGAATATCGAAATCGCTGCAAACATGCCTCTTTACCCAAGTCAAAAGAGACAAATCTAAAATAGAGCCGCGCTCTACACCCGACCCGTATTAGTTGTCGGATCCTGTCGCGCGTTCCTGCTGCTCGATGTTGACCGTCGGCGGCTCGTCGGACTCATGAATGACATATGGCTTGGTCTCACCATTGACCACCGCCTCGTCCAACACGACCTTTTTGGCACTAGTCGAAGATGGCAGATCGTACATCGTATCCAGCAAGACACTCTCGAGAATAGTCCGCAAACCACGAGCACCCGTCTTGCGTTTCATCGCTCGATGAGCCACGGCGCGTAAAGCATCTTGACGAAATTCCAGCTCGACCCCTTCCATATCGAAAAGCTTACGATACTGTTTGGTCAATGCGTTCTTTGGCTCTTCCAGGATACTGATAAGAGCATCTTCATCCAGTTCTTCAAGTGTTGCCACTACCGGTAGCCTGCCAACGAACTCAGGGATCAAACCGAATTTGATCAAGTCTTCCGGCTCGACGTCGTGCAGCAACTCACCGACATTCTGTTCTTCCGCATCGGTTTTCACGTCCGCGACAAAGCCGATACCGCTCTTTGAAGAACGATCCATAATGATCTTTTCCAGGCCGGCAAAAGCACCGCCTACGATGAACAGGATATTGCCGGTATCGACCTGCAGGAACTCCTGCTGCGGGTGTTTTCTGCCACCCTGCGGCGGCACTGAAGCGATCGTGCCCTCGATCAGTTTAAGTAATGCCTGCTGCACACCTTCGCCGGAGACATCTCGGGTAATCGAAGGGTTGTCGGACTTTCGAGAAATCTTATCAATTTCATCAATATAGACAATACCGGTCTGGGCCTTGTCGACATCGTAATCGCACTTTTGCAACAGCTTCTGGATAATGTTCTCGACATCCTCACCGACATAGCCGGCTTCGGTGAGCGTGGTCGCATCCGCGATTGTGAACGGAACATTCAGCAGGCGTGCCAGCGTCTCAGCCAACAAGGTTTTGCCACATCCGGTCGGTCCGATCAGCAGGATATTGCTCTTCGCGAGCTCGATATCGTCTTTGCGATCTCCGGCACGGTCATCGAGTCGTTTGTAATGGTTGTATACGGCGACGGCCAGCACTTTCTTGGCACGCTGTTGGCCGATCACATATTCATCGAGAATCGATTTGATTTCCTGCGGTTTCGGCAGCTTGTCGCGGCCGGTATCACTGGCGTCCTCGAGTTCTTCACGAATAATGTCATTGCAGAGTTCTACGCATTCATCGCAAATGAATACGGACGGTCCGGCAATCAGTTTGCGGACTTCGTGCTGGCTCTTGCCGCAAAAAGAACAATAGAGAAGTTTGCCGTCCTCATTCTTACCACGAGCGTCATCGCCCATAACTGCCTGCCTCTGCGACCAAAAATCAGTCTGTTACGACTGCACGTTTATATAACATGCGCACTTTAAGGGTGCAAAGCGCCATGTCTCAACTATCAGGAATAGTGGTGATAAACCACTGATTTTATTTGGAATCGTCCTTCTTAGATGCACTCATCTCGGTCCGGTTCCCCAGAACCGTATCGATGAGACCATACTTGACCGCCGCCTCGCCGCTCATGAAATTGTCCCGTTCGAGATCTTTTTCAATAGTTTCAACGGGTTGACCGGTACTCTTCGACATGATCTCGTTCAATTTGCGCTTCAATTCCAGGACTTCTTTCGCGTGGATATCGATGTCCGTAGCCTGGCCCTGGTAACCGGCGCTCGGCTGGTGAACCATAATGCGCGAGTGCGGCAGGGCATAACGTTTGCCTTTGGTACCACCACCCAGCAACAGTGCTCCCATGCTAGCCGCCTGGCCAACGCAGATGGTCGAAACATCACAATTGACGAACTGCATCGTATCGTAAATGGAAAGTCCCGCGGTTACCGAACCACCGGGCGAATTAATGTAGAGCTGAATATCCTTGTCAGGATTATCGGATTCGAGAAACAGCAGCTGCGCAACAATGAGGTTGGCCATATGGTCTTCGACCGGCCCGACGATAAAGATCAGACGGTCCTTTAGCAACCGGGAGTATATGTCGTAGGAACGTTCTCCACGGGCAGTTTGTTCGACCACCATTGGAACGAGATTCAATGCTTTTGCGCTCATTTGATTACCTGTAATCATCTGTACCGTGACAAGTCATCAACCGATCTGACGATTGATGTTTCTAAATTCTACTCGTCGGGTTTCATAAATTCCTTGAACCCGATCTTCTTTTTCTTCTCCTTGCCGTTCGCAACGAGCCACTCAATGGCTTGCTCTTCGAGCACCATCGGTTCGATCTGCGCCATGATCTGCGGATTACTCAGGTAACTGGCAACGATCTCCTCCGGGTTCTCATATCCGGCGCACAACTGCTCGACGCGCGCTCGCAGGCGCTCGGCGTCAATGGAAATATCGTTTTCGTCGATGACCTGCCTGATCAACAGGCTCAGACGCACTCGCTTCTCGGCGTTTTCGCGAAAGTTGTCGACGGGTGGCGCCTGGGAATGGTCCTCGATGCCATACTGGCGCATCGCTTCGTGCTGCATCGAATGGGCTTCCTGCTCGATCATTGCACCTGGAACGTCCAGCGGATTGGCATCCAGTAGCCCTGTCATTGCCTGCTCGCGAACTTCACTGCGGACTTTTTGCTCTGCCTCCCGCTCCATGTTTTCGATCACATCGTTCCTCAATTTGTCGAGACCACCTTCGGTAACGCCGTATGCCTCGGCCAGATCATCATCGAGCGGTGGCAATTCCTGCTCCTCGACCCGATGCACCTTGATGGCGAATTCGACCTTCTTGCCCTGCAAATCCTCGGCCTGGTAGTCCTTTGGAAACTTGACCTTGAATGACTTCTCGTCGTCTGCCTTAATTCCATAAAGCGCCTTTTCGAAGTCAGGCAACATCTGTCCTTCACCCAGCACCACCGGCACCTCCGTACCCTTACCGCCCTCGATCGTCTCGCCTTTCAATTGTCCGTCGAAATCGACAATCACTCGATCGCCCTCTGCCGAGGCACGATCGACGACAGCCCATTCTGCTTTTTGCCGACGCAGATTGTCGAGCATGTCATCCCTGTCAGAGTCACTGATATCGACTTCCGGAACGGTGACCTCGATCTTGTCGAGCCCTTTCAGGCTGACCTCCGGCAACACCTCGAATGTTGCGGTGTAGACAAAGGCATCACTATTGTCGGTAACTTCAGGCTCGATTTGCGGCTGTGCCACCGGGCTCAGATTTTCCTGCTGCACAGCATCGCGGTAGCTCTGGCCCATGAGATCGGAAAGCACTTCTTGTCGAACCTGTGAACCGTAGTGCTGCTTAATGACTTTCGGCGGGATCTTTCCGGGTCGAAAACCTTTTAATTTGGCCGTTTTACCAACGCGTTTGAGTCTGTTCTCGACTTCTTTTTCGATACGTTCGGCAGGAAGCTCCACGCGCATGCGTCGTTCCAGCGTTCCGGTCGATTCGACGGTGACCTGCATCTTCTCTAAACCCTTTTGACTGTCTCTCGGATCAACACGGATAGGCCGAGCCGAATAGCAAATTTAACCTTACAAAACAATGAAATGGAACGAGACACCAGGGAGCCTGGTGCGAAAGGAGAGACTCGAACTCTCACGGGTTGCCCCACAGGATCCTAAATCCAGCGCGTCTACCAATTCCGCCACTTTCGCAGCACTACCCGCCGCTCTCAGTT
>JBPCYD010000079.1:0-17258 GCA_051007895.1 Woeseiaceae bacterium
TCATCGACAACTTTATCTACGCCCGGGTTTTGCAGCCCAATTGCATTGAGCATACCCATCGGCGTTTCGTAAACCCGGTGCGGCGGATTGCCGAGTCGCGGCTCGAGCGTTGTACCTTTGAGAACAATTGCGCCGACGTCCCTGTTTGAAAAACCCTCGATGCGGGTATATTCCTCGCCGAAACCAACGCAGCCGGATAACAGCACAATCGGTGAATCAAGTTTCAGTCCGCAGAAATCGGTTTTGACAGAGGGAGGAGGCACTGAAGTTCAAGTCATCCGAATATGTTCATATCGCGCGCGATCTTACACACCTATTGATGCAAAATGCACAGCCTATGTTCAGTCTTATTTTATTTGAGCCGGAGATTCCTCCGAATACCGGCAACATAATACGCCTTTGTGCGAATACGGGTGTGAAACTGCATCTCATCAAGCCGCTCGGTTTCGAGCTCGATGAACCGCGACTGAAAAGAGCGGGTCTGGACTATCGGGAGTTCGCGGAGGTTGCCGTCCACGATGATCTCCCCGCGTGCCTGAGTGCTTTGCACCATCCTCGCATCTTTGCCCTGAGCACGCGGGGCGAGACCGATTTTTCTTCGCCCACATTTACCGAAACCGACGCATTCCTTTTCGGCCCTGAAACCCGCGGTTTGCCACAGCCGGTTCTGGATTCTCTGCCACCAGGACACACACTACGATTGCCGATGCTCAAGGAAAGTCGCAGTCTCAACCTGTCGAATGCCGCAGCGGTGATGGTTTACGAGGCGTGGCGACAGCTGAATTTTGCCGGGCGGGACTAAGCTATTCCGGCTTAAGGCCTCTGCGCATCAAAGTACCAACCGCTTCACGTGGAGCAACGCCCTCATAAAGGATTCGATAGATCTCATCACAGATGGGCATGACAACCTGTGCTTTCTCCGCAACCTCTTTGACGGCTTTCGCGGCGAGCACGCCTTCTACCACTTGCTGAATCTCATCCTGTGCTTCTTCGACCGACTGGCCGCGCGCCAGCGCGAGTCCCATACGTCGATTGCGTGAGAGGTCGTCGGTACAGGTCAGTACAAGATCGCCCATCCCCGCCAAACCCATAAAAGTCTCGCTATTTGCGCCGAGCGCGACGCCAAGACGCATCATCTCGACCAGGCCGCGATTGATCAGCGCGATTCGGGTATTGGCACCGAAGCCAAGACCGTCCGACAAACCGGCACCTATTGCCAGGACATTTTTAACAGCGCCGCCCACCTCAACGCCAATCATGTCTTCCGACGTGTATGCACGGAAATTGTCTCCCGACAAAGTCGTTGCCAACTCGCCGGCAAAAGCGGCATCGTTGGCAGCAATGGTCATTGCCGTCGGCAAGCCGTCGCCAACTTCCTTTGCGAATGTCGGACCTGACAATACGGCGATGGGCTGTTCGTCACCGAGCACCTCTTGCGCGACCTGATGCGGCAATTTGCCGGTCGACAGCTCAAAGCCTTTCGTCGCCCAGCAAATTCGCGCTCCCTCGTCGAGCATGGGTGCGACTTTCGACAACGTCTCGCGTAATCCATGACTGGGCACCGAAATCAGGATATCTTTTGCGCCGGCCACGCAATCCTGTAAATCATTGGCGACGTGGATATTCTCAGGAAACTCGGCACCCGGCAGATAGCGGTTGTTGCAGCGGCTCATATCGATTGCCCGCAGCTGATCACGGTCCCTGCCCCACAGGCGCACCAATCTGCCGCTGCGTGCAAACTGCAGCGCCAGTGCTGTGCCCCATGATCCGGCACCGAGAACCGCAATGGGCGGTTTATTGGCTGGCATCTGCCGCAAACTCAGCCGGCGTTTCCGCCATTACTACCGGATGCCTCCGTGGCGGCGCGGGCCTCAGCCTGAGCGATTCCCTGCGCGTAGAGCGCATCGAAATTTATCGGCTGCAGGACAAATTCCGGAAATCCACCCCTGGATATCATCGAGGCAATCGCCTCACGCGCATACGGGAACAGTATATTCGGACAAAAACTGCCTACCAGGGCCTTCATCTCCTCTTCGCCGTAGCCAGACATATGAAATATTCCCGCCTGGTGCAACTCAACCAGGAACATTGTCTTGTCGTCTTCCTTCGCCTCAACCGTGACCGCCAGAACAACTTCGTGCGTATTGTCGGATATGCTGGAATGCGAGCTACGCAGGTTCAGGTCTGTTTTTGGCGACCAGTCGGTTTTCGCGAACACCTGGGGGGTGTGCGGTGACTCGAAGGAAAAATCCTTGACGTAAACTTTCTGAATCGCGAGCTGCCTCTCGGGCGCCTTTTCATCACTCTCTGCCATGCTTGTATCCTGTTAGTTAATTAATTCGATTGTAGTGTGGCTGAAGGTTGTCCGAACCCTGTCAGCCGCCAAGTAACTTATCGAGTTGGCCCCGTTGATCCAGGGCATACAGTTCATCGAAGCCGCCGATCGGTTCGTCATTAATGAAGATCTGAGGTACCGTACTGCGTCCGCTCAATTGTTCCATCCGTGCGCGCAGCTCCGCATTTTCACTGACGAGAATATCCTCAAATGGAACGTCTTTCTTTTTAAGCAACATACGCGCGGCAAGGCAAAACGGGCACTGCTCCGTGCTATACATTACTACTGTCGTGGAGTCGCTGGATGTCATTGCCGCCGCTCTCGCCGATCTGCGCACAGTGGGCCGTTCTCGCTAACCTTTGTTCTTACCCTTGGTTTTCTTACCGGTAACGAGCGGCAGATTCGCCTGTGTCCAGGCCGAAACGCCGCCTTTGAGTCCGTATATGCTTTCGACGCCCGACTTGCGCAGCGTAGTAACCGCTCGCGCAGATGTCATGCCCGAGTCACACACCGCAAGAATGGCTTTACTTTTGTATTTGTCGATCTTGTCCTGATGTGCCTCGAGTTCGTCAAAGGGAATGTTCTTTGCTCCGACAATATGGCCGCGAGCATAGGCGTCGGCGCCGCGCAGGTCGATGACAACCGCGTCCGCATTGATGAGGCTGACGGCAGCCTGTGGTTCGACGTTCGTAATTCCGCTCGCCTTGCGCCGAAGTTCGGAAAAAATCAGCACGAAAAAGCTGATCATCAGGGCGGTGACGAGAATCATGTGGTTTGATGCAAATTCAAGAAAGGTATTCATGGTTTTCCAAAAACAGATGTGCGGTGTCGCGGAACGAGTTGGACCGGGCCGATACCGGCTAATTCAATTGCAATTCCTAAGGTGGTCTGCAGTTGCGGGCGAATCCCCCAGTATACCAGTGCCGGGAAGCCGCTGGTGTAATGATGAGCATTGCATTTACACTTCAGCCCATGATTTGTGTTCGTCGAATCACCCTTGTCGTTGTCCTGTGCCTGGCGGCCCCGGTTTTGGCCCAGGATACGGGCCTGGCCAAAATCAAAGAGCGAGAACTGGAAGCCGTGCGCGAGAAAATCAGCGCGCTCAAGGTCAATATGGACAAACGGGCCTCCGAGAGAGATCGCATCACGGGGGAGTTACAGGGCTCCGAGATACAGATCGCGGAAAAGCGAGCACGCGTTAAAGAGCTCGAAAGACAGCGGACCTTCAGCGAAAAGAAGAAGGCAGATCTGTCAGCCAAGCTTTCCATCAAGGAAACAGAATTGGCTGCGGAAGCAGACCAGCTCTCGGCGCAGGTAGTGGCCGCGTACACCAGTGGTGAGCAGGAGCGTATCAAGCTGCTCCTGAATCAGCATGACCCGGCGACGCTGGGCCGGCTCATGACCTATTACCGTTATATGAGCGAGTTTCGTGGCGCTAACATAGAGTCGGTCAACGGGCATATTGCCGACCTGACTGAACTCAGGGAGCAGGCAGCCACCGAGGAAGCGCGGCTTGCGGGCCTGGCGCGGGCACGTTACGCCGAGCTTTCGGAGTTGCAGGGTGCGCAGGAGAAA
The DNA here is from genome assembly GCA_051007895.1 of Woeseiaceae bacterium. GTDB lineage: Bacteria > Pseudomonadota > Gammaproteobacteria > Steroidobacterales > Woeseiaceae > SZUA-117. The sequence continues at coordinate 3,911 of JBPCYD010000079.1, forward strand.
CGCCAGCAGCTGCTCGCATCCCTCAAATCCAGGATCGCTGAAGAGGGCTCGGAGATTGAACGCCTTGCGGCCCAGGAGCAGGACCTCGCGCGCCTCATCATCGAGCTGACAAGCATCCTGTCTGACTATCCGATTACATCGGAAGAGCCGTTCAGCAGTCTCAAAGGCAATTTGACCTGGCCCATTGCCGGCAGAATGATTAACGACTTCGGGCAGCCACGGGCCGGCGGATTGACGTGGAACGGCGTTGTGTTGTCCGCGCCACGGGGTCAGGAAGTTCGTGTAATCTATCATGGCAGGGTGGTTTTCGCGGACTGGCTCGCCGGAATGGGTCTCCTGGTGATCGTCGATCACGGTGATTCCTACATGACACTCTATGGCTACAACGAATCCACGTTAAAAAGTGCGGGCGACTGGGTTGCGCCCGGAGACGTCATCGCCACCGTTGGCGACAGTGGCGGTCAGCAGCAAACCGGCCTGTATTTCGAAGTCCGGCAGGGCGCGAAGCCGATGAACCCCCGTACGTGGGTGTCGCGGCAGCCCGGTCAGCGCTAGCCACCAGCCGGTCAGGCGCTGCTGGCAAGCGGTGCTGACTTGCAAGACTGGCTCGGTAACAGTTAAGTTCAGTACCAACCTATGTCGATAAGAATAAGAGCAATCCTCGTCCTGGTCATTGGCACTATCCTCGGTGTCAGCCTGTCATTGGGCGGAGGGGCCATAAACAGCCGGGCAAATGCCGAAGCTCGCGATTTGCCGTGGGAGCAGGCGCACCTGCTTGCGGAGGTCATGGAGCGCGTCAAACGGGATTATGTTGAGCCCATCGACGACAACGTGCTGCTCGAAAAAGCGATTCGCGGCATGGTGTCGGATCTGGACCGGCATTCGGCTTTTCTTGATGCGGATGAGTACAAAGATATCCGGGTCAGCACCAGCGGCCGCTACACGGGCGTTGGTATCGAGGTCAGCGTTGTTGGCGGTGCCATACTGATCGTGGCCCCGATCGACGGAACGCCCGCTCAAAAGGCGGGCGTCTTGGCTGGCGATGAGATTATCGCAATTGATGATCATTCGGTCGCCGAAAATGGCCTTGCAGAGACGATTCAAAAACTTCGCGGCCGACCCGGCACGTTGGTCTCGATGCGCGTACGACGCTCCGGTTTCGATGACCCGCTGGACTTTCGGCTTACACGTAAAAAAATAGATGTTATTAGCGTGCGTCACGAGATCCTGGATGGATCCGTCGCCTATCTCCGGCTCAGCCAGTTCAACCAGACGACGACCGACGAAGTGTCTCGTGCGCTGGACGAGATGATGCAGGAAGCACAACAGAACACCGGGAACATGCTGACCGGAATGATTCTTGATTTGCGCAACAACCCGGGCGGCGTGCTGGAAGCCGCGGTCGAAATAACCGACCTGTTTCTGAACGATGGCGTAATTGTATCTGCACACGGTCGCTCGCCGGAATCGCAATTCACACGCAGTGCGCAGGAAGGGGATATTCTCGATGGCGCCGCCATTGCCGTGCTCGTCAACGGTGGCTCCGCTTCGGCGTCAGAGATTGTTGCGGGGGCGTTGCAGGATCACAATCGCGCAACGATTGTTGGTACCAAGACATTCGGCAAAGGCCTCGTGCAAACCGTAATGCCGTTATCGAAAGGGCGAGCCATCAAGCTGACGACGTCGCACTATTTTACGCCGTCCGGAGATTCAATTAATGACGTTGGCGTGCAGCCGGATGTCTATATAGAAGACTCCGGGCAACACCCCGATCAGAGCCTGCGCACAATGCTTGATCGCGAGGGAGATGCGCAGCTCTTGGAAGCACTCGAGTTACTGCGCAATCGCCCTATTCTGCAATCACTGGCACTCGACTAAACAGATCCCGGAAAACCATTCGAATGGCGCGGCAAGACGTCAATAAAACACTGAAGCGTTGTTGGCAGGCCCTGATACTGATGCTGGCCGGTACCTGCGCTGCTGCTGAAACGGGGCCACCCCGCATAGCAATTATCATTGACGACCTCGGCTACCAGAAGGCTGCTGGCGAACGCGCCATTAACTTGCCGGGCCCCATTTCCTACGCCATTTTGCCGAATACACCACGGGATGCTTATCTCGCCAAATTTGCGCATGCCCATGGCAAGGAGGTGCTGCTGCATCTGCCGTTGCAGGCAGAACAGGATCGCAGTGCGGTCGGTGGCAGTCTGTTGCTGGATATGTCCCGACAGCAATTCCTGCAGGCGTTTGCCAGCAGTATTGACGCGGTGCCACATGTCGTTGGCGTCAACAGCCACCGCGGCAGCTTGTTGACTCGCCACCCGGGTCATATGGGCTGGTTGATGGAAGAAATCCTGGATCGGGGCAACCTGTTTTTTGTGGATAGCTATACCACTGCAGAAAGCGTTGCGCTGCGGGTTGCTAACGAAAGCGGCGTGCCCGCGCTGCGACGAGATGTGTTCCTCGATCCGGACCCGGAGCCGGAGACGCTGGTTAGGGAGTTCGCGCGTTTGAAAAAACTCGCACGGCAGCAGGGTTTTGCGGTCGGTATAGGGCACCCGTATACCGGCACGCTGGATTTTCTTGAGGAAGCGTTGCCGTTGTTAACAGAAGAGGGCTACGACCTGGTCAGTATCGGTGACCTGGTTGCATTGCGAGCGGAACCGTTGAGCACGACGTCCGCTGATTGAGTTATGGGTATTTATCGTGAACGCGTTCTGCCCGGACTTATCGACAGGGTTTGCTCAACCAGTCCAAATCAGAAACAGCGACAAAAGATAGTGCCACTGGCCGAGGGGACCGTCCTCGAAATCGGTTTTGGCAGCGGGCTGAATTTGCCGTTTTATCGAGCCGGGAAGGTCAGCAAGATATGGGGACTCGAGCCATCTGCCGGCATGCGGTCCAGGGCGGCATCGCTGATCGAGGCGTCGCCGATCGATGTCGAGTTGATTGATTTGCCGGGCGAAGAAATCCCGCTGGAAAATGACAGTGTTGACTCGGTGCTCGTAACCTATTCGTTATGCACGATCCCCGATGCTGTAGCAGCACTTGACGGAATGCGGCGAGTGTTAAAACCGCATGGCAGACTTTTGTATTGCGAGCATGGGCTGGCGCCGGACCAGGATGTTGCCCGGTGGCAAAACCGGCTTAATCCCGCCTGGCGAAAAATTGCAGGCGGCTGCGAAATGAATCGCGACATTCCAAGTCTTCTGCAAGCAGGTGGATTTCGCGTGAATGCTGATGAACGCATGTATATTCCCGGCATTAAAGTGCTTTGTTATAACTACTGGGGTTCGGCGGTTGCCGCAAACTGAACGATTAATGGGTTGAACAATAGGTGGCAACTCGCATCTAATGGAAGAATGGTTTTTGCGCGAATTCGTGATGAGAAAACAATTTAAGTACCTTATGTCCGTTTCCCTCCTGCTACCGTTGTTCTGTTTCGCAGAGCCAACGGTTGCCCAGGAGGAGCCGGCCGTGCCGAAAGACGCGATTGCCTGCACGATGCAATATGACCCGGTGTGCGGCAGCGACGGCAGAACCTATTCCAACGACTGTGTTGCACGTGTCGCAGGTGCGCAAGTTGTGGGTCAGGGGGAATGCCCCACGGTGGCGCCATTACCGGGGACCTCGCCCGAAGATGCACCCCTCGCCGGCGAGCTTTGCCCGGAAGTATTCGAACCGGTATGCGGTAACGATGGCAATACCTATGGAAACGAGTGTCTTGCTGCGGTTGCCGGTATAGAAGAAGTGACGTCAGGCGCCTGTGCCATCGCAATAGAAAGTTGCCCGGACGATTTTGAGCCGGTGTGCGGAATCGACGGTAACACCTACAGCAACGTTTGCTTTGCGAGCGCCTCCGGTGTCGAGATCCAGGACCTGGGCGCCTGTGCAGACACCGGCTGTCCGGCCGAATACGATCCGGTTTGCGGTGTCAATGCCAGGACCTATCAGAACCGTTGCGAGGCAGATCTCGACCGGGTTCCTGTGCAGCGATCCGGGGTATGCGACGTCGCCAACTGTCCGAAGATTTACATACCGGTCTGCGGACCGGACGGCACCAGCTTCGATAACGCCTGTGAAGCACAAGCGGCGGGTGTCGACGTCGTTACAGAGGGCGCGTGTAACATGCGCCCCTGCCCAAGCCTGTACGTTCCTGTCTGCGGTGCCGATGACCTGACCTACGGCAATGCCTGCCTCGCAGAGCGTGCCGGCGAACGAATAATGCATGCCGGTCTATGTGAAGCACAGGGTCGCAACTGCCCCCGCGTTTATCAGCCGGTCTGTGGACTAAACGGCGTTACCTACGAAAACGACTGTCAGCTCGAGAACGCCAACGAGACGCTTGCCTACGCTGGTGCGTGCGTGGGGCAATAAATTTCAATTGGGCTGGTTTGCAAGGCTGGATTATTTGGCAGCACGCGCACATGGCATCAGAAAAAGTCATCAAAGAGTGGGTCGACTGTTTTAATGACGCAGACGTTGACGGCCTGATGACATTATATGCAGCCGATGCGGTGCATGATCAGGTCGTTTTTTCCGAGTCCTTGCAGGGAAGTGCGGCCAGCAGGGAGTTGTTTCAGCTCGATTCCTGAAAGCGTGCTCTGACCGGCGTAATCCTACCAGGCCGAATCCAGCCGGCCGTCACCTTTGTCACGGTAAGGCATCCACAGCAATCCAATCAAAGGCACGCTGATATCGGTCGCCTTGGCCTTTACCTCCACTTCCTTAAGTTCTTCTGTCTGGGCGTCATAGGCGTCATCCAGCGCGTCAACTTCCTGCTGCAGATTGTTTTCGAGCGTAGTCAGGTCGTCGCGAACTTTTTTCGCAGTCGCCTTGGCGCGCGCGACGTCCCCGGCTTCCTTGCGTGCGCCCGACGCGCTGCGAATGGCCGTGCCCATTTTGCTTGCCGATGCACTTGTAAATTTCTTGCGTCCCAGTACGGCGCCGAGAATGGCCGTACCGAATGAAATTGCGGTGTCGATCTTTTTCTTGCTGGATTGTTGTTGTTCGCGTTCGATGGCCTGCTGTGCGCGCATCAGCCGGTTTTCGAGCGTCGTCGCCTTCGTTGCATAACGTTTTCTCAGCTTGCCAACAGCGACATCGCGCCGTTCGTTGGCAAGTTGTTGCAAACGAATTCGAAAGTCCCCTTCGGTTTCGCCCGCCGTAGACGTCAGTTTGTATTTTTTGCTGCGATACAGGGTGATGGTTTGATTCTGGCGCAACCAGCGTTTGAACTCGCGACTCCAGCCGGTATATTTTTTTTCGTTCGCCGCAACGGCCGGCAGCTCGGCATAGGTCCCGCTGGCCTCCCCGTCACTGACCAGGTTATCAGGCAGCAAGTCCAGGGTCTCCGCGTTATCCCAGTCAACGGCGACAGGCCCATCTTCAAACTCAACGGTGAACAGCTGTTCCTGGCGATCGTTCACATCGTAACGCGCATTGCTGAAGGTCATGTCGCTGGCAGCGACCAGCCGTGGGAAATACTGCAGACCCTCACCGGCAGCCGGTAGATAGAACTGCCTGATTGACGGCGCCATCACCGGCGCATCTCCACCGGTTGCCGCCGGTTTGGATGCAGGGCTTGCACCCGCATCTGTCACAGCGGATTTTCGGTCCGCCATGAGGATCTTGATCTGGTCGCGTGTCAGTGGCCCGGCGAGATAAGACATGACCCAGCGCGTGTTGAAAACGACGGTGTCTTCTTCGTGCACGTTATGCAAAAGGAATCGTCTCTTACCGAGGCCGGCAAGCGTTCTCTCCATGCGCTGCCGGTCGAATGCCCCACCCTGGTTTGCGCCTTCGAGACCCTCCATAACACGCGCCTTGTCGCGCTCTGTCTGCAGCCGGCCAATAAACCATGTGCCGGTGTTCGAGAGGCCCTTGTAGTCCAGGTCAACCGGATTCTGCGTCGACAGCACCAGTCCCAGGCCATAGGCACGTGCCTGTTTGAGCAGCGTCAGCAGCAGTCGTTTGGTCGGAGGATTCGCGACCGGCGGCATGTAGCCAAATATTTCGTCCATGTACAGGATCGCACGCAGACTCGAGGTGCCCTGCTGTGCCCGCATCCATGCGATCAGATCATTCAGCAGCATGGCCACAAAGAACATGCGCTCGTTTTCATCGAGATGCGCAATCGACATGACCGATATGCGGGGTTTGCCTTCCTCGGTATAGAGCAGCCTGCCGGAGTCCAGGGCTTCACCCTCCATCCACACGCTGAAGCCGGGTGCTCCCAGGAGATTATTCAGGCGCATGGCGAGGCCGAAGCGATCTTTTGACGGATAGAACGATTCAATGTCCATCACGCCAACCCGATTGATCGGCGGTGTCTGAATGGCTGCGATCAGTGCAGCGATGTCGAGGTCGCGGCCATCCTGCCAGGCATGATCAAGAATCTGCGAAATTAGAATATGCTCGCGACTGGTAATCGGGTCTGCATCGATTCCCAGCAGAGAAAGAATGCTGGTTGCCGTTGCCTGAACCCGTTCGCGATAGAGATCGCCGTCTTCCATTAACACGCGCTTAGGCGCCGTGAACGACTGCAAAACGGAAACTGGCTGCCCGGCGTTGCTGCCCGGCGTGTAGATGTTTACATCGGTTTTCTCGCGAAACTTCTTGATGCGTGCGCCGTCCTGTCCGGAACCGGCGAGTCCCTTTTTCCACAGAGCCGCCTGGCCCTTGGCATATTCGTCGGGTGTCTGACCCTTGTCGCTCGCGGCGCGCGTATTGATCCACGGCTTGAAACTATCCGCATCAAATTTCGGAAACGTGAGCATCAGGTTGCCAAGGTCGCCCTTCGGATCGATTGCGATCACGGGGATATTGTCCATGGCAGCCTCTTCGAGTATGCCAATGCCGAGTCCGGTCTTACCTGACCCGGTCATGCCGATGATCACCGCGTGAGTGTTTAAATCTTTGGCGTCATACAACACCAGGTCATCGGTACGCTCATCTGCTTCGGTGTCATGCCGTTTTCCGAGATAGAAGGCGCCAAGTTTTTCGTAATCAAGCATCAGGTTTTTTTACTCCGATTTTGCAGCGGCGACGCGGTACATCCAGAAACAGACCATGCCAATAACCACCATTCCCACACCGCCGCCAAACTGCAGGGATTCGCCAAGCGCGAACACATCCGGGTTACCTGAGCGCACGATCGGGATTGCCATCAGGATGCCAACGAGTGCCTCACCGGTGATCAGGCCGGCGGCGAACAACATGCCGTGGCGCATGCTTTTCTCACCGTCGACCCCGCGGCGCGCGTGCACCTTCGCAGCGAAATGCGCGATCAGGCCACCCACTAAAATTGCAGACGAGAGTTCCAGCGGCAGGTAAATGCCAACGGCGACAGCGAGCACCGGAGCGCGAAAAGATGAGCCCTTCGCCTTCAGAATTTCGTCGGTGATGATCACGAGGACGCCGACGACTGCGCCGATTAACGCCATGGTCCACGGCAGGCCGCCTTGAAACACGCCCTGCGCGACCGAAGCCATCAGCGTAGCCTGCGGTGCTGATAAAGGATTGGGATGTTCCGCGGTTGGCACACCGATGCCGTATGCCTGCAGCAGCAGGTTCAGGATGGGTGCCATGACGAATACGGCCGAGAGCACGCCAACGCCCTGCATGACCTGTTGCTTCCACGGCGTCGCGCCGAGAATATACCCTGCCTTCAGGTCCTGCATATTGTCACCGGCAATTGCCGCAGCACAGCAAACCACGCCGCCGATCATGATTGCCGCAGAAGGCCCGATGCCGGAATCGGCGCCCATCATCGCCAGCAAAATCAGCGACGCGAACAGGATGGTCGCAATAGTAATGCCGGAGATCGGATTGTTGGACGAACCGACGAGACCGGCCATGTAGCCTGCTACCGAAGAAAACAGGAATCCGGCGATGACCATGATCAGGGTCATCGAAATACTGATGCCCAAGTTGGACACGATGTTCTGATACAGAATGAATATTGGGATGACGAAAACACCAATGCCGATCATTACGAAGTTCATCGGCATATCCCGTTCGGTATGGTTCGTTACTGCCGTCGGGCCCGCCTTGTATTGTGCAAGACCACTCCTGATGCCGTCGACCAGTGAGCCGCGCATAGAGATGAGTGCCCACACGCCGCCGACAACCATGGAGCCGACGCCGAGATAACGAATCTGCTGACTCCAGATCGCGCCGGACAGGTCCTCCGCGCTGGCCCCGGCAGCATGCATGGCAGCCAGTTCGGGGCTGCTGTCGAGAAAGAATGCCGAATAGATCGGAATCCCTAAGTACCAGGAAATCGCACCGCCGGCGAATACCAGCACGGCAATATTCAGGCCAACGATAAAGCCGACGCTGATCAATGCCGGTGACAGGTTAACGCCGACATAGCCGATCGTCGAACTGCCGAAATAGCGCGCTGCCTGCGCAGTGCCGGTGAGAATTTTCAAGCCCGTGGCGGCGAATTTGATTACCGCGCCGGTGACTGCGGCCATGGCGAGGAACCTGATCCCGCCGGAAGGGTCATCGCCCACCTTGAGGACCTCGGCGGTCGCAACACCCTCCGGGTACGCGAGGTTCTGTTCGACAATCAGCGACCGGCGCAATGGAATCGTGAACATCACACCGAGCAGGCCACCGAGGCCGGCAATGGCGCTGACCCACCAGTAGTCGAAGACGTCCCAATAGCCGAGAATGATCAGTGCCGGAATTGTGAAGATCACGCCAGCGGCAAGCGACTCACCCGCTGACGCTGCAGTCTGCACAATGTTGTTTTCAAGAATATTGGAAGTCTTGAACATCCTCAGTATGGCCATCGAGATAACGGCGGCAGGAATGGATGCCGATACCGTCAAGCCGGCAAACAAACCCAGGTAAGCATTTGCACCGGAAAGTACAGCAGAGAGCACGACGCCAAGCAGTATCGCCTTGATGGTCAGTTGCGGTAGCGCCGGTGGTGAATTCATGGACCTCTCCGGTTCTTCTTGTTTTATAGATTTCTTCTGCCGCCGGCGATTATCGCGCAGCAGCTGCATTTTAGCTGACAGTTCAGGCGATGCCTATCAGCTGCGGGAACCACCGCCTCGTATGGTACCTTTGGCGCAGCCACCTGGCCCGGTCCGCCGCGAAGACAAATTCTGACAATAAACTGGCGACCGCACGCCGACCCGGCCGAAACCGAATTGCGTTCGCGAGCGAGGACTCAAATGACCCATATCGTTGTTGTTGTTGCCTATGTCCTGATGCTGCTGGGTATCAGTGTTTACAAGAGCCGTACGGTCAAATCGGCCGAAGATTTCATGGTTGCCGGACGCAGCGTGCCGGTCTACATGCTGGTCGCGACGCTGGTTTGCACCTGGATCGGGTCGGGCAGTCTGTTTGGCACCGCGGGTCTGACTTTTCGCACCGGTATATCGGAACTCTGGTTCTCCGCCGGCGCCTGGATTGGCATCCTGGTTATTTACATGATCGCCGCACGTGTGCGCCGCATTGCGCAATACACGCTGACGGATCTTCTCGAAAAGCGGTACAGCCAGTTGGCCAAGGTGCTTGGCACCGTAACCATCATTATCGCCTACATGGTTATCGCCGGTTACCAGTTCAAAGGCGGCGGCCGGTTCATTGCCATTTTGTCGGAGGGCTCGATTACGCCAGAAACCGGCATGATCATTGCGGCCGTTCTGATTGTGGGATTCACGGTGCTCGCAGGTATGGTATCGATCGTGTCTATCGACATTTTCAATGGCTCGATCATGCTGCTGGCCATGTTGATTACCCTGCCGTTTGCCATTTCAGGACACGGTGGGCTGGACGCCGTCATCACGACGATTCAGCAAACGGAACCAAGCCACCTGTCGATCATGGGTGGCCACGACTTCATCTGGGTTGTCGGTATAGCACTGCCTACATTCCTGCTGCTCATGAGTGAGAGCAGCATGTATCAGAAGTTTTCATCGGCCGATAGCGAACAGAATGCGCGCAAGGCTGTCATGGGAATGTTTGTCGGCGTCGTCGTTGTCGAAACACTCATGATGTTGATTGCACTGGTGGGTTTCGCCATTTACGCAGATGATCCCCGCTTCTTCCTGGCGGACGGCGGCGTCAATCGTGCCATGGCGGAAGAAATCATTTTGCGCATCGGTTTCGAACAGTTGCCGGTAATTATAGGTGCGCTCCTGCTCGCCGCCGGGGCGGCCATTGTTATCTCGACCGGCAATACGTTTTTGATGGTCACTTCGACGAATGTTACGCGGGACATATTCCAGGCATTCTTTTACAAGGATGCGACGCAGCAACAGATCGTCTGGATACAGCGTGCCTGTATCCTGGGTATCGGGCTGCTTGCCTACCTGATGATGAGTCAGTTCGACACTATCCTCGAAATGGCACTCATGTCATACACCATGATCGGCGCATCGCTCGCGCCACCGCTGCTGGCGGCCTTTTTCTGGAAGCGCGTAACGCGGGCTGGTGGAGTCGCATCCATTGCGTCCGGCATGCTGACAGTGGTCATCATCGCCGTGCTGAATTCAGTCTATAAAGACAGTGCTGAAGGTCTGAATGTTTTGGGCGTCTCATTCCCTATGGATACGGATTACATCGCCATACCGGCCGTGATTGTCTCCGTCACCACGTTGATCGCCGTGAGCCTGCTGACTGCGGCGCCAGCACAAAGCGACTGGGAAGAATTTATAGACACATGAATTGCCCGACGCCACAGAGACTGGCGCCACAGCTAGTCGGTGACCGCTTCCTCTTCGGGCTCGTCCTTGCGGATAGCAAATACTTTCGACATTACAATGCCGAGCTCGAACAGAATGTAGATTGGTACGGCCAGCAAGGTCTGGCTGATGACATCCGGTGGCGTCAGGAACATGCCGATGACGAACGCGCCGAGAAAAACATACGGCCTTGCGCCCGAAAGTTTCTCCGGTGACGTAAGCCCGGTCCAGACAACCAGGACCGTCGCGATCGGCACCTCAAATGCCAGGCCAAATGCGAAAACAATCGTAATAATAAAATCCAGGAACTTCGCAATATCTGTTTGCGCTTCGACGAGTTCCGGCGCTTCGCCAACGAAAAATTTGAAAATCAAAGGGAACACGACGTAATAGGCGAACGCAATGCCGAAGTAAAAAAGTGCGATGCTCGACGCCAGCAGCGGAAACGCGAAACGTTTTTCCTTGCGGTACAGGCCGGGAGCGACGAACGCCCAGATCTGATAGAGGACGATAGGCATCGCGATAAACAGGGCTGCAAAAAAAGCCATTTTTACCGGGGTAAGAAACGTTGACGCAACGTCTGTCGCAATCATTTTGCCTTCCGGCAAAACCTCCATCAGCGGTCTGGCAACCATAGTAAAAATATCGCCGCGCCACGGAAGAAGGACTACAAAAACAGCGAGTGTTGCCGCAAACATCTTCAACAGGCGGTTACGCAGTTCTACCAGGTGAGAGATCAACGTGCCTTCTGCAAGATCCTCTTCTGCAGGCGCAGCGGTGTTTTCATCTTGCTCGGTCACGCACGTCTCTTGTCTTCGACAGTTTTCGCTGCAGCGTCTTTCGGGCCGCTTACAGGAACGTCATCTTCCGTGACGGCAGTCCGTTCGCGGTCTGCCTCCATGACGGCATCGTATTCGGCATCGTCGTCCAGCTTTTTGTCGGCCGTATTTTCATGGTCGATTTCGTCACCCACGCCTGTCCCGACGTCTTCTGCATCGTGTGCTGGCGAGTAATCATCGTCATCGCGCGGCGGCGTGTATTCGGGTTCAGCGGTATCCGACGAATCAGATTCGCTGGTTACTTTTTCGGGTTGTGTGCTGGGTTCCCTTGCTGGCGGTGGCGGAGAATTAATGCTGAGCGACTCGTTAAGATTAAGCTCTTCTTCGATCTGGCGTTTCATAACCCGGGTCATGCGTCGGGCCTGACCCAGCCAGCCGCCGATCTGATTGGCAACGCGCGGCAGCCGCTCGGGGCCTAATACCACCAGCCCAATAAGCAGCAATATGATCAGCTCCCCGCCGCTGATTCCAAACATAGCGGTGGTCCAACCTAGCTTTGGTTGTTCTTGGTGGATTCTTCGGCGGGCGTTGAGTCGAAGCTTGCGTCCTTCGACTGATCGTCGAGTTGCTCAGCTGTCTCCTGATCCGCCGAATCCATAGCAGAACGAAAACCTTTGACGGCACCGCCTAAGTCTGTGCCGAGAGTTTTTAGGCGCTTGGTGCCGAAAATGGCGATCACAATCACCAGTACGATCAACAGCTGCCAAATGCTTACATTGGCGAACATCGTTCTTTTCTCCTGGGGCTAAAGCCCCTCCTTCAGTCCTTAGGCCCTGTGTAAACTAAGGCCAGTAGTATGTTCATGATACAGGCGTCAGCGCAACAAAACCGGTCGAAGATCACGCCTTAAGCCACCAGGCCAGCCAATCGCTGCTCGCCCCGAATCATCAGGCCTCCAGCCAAAAAGTCACGGGTCCGTCGTTGACCAGCGAGACCTCCATATTGGCGCCAAAAACGCCACTTTCAACTGCCGGTAGCCGTTCGCGGCACGCAGCCAGAAACTCCTCAAAGTACCGTCTTCCCTGTTCCGGCGGCGCAGCACCTGTAAAACTCGGCCGGGTGCCTTTCGCCGTATCAGCCGCCAAGGTGAACTGTGGTACGACAAGCAGCTCGAGACCGTCATCAACCAGGCTTCGGTTCATGCGGCCGCCGGCGTCGGGAAAAACCCGATAGGTCAGCACCCTTTCCGCCATTCTGAGCGTTGTTCCCGATTCGTCATCCGGCTGAACAGCAAGGAAAACCAGCAGTCCCCGCGAAATTGAGCCCGTCACGTCGCCGTCCACGCAAACGCTGGCGGTAGTCACTCTTTGTAGAAGGCCAATCATTGTCAGGATTTCAGGCGATCACAGCAAAAGGCGGCCGCACATCATACCGGTCGTAGCTTAAGCAGCAAATCGACCCATAAATGGTGGAATTCCTCGTTTTAGACGCTCGCCCGGCACATTGGTGCCTGTGGCAGGCTACTTTTCGTAGATCGCCGGCGCGCTGTCCGCAAATCGGTAATCAGCGGCGTTTCGGGCGCGGCGCGGGTTTGATCCACGGAAGGATTACCCGGGATTCGACATCTTCGGTCTACGCCAGGGAAGGGGCCCCGACCCACCGGTCGGGGCCATTTACCCCCGCTGAAGGCCTGTGGATAACCACCAAACGGATAGAATGGTTAAAAAAACTTAAATTTGTTCCACTAATTGAAATATTGCCATTAAGTAGAAAAATTTGTCCAAAATTCCCTGAAAAATTGTTCCGAGTGGTAATTGTTGTCCAACAAAAACGGGTATGCAGATCTCGATCAGGCATCTACAC
>JBPCYD010000080.1:0-2746 GCA_051007895.1 Woeseiaceae bacterium
GATCAAGAAGGTGCCTTTGTGGCGTGACTATGAGACCGTCAATATTGAAGGCGAAGTCAGGTTTCCGGGTTCGTATCCCATCAAGCGAGGTGAGCGGTTGAGCGCCGTTGTGGCGCGCGCGGGCGGATTGACCGACCTCGCGTTCGCGAAAGGAGCCGTTTTCCTGCGCGAAGATCTTCGAATCCGGGAGGAACAACAGCTAAAGAGCCTTGCCGAGCGCCTGGAAGGCGATATTGCTGCCTCGGTCGCCAACGAACAAATCTCAAGGTCTGAGAGTTCCCAGCAGGAACTTCTACGGCAATTGCGCTCAACCGAGGCAACCGGACGCCTGGTTATCAGCCTGGAAACCGCCCTGGCGGGCGACGCAGACAACCCCGCGGATATCCTTCTGCGCAACGGCGATGAACTACTCATTCCACGGATTTCCCAGACCGTAACCGTCATCGGCGAAGTTCAGCATCCGACGTCACATGTACTCCAGGAGGACGTCACTCACAAGGAGTACCTTCGAATGAGCGGCGGTATGACGTCGCAGGCTGACGAACGCAGAGTTTATGTCGTTCGCGCCAATGGATCCGTCGTCAGCGGCGCGAACGGCCGCCTGCGCAATCGCCGGGGTGAAATCGTCTATCCGGGAGACACGATTGTGGTACCGGTTGAGGCAGACCCCGTCTCCAAGATGGCGCTTTGGACCAGTGTATCGACCATCGTCTACAACATCGGGGTCGCGGCTGCCGCGGTCGCGTCTTTTTAGGATATCCGGGCCAGTGACAGACAACTCTGATAACAAACCGCTGATATTCCGTAATGCTCTCGCCGCGTTTGAGCGCTATTGGAAGACGGTACTCGGCACAGCAGTACTCATGACCCTGGCCGCCGGCCTGTATGCGTTGCTGGCCGACCCTGTATTCGAGGCCGAAGTCACCATGATCGCCCTGGACGAAGAGGACGCATCGTCAGCTTCGATGCCGAGCGGACTGGCGTCAATTGCTGCGGGTGCCGGCGTCAGCCTGGAGAGCAACAATTATCTGCGGGTGGTTTCAATGGCCACTCTCGAATCGAAAAGTTTCATTCAGTCGTTTATTGAGAGTGAAAAACTCATGCCGACTTTGTTCGCCGATCAATGGGACGCAACCGAGGAAAACTGGCAAGACGCTTCGCCGACATTCAATGACGCATTTGAATTGTTCGACGAAGACATTATGGCAGTTTCACAGGATTTTCAGACCGGACTTACGACACTCAGCATTCGGTGGCATGACCCCGATACAGCAGCATATTGGGCGAATGAGCTGGTCTATGCGCTCAATGTTGAAATGCGGCAGCGAGCAATCACGGAAGCTGAAGAAAGTATTGCCTACCTTGAAATGGAACGCGATTTGACCAGTGTTATCGGCGTCCAGCAGGCGATTCACGATCTCATCGAAACTCAGCTCAATCGAAAAATGCAGGCAAATGTTCGCAATGAGTATGCGTTTCGTGTCATCGACCCGGCAACCGCCCCCGACGCCGACGATCCGATTTTTCCCAAATTCCTATTGCTGCTTTGTGCGGGATTGGTGTTCGGGCTGATGCTTGGTACCGGTATCGCGCTGCTACGGGACTTCGCCGGAATCCGGCAAGACGTTCCCCAGGCAGCATGAGCGGAGATCCCTCAACGTGAATGGCAGACAACAGACCCGAGTGAATGCAATTGAAGCGGCTTTTCCGTTTCTCGCTGTTTCTATCGGCTTGATATCGCTATTGGTTGGTGCGGTTACGCCGGATGCCCGACTCGAGGTATCGGGAGTTGCTCTGAATCCGTTGTTCTATTTGTGCCTCGCGGTATTCGCGGGGTGTCTCGCGTGTCGCAAGTCCGATCTGCAGTTTGTCTTCCTGATGCTTCTGCCAACGACATTAATGCTGTTGTCCCTGTTCTGGAGTCTTGATGCAGAGTACGGCCTTCTGAAGTACGTGAACCTGCTGACGGCTTCGTTCATTGCCATCGTTTTCTTTGTCGGCGCGATTCGACTGATCGGAGTCGAGCAATTGCTGCGCTACCTGGCCGTGATACTGCTGATCCTCCTGGTCGGCGCTGTTGTGTACAAGTTGCAATTCGGCTTTTTTCGCCGGGAGGTTCCGTATCTGTTGAACGGGCCCATTGTATTTGCGCGACTGATGGGGCTCGGTGCGTTGGCGGCGTTCTTTAGCATGCGGGGTACTGCACGAATTCTGGCCTGTCTCGCTTTTTGTCTCGCTGTCGCCTGGACAGGTTCCAAGGGTCCACTACTGGCAATCATCGGCGTACTTGCCTGGTCGATCTGGAAACATTCCCGCGGAAGAGGCCGCTTCCTGTTTGCTACGTCCGTCATAACTGTTGGCACTGTTATCGGCGTACTGTTTGCCTACGCAATGATCGACCTGGGCAGCAACCGTCTGTTTGCGATCATCGATTTGCTGACCTGGAACAGATCAGCTATGGGCAGCGATACCTCCGCAGGCGTCCGACTGCTGACATACATCAATACAGTCGACCTGATTGCGGAACACCCGCTCGGTGTCGGCCTCGGTGCATGGTCGCAGCACGTCAGTGAAAACTTCGGTCTGGACTATCCGCACAACCTGTTCCTTGAGGTTTTAAGTGAATCCGGCGTTATCGCCGGTGCAATTGCATTGCTGCCATTCGTGGTCGCGTTGCTCGTGCCGGGACCACCGGCGCTGCGCGCCATTGTCCTGTTCTTCTTTCTGTCGCAGCAAGTCAGCGGCG
>JBPCYD010000081.1:0-5765 GCA_051007895.1 Woeseiaceae bacterium
GCGAATTATTCCAGTGTGGATTCAATGTTCAGCCGGCTCGACTGGTTCGAGGATAAGCGCTCCTACCTGCGCCAGTTTGCACTGGATTCTACGAGTTCTTCGGTTTGGGATTTCGTCGATCGCCAACAATTCGAACAGATTACCTCCACTGAAACGAGCTCGGCTGTTCGGTCGCACAATCTGAAGCTATTGTTCGCGGTCGTGACGCTGCTCTACTACGAAAGCGATTCGGGCAGGGCCATTGCCGCGAACGACGATTCAGCAGCATCGCCTTCTATTTCCGTCGCCTGACATCTTCACGCGACACCCGCTCCAAAAATCACTGATCGGCCGTATAGATCTTCGTGTCGGGATGAAAGGCCGACCAGGCGAACCAGTACAGGATCATTGCTGACAAGTCCCTGCCGTCTAGTGAAACAATACTGGCCGTGTCATTGTCATTATCAAAGGTCACTTCAACCTTAACGCCGCCGACGGAATCGGTGAATCTTTCAGGTCCAGCCTTAAGCTCCTCGAACGGATATGCCTTAAAGTGGCCGTCAACCTCCAGTCCGATGACCAGGGATTTGCGCGGGTAAGAGCGATCTTCATTATTGACCGGAAAATAGAGTTGGCTTTGACGTTCATACCCCGCGTAAGGGTTCTTGTCATAGTTTCGCCGGTATCCCGTGTGCAATGACAGGACTTCAGTATCGGGATGCTTGCTGCGCCAATCACGCCAGGTTGTGTGCACCAGCGATACGGTAGTCAGTTTGGAGCCCTTCATCTCCCCGGTGATCGCCGTTTTCATGATCTGCGACCAGAGCGATTCTGTCTGGCGGTCATACATAAGCACGTCGCTGTTATATAAAAGGCCCGAGACGCCGAACTCGAGCGCACGTCCATTAACTTCCGATACGAAGGCGATGCCGGAGCCGCAAAGCGGACACCACGTTACCGCGATCATCTCGCCCCCAACCACGTCATTGACGATCTCATGGTGATTCAGGATTCGAATCGGATAGGCTCGCGCTCTGCCGCGAATATTGATGCCGAGCACGCGATCCGCATCGTCCAGGTAATCTGCTTCGGCTGCTGTTGTAACATCGGGCATGTCGAGTGCCGGAATGCCGTCCTTCGGTGGGCCGCCGGAGCGAATTTCACGTACTGGCACCAGCGCATCGTCCAGAACGAAACCGTTTTTCCTCGCGGCGAACAAGTCGGTCGATGCAAGCAGGCATATCGCGAATATAAGGAATACAGTTGCTGCGCTAATTGACCGCGTCATTCGTTTTTCGATTCAGTCAAGCGCAGCCAATACCGCAAGCATGTCGGTACGCTGTCGATCGATATTGTCCGAAATTGCGTTCACAGCAACATCGTCGACGCCGAGTCGCTCCCAGTTTGTTCGCCATGCGGCGAGGAGGGCGTGCGACGATTGAATGGCAGGTTCGTCCGTCAGGGTTGCTAAGTCAGCGATCGTAAGGGCATAGGCCCAACCTGATCGCGGATTGCCGCGAATCTGATCTTTGTCGTAGTGGCTCAGAAAAACGACGCGTTCCAGCTCCCCGAGTGCCAACAAGAGCTCGATGCCCGCCGCACGAACGTTTCTGTTGGCCTCCGTTTGCTCATTTCGCCAGGTGTTGTATGCCAGGCTTGAAAGCGCAACGACCAGGCTGATAATAGCGACGGAATGCTGTCTTAATTGCTGCGACCACTTGTCCATATGAAAGCAGACAGCTTATGGCCGGAGAATATTACGGAGCGTGTAAATTAGCCGTCAGGTGGTCGCTCGCCGGAAGGTTGCGGGCACCTGGTCCACAGGTGCCCGACTTCATGCCGCTATAGCAGTAGCTCAGGCGGCGGCGCGGTCTGCCTGGAAATTTTGCAGGGCGAAGTCCCAATTGACCAACTCCTCGAGGAACATGTCGACGTACTTGCCGCGTCGGTTCTGGTAGTCGAGATAGTACGCGTGCTCCCAGACGTCCAGGGTCAGAAGCGGCACTGCGCCATGCACCAGTGGCGTATCGGCATTGCCGGTAGCAACGATCTCGAGACCGTTTGACGTTCGCACGAGCCATACCCAGCCGCTGCCGAATTGCCCCAGGGCGTCCTTCCGGAACCTGTTCTGGAAGCCTGCCAGGTCGCCAAACTCCTCGTTGATAGCATCTGCCAGCGGTCCCGCTGGTTCGCCGCCGCCGGTCGGAGACATGCTGTGCCAAAGGAACGTGTGGTTCCACGCCTGGGCGGCGTTATTGAAAATACCCGTATCGTCGGCGGCGTGGGCTGCGCTGATGATGTCTTCCAGCGACTGGTCATCGTAGGATCCACCCGCAATCGCAGCGTTCAGCTTGTCAACATACGACTTGTGGTGTTTGCCATGATGATACCCAAGCGTTTTCGCCGAGACGTGGGGCACCAGCGCATCGGCTGCATAAGGTAAATCTGCAAATTCGACTGACATTCAAAACTCCATAGATGACGTTATCTTGCTAACCGGAGACTAATGACTTGCTGCAACCCGCGCCACCGCAGATACAAAATGTTACGCGCTGTGCGCCCCCTCTTACAGTCATTGCGAATCCCCGACCGGTAGTTGAAAATGAATGGCACAAACGTTCTGTAGCAAGTTGGTGGGTTTTATGAGGGTCATAAAAAAGCACGTTTTTACACTGGCACTAATGTGCGCGCTCAACATCGTCCCGGATCAGGCATACACGCAGGGGATGAGCACAGAAGAGCGCCTGGAGCGCGCGCAACGAATCATGGCAGCCGAGAATCCATTGCAGCCAAGCGAGTCTATATGGATCGAGGAACTGACCTACATGGAAGTGCGAGACAAGATTGCTGGCGGTATGACAACGGCGATCATTGCGACCGGCGGTATCGAGGAAAACGGACCTTACCTGGCGACTGGCAAACACAATTACATTTTGGAGGCAATTTGTCCTGCACTTGCACGCGAACTCGGCAATGCACTGTGCGCGCCCATCGTCGGTTTTGTTCCGGAGGGTGATCTGGACCCGCCGTCGGGGTCCATGTTGTTTCCGGGCACCTTCGGCGTAAGAAATGAAACCTATGAGGCGCTGCTCGACGACATCGCCACGAGCTTAAAGCTGCATGGCTTCAGGGATATTGTTTTCATCGGCGATAGTGGTGGCAATCAGCGCGGGATGAAGGCGATTGCGGAGCGCCTCAACGTACGCTGGGCCGAGAGTGGCGTGCGAGCGCATTTCATTGTCGAGTTTTATTCGCCCGGCTGGGAAAACACCGAAAAATATACGGAAGAAGTGCTGGGCGTCGCCGAGGGTGAACACGATGGCCACCACGACGATATGTGGGTGACCGCAATGATGATGGTGACCGACCCAGAGACTGTTCGCCACCAGCAGCGCATTGAAGCCGAGCTGGCCTCCATCAATGGCTTTGACATCTCGAATCTGGAGAAGACGGTCGAGATCGGCGGAAAGATGGTCGATTACCGTGCCAGGACCACGGCGGACGTGATCAGGGGTGCCATAGAAGATCGGCAGCAAGGTCTATAGCTGCTTGCAAGCGCGCAGCTGCTTTGTCAGCACCAGCAAATCACTAAGGTATCGCTCGCCCTGTTCCTTTGTATAGCCTTCGCGCATCTCGAGGTCGATAGCATCAATTGCATCCCGGGAGGTCTTCTCACACGTAGCCCGGTCTTGTGATACTGGTCGATCCGACTCTGTATCAGGGATTACAGAAACGTTCTCGGGTGCGTCGAATGGATTAACGAAGTCGGAATAGCTGTCGGCAGGAACCGTAGTCTCGGCGTCGAGCTGATCGCCACCTTTCACGTCCTGGTCATCGGTAATGCGCGCGGGTTCCGGACAGGGCATTTCCTGGAAGGCGATCGTGCCATCCTCCTGCAGGCAACGGTGTATCTCGGTCTGTGCGCTGACGCTCGCGGCCACGAGCGTCAGCAATGTCAGCAGTGCGCCTCGCATCAGGATGTGTGCTTCCCGATTCCGGGATCGATCCGCAATCGGCGATCAGGCGTTCCTGACGGCTCCCGCCAGTGCATCGAGTGCACTCTTGACGACCTTGCGTGAGGAGCCCACGTTAAATCTCATGTTGCCGGGGCCGCCCAGACCATAGTTGGAACCCGGGTTCAGGTAAACACCGGAATTCATGACCAGCCAGTCCTGCATATAAACTTCGGGCGTCACTTCGTTCTTCGCCGCCATATCTTGGGCATTGATCGAATTCATCGTTTTGCTGAAGTCCAGCCAGCTCAGGTAGGTTCCTTCCGGCCGCGTGTAGCCAACGTCGGGCATATTTTTCGCGACATAGTTTTCGACGTATTTGTGATTGTCGTCCAGGTAGGCCAGCAACTGGTCCAGCCAATCGCTGCCATCACGATAGGCCGCTTCGCTTGCGACGCAACCGAGTGTGCTCACGGCGCCGAAGTGATTGTGTTTGACTCTTTCCAGCAGCTTCGAATCGGTCGAATGCCAGTAAGCATTCTTCATGCCGGCCATGTTGAAGGTCTTGCTGCCCGAATTGAATGACAAGCTGTTGGCGACGATCGCTTTATCCGGCAGTCTGGCGAAGGGTACAAACTCGTGTCCTGGTCGCACGAAGTCCGAATGGATCTCATCTGATAAGACCACGACGTTGTTCTTGAGACAAAGCTCGCCAATCTTAAGTAATTCGTCCTCTCTCCAGACATTGCCGGTCGGATTCTGAGGGTTGCAAACAATCATTGATTGCGTCTCCGGGTTCGCAAGGCGCATCTCGAGATCGTCCCAGTCGATCTCGTACCGACCGTCCTGGAGATGCATCTGGCTATCATCGGCAATCGTGTACGTGTGCTTGATCATGTAGTAGAAGCCGGAGTAATTCGGTGACAACAGTGCCACTTTGGTCCCTGGTCGGGAAAATGTTCGCAAAGAGGCAATCATGCCCGGGTAGACACCTGCCGACAGTTCGATCATCGAGGGGTCGAGTTCGAGCCTGTTTCGTTCGGCATTGAACTGTACGATCGCTTCCTTGAGCGAATCCGTGCTGCTCATGTAGCCCCAGGTGCGATGCTTAAAGCGTTCTGCGAGGGCGTCACTGATGCAAGGGGCACACTCGAAGTCCATCGTCGCGACGCCCATTCCGTATTTGAACTCGCCGCCTGGATACTTCCTCGCCGGGGTGTCCCAGCGCGAGCAATTATGTCCTGTACGGTCGTAGACCGTTTCGAAGTCGTAGTTGCCGCTTCTGAATAGTGGTTTGCCCTCGTCGTCATCGGCGATGACGGTTACTGGTGCCGCGCTTGCCAGGGCCGTCATTCCGGCGCCTTTAAGGAAATTTCGGCGGTTAAGCCCCGAGTCGTTTGACATGGCGTGTCCCCCTCTGGATTCGACTGTCGCTCGTCGATGCGAGCTCCAAAAAGAATACCAGATTTACCCTGCCAGGAATGCCATTTAGGGCCGCCGGAATTGACGGTGTGTTCGTCTGGCGAGACGCCGCAAACGCTGTTATGCAGGCCGGAATGGGCTATCGTTAGGAGAATACAGAGAAAGGGGAAACCAATGATCAATCGCCGCGAATTACTGGTCGGGAGTGCCGCTGCCGCCACGCTGCCTTTCGCGTCACGCGGGTCGATGGCCCAGCACGCAGTCGATCCAACGTCACCATTGCCGCACAAGGGCGCGTTTTTTCCTTTCGAGGGTACTTATCTCAACAGCGCGAGCCAGCACCCCATGAGCCGCATTGCGCGGCAAGCGTCAGATCATTATCTCGACTTCAAAAAGTTTTCGTCGCCGTCG
>JBPCYD010000082.1:0-3867 GCA_051007895.1 Woeseiaceae bacterium
AGAATGCCGGGGTTGTTGCCAGCACTTAATGATGCCGAGGCGATTGAAACAGCTGCGATCGACTCGGTGCTGGGTCAATCCATTGACGCCAGTCGATGGCGCAGTCGCCCGTTTCGTGCTCCGCACCATACGGCCTCGGCAGTTGCGCTGGTTGGCGGCGGAACGGATCCGCGACCGGGCGAAATATCCAGGGCGCACAATGGCGTATTGTTTCTTGACGAACTGGCCGAATTCAGTCGCCACGTCCTCGAAGTGCTCAGAGAGCCGCTGGAAAGTGGTCGTATTACCATTTCGCGTGCCAGCGGCCAGGCGGATTTCCCCGCACGCTTTCAATTGATCGCGGCTATGAATCCCTGTCCTTGTGGCTATCTCGGCGATCGTCACGGCGATTGCAGATGTAGCGCGGAGGCGGTGCGGCGCTACCGCGGGAAAATTTCGGGACCGTTGCTCGATCGAATCGATATTCATATCGAGGTGCAGCGGCCGGCGGTTGCGGCACTGCGGCCGAACGCCGCAGGCGGCGAGGATAGCGCCACGGTTGCGGCTCGTGTTGCGGCGGCAAGAGCAATGCAAGAGCAACGTGCAGGTAAAAGCAACGCTGACCTTAGCAGTGCCGAGCTAGACACCTACTACGTTGCGGATAGTGCGAGTTTGGCGCTGCTGGAAAAAGCGGCGACGCAGTTACCGCTTTCAGCACGCGCCTACCAGCGCGTGCAAAGAGTGTCGCAGACAGTTGCAGACCTGGCGGGCGCGCGAGTCGTCAGTGTCCGGCATATGGCAGAAGCCCTGGGAATGCGCCAGCTTGATCCAAAATCCGGCTAGCCAATCAGTTTCCGGCGGTCTCTACCATGTAGTCGACTGCACCGATGACTTCGGCATCGGAAAGGTCCATGCGCGCACCCTTGGGAGGCATGTACCCGAATTCCCCGGTGTAGCCCTGTATCGCATGTTCATAAAGTGTGTCATTGCCTTGTGCAATTCTTGGTTCCCACAAAGCAGCGTCGTCAATTTTCGGCGCACCGCCAATGCCCGCACCATGACAGATGATGCAGGCTTCGTTGTATACCTGCGGCCCGGAAAGTACGGTGGCAACAGGCTCAGCTGGTTCAGCTGCAGGGACTACCGGCTGGTCCGCACTGTCTTCTTCACCGGGTAAAAACACCTGGCTTAAAGGCCTGATGCGATCCTGCACCGCCGCTTGGTACTCGTCCGAATCCACCGTGTAGATGCCCTGCGTCATGTCCGACAGTTTTGTTACGCCGACATAAATGCCAAGCGCGAAAAGCGCCAGCACGCCAATTACCAGTGAGTACATGTCGAAAAATTTCTGATCGCGATTCATAGTTGATCCTGACTAAAGTTTCTTGGTCCGTAGTGCTTTCGGGTATACGGCCGGGCCGGCGCGCATTATATACCATGGCCTTATTCGAGACTGGTGCGGTGCCAACGATCCCGCTCTTTGAACGTGAGGCTGCGTACGCCACCGCCCAACGCAATGTTGACGTGGTTGACTTGTTCGGGGAAAACATCCCGGAGAATGTCATTGCGGACGGCGATCGTAGTAGGAAACTCGCCGCTAAACTCCTGGTAGACCAGCACATACTCGCCATCCAGCTCCGCGCCCAGCAGCTCAAGATCCAGAGGCGCACCAATTGCGTCGCCGTTTGTCGCGGCCAGGGTAAAGCGGTCTTCAACATAGAGTGCGAGCTGCGCCCGGCCCACAAGCTGATCCATTGAAAGGCTGCGGTCCTCGAGCACGGCAATGATGCCAAGCTCGGCATCGTGATTATGCAGACGATGAATAATCTCTACATTACCGGTTGCCGCGTTAATCTTGACCGTCGACAGGCTGCCAGGTTGGCGATCCGCAATCGTTGGTATCGCAATGCACAGCATCGCGATGCCGAACATTAGTTTGCGTTTAATTGCCGGATCGTTCCAGGGGTACAGCGCTCGATGCATCCTGGCCATCCTTTGCTTCGCGCAATGTTCGCAACATGTCAGACATCATGTCCCGGGTCTCATTTTCCTGTTTGAATAACTCAAGTCGGGATTTTTCAACGCGACTGGGATAACTGTTGTTCGAGAAATCGGCATCCGCCGTCTCACGACGCGGGTCCAGTCGAATTGACGCAATCTGCTTGTCGCGAATCAGGAGCTTGGTCGCAGCTAGCGAATTGAGCCGCCATATTTCTGCCGGAATCATCATGAACTCTTCGTTGCCATCCACATCCGTAATCAGTAACGGCAGCGGAGACACCAGACCGCCAATATTCTCGAAATCTACGAAGTAAACAAAGTCATCATCGACCGCCGCTCTCTGGAGCGCGGCGCGTTCCCAGTCTTCGAGGCCTTCCAGCAGCGTCGTATATGCGTTTCGATCGGCGTTCGTGATCGTGTACTCGTCATTCTCGTTATAAAAATCATTCAATTCCGGGAAACGCTCTACACGAGTGACCCGACCTTCCTCGCGATTGCGAATCTGACCGAGCGTTTCCGGAATTTCGTCGGCGCGCTCCTGCCGATCGAGATCGAGCTCAATCTCCGGATCGGCAGTGGATATCTTGTACTCGCGCATACCGGTAACTGCGATATCGACGTGGTCGGTTGAGTAATACCAGCCGCGCCAGAACCAGTCGAGATCGACTCCGGAGGCGTCCTCGAGTGTGCGAAACAGGTCTGATGGTGTCGGGCGCTTGAACTTCCAGCGCTGTGCATACTCACGAAACGCGAAATCGAACAGCTCGCGACCCAATACGGTTTCGCGCAAGACTACAAACGATGCGGCCGGTTTCGTGTATCCGTTGGGTCCGAACTGCAGGATAGAATCCGACTGCGTCATGATCGGCACCTGGTTCTCGCTGGTCATATACTCAGCGATATGCTCGAGGATGCTGTAGTTTTCTCGGTGGTTGTGGAAATTCTCCTCCCACTCGAGTTCGGCAATATACTGCAGGAAGGAATTGACCCCTTCATCCATCCAGGTCCACTGACGTTCGTCCGTGTTTACCGTCATTGGAAAGTAAATGTGCCCGATTTCGTGAATGATGACGCCGACCAGCCCGTGCTTGGCCGCGCGGGAATAGGTGCGATCTGGTTTGCTGTCCGCATCAGGATCATCTTCGTCGGGCTCAAACGGCTCGGGGCGACGACCGTTAAAGGTAATCATCGGATATTCCATGCCGCCGCCTTCCCAGGTGTTGACAGACTGCGCGGTCGGGTACGGATACGGGAAAGAAAATCGTGAGTACACTTCGAGCGTATGCACAACTGAATGGGTCGAGTACTGCGACCACATTGGCTCTGCTTCCTGCGGATAGAAAGACATGGCCAGAACTTCGTCGAATTCACCACCTTCCTGACGATGAATCATTGCGTCCCAGATGAACTTGCGTGAACTGGCCCACGCAAAGTCGTGCACATTGTCCGCTTTGAAAACCCAGGTCTTGGTGTCCGACGTGCCGTCCCGTTCATTCTCTATGGCTTCCTCGGGCGTTACGATAAACATGGGTTTGTCCGAGGAGCGGGCAGCGTTGAGACGGCGACGCTGTTCCGCCGAAAGCACGGCGCTTTCGTTCTGCAATTCGCCGGTCGACGAAACAATGTGGTCAGCGGGTACGGTGATCTCCACGGTATAGTTGCCAAACTCCTGCGTAAATTCGCCGCGACCCAGGAACTGCTGATGTTTCCAGCCGCCGTAATCGGTATAGGCGGCGAGTTTCGGGAACCACTGGGCCAGAAAATAGATATAGGTGTCGTTCTCTGGAAAGTGATCGTAGCCGCCACGGCCGCCAATGATGGCCTCTTCGATAATGTTGAATGACCAGTCGATCGAGAAAGTCGTCCGTTGCCCGTTTCGCAATGGCT
>JBPCYD010000083.1:0-13226 GCA_051007895.1 Woeseiaceae bacterium
TGCCGGTCGTCGTCTTTCCCGCAGACATCGATGTGCCAACCAGGAGAACGGTCGGAATATTGAACTCACTGTTGTCAGACTTGATGGCGAAATCAGACATGGTCACCTTCGTGCCATTTCTGACGACATGCCCGAGGTAAGTCAGACCGAGCGTCGGCGGGATCAATAGTGACATCGACGTAACCGCGCCAAATAAGCCCGCACTCGTCATTGCGTGCATGGAGTTGCCCTGGATTTCCGCCCAGCTGCCAACACCCTCGAGCGTTGCTGCACGGTTGCCGAACGCGCCGATGACATGATCACCCGGCAACGCCTGCACCATTCTTCCAGATGCGAGTTCGAGTCCGTAGACGCGATGTGAGGTACCCGTGATTTCTCCCGCAACGTAATCGCCGCTGCTCCAGTGGTCCCGGGCTATCGGTCCTATGTCATAAGGATTGGTTGCCAGGTCCGAAATGCGTGTCAGCGATGTCAGTGATACAACCGTCATAACTTCTCTCCATTAACCGATGGAGCTGTCAACAAGAGCGTTAGCAACGCCGCTCGTTCCAGCGTTTTGTCAACGTAAAGAAACTCGTGTTCGGCATGCGCGCCGTGCCCGACCGGGCCAAGCCCATCGAGCGTCGCCGTGTATTGGCTGGCAGTGTTTCCATCGGAACCGCCGCCGGCGCGACCGTGTGCAAGGTCAAGTCCGAGCGACTGGCCCAGTTCGAATGCCACCTCCCATAGGGCCTGGTTACGCGGTGTAAATTCCATTGACGGTCTGCCGATTCGGCCGCTGATTTGCAGCCGGACACCTTCTGTGACGGGCTCGAGACTGTGAATAGTGGCCTCAATTGCCTCTCCGTCGGCGATTGTGGGAACGCGCACATCAACAACCGCCTGGCTGTGTGGAGCAATCACATTCGGCTGCAGACCCCCGTCAACAGTGCCGACGTTGACCGTTATTCCTTTGTCGGCATCGTTCAATGCGAACAGGGTTTGAATGACGTGAGAGAGCTCCAGTATGGCACTGGCGCCGCCTTCCGGGTCGAGTCCGGCATGCGCAGCTTTGCCGTGCACCGTAATCGTAAATCGACCAATTCCCTTGCGTTCTGTCTTGATTGCACCCTCTTCGCCTAGTGCCGGTTCGAGAACAAACGCACGTTCTGCCCGGCGTGCCAGCGTGCGCACGTACCGGGTAGATGTTCTGCTGCCGATTTCTTCGTCGGAATTTATGAAGATCACCGGTTCCAGTAGCAGCGGCAGGTCAAGCTCCTGAATTGCCTGCAGCGCGACGATTATCTGGGTCAGGCCACCCTTCATATCGAACGTACCTGGCCCGCGGATGATATTCCCGTCGACAGTCAACGGTCGGTCGGCTGTGGTTCCCAATGGCCATACGGTGTCATAGTGACCGATTAACAGCTGGCAGGGCGATCCTTTGGTGCGGTTTTTTCGCGTCGCGTATATATGCCGGTATGCGCTATCGGTATTGACGACGCGAACCCTAAGTCCAAGACCGGTGAATGCCTGGGTCAGTACAGAAATCACCAGCTGATGCGTTTCCGGAAACGCTGATGGCGACTCGGCATCTACGAGATGTCGCATCCATTCAATCGCCGCAGATCGTTGCCCGGCGACAAAATTCATGACGCGATCGGCCGTAGGGGAATCCATCGGCAGCCTACCGTTTCATGTCGGCCGGAAAGGAAATGCGTTCGAGCGGGTAATTGAGGCGAAGCGACCGGGTGGCAGGTAGGCCAGCAATGGCGCCTGGTGAATCAACTCCTGGTCATCAAGCTCCGAGGAGCGAATGTAATCAGGATGGGCATACGCGGCGACGACCTCACCGGTGATCAGGCAATTTTCGCCGAATCCGTCGATCGTTTTGTGATGTTTGCATTCGAGAAACAGGTACGCATCTTCAATAAACTCACCGTCAATTTTTTTTGCAGGAAAAGTGGCGAAACTCTGTAAGACTGTTTTCTGCCCACCGGAATATCGTGGCGATGCGGCAAGGCTCGTATAGAGAATTTGTGAAGGTTGCGTGTAGCTGACGGTAAACTGGCCAGTACGCTCGATATTAGTGTAGGTGTGATGAGTTGCGCTGCAGACGAATCCGAAATAGTTCTGCCAACCCATCGGCATTGCCATGTGCTTGGGCGCGAGGTCGAGTGAACCGTCATCATCTCGGGTGCCGACAAGCACCAACGGGGCAACCATGTAACACCGGTCCCATACGGGTTTTGTCGCGTCCAGTTCTATGATCTGTTTTGCTGTTGGCGACCCGCTCACACTTCCTCCTCGGCATGCAGAACGCATGCATATCCCCTCACCATCAAGCTACCGGGGAAATCGGCACACCTGAATAGGTAAATGCCGACAATCGGAGAGTGAACTGCTTACTTGTAGCGTTCGCCGCCTTTTATAACCACAGCAACGTGTTCCAGCACACTGATATCGGTCAGCGGATCACCGCTTACGGCAACCAGGTCGCCATAGAGTCCGACTTTGAGAGCGCCGACATCGTCTGCCCAGCCAATGTATTTCGCAGCCACGGATGTTGCCGCCTGGATCGCTTCCATCGGCGTCATGCCGCGTTCGACCATTATTCGAAACATTTTTGCGTTATCGCCATGTGGGTATACGCCGGCGTCCGTTCCGAAAATAATCGGCACACCGGCACGATGTGCTTTCGCAAATACCTGCCGCTGTGCTTCTGTGGTTTCATCATTCTTGCGCAGGAATTCCTCCGGCCAGTTTTCTTCGCGTCCAACAGTCGCGATATGGCTGCCGTTGTATACGTCCATGGAGAATGCAACATCGTGCTCAACGGCCAGCGCAATCGCCTCGTCGTCTGCGAGAGACGCGTGCTCGATGGAGTCGGCTCCGGCGAGAATGGCGTCTTTAATTGACTGGGCGCCGTGTGCGTGCGCCGTCAGCTTAATGCCCGCGGCATGCGCGACCTCCGCGACAGCCTCGATTTCCTCCGGCGTCATTTCCGGAGCGCCGGGTACGCCCCCGAATGCCAGGACGGCACCCGACGCGATGGCCTTCAATACGTCGGCACCGCCGTCGACAGCTTGCTGGGCTTTACGCCGAAATTGTTCAGGTCCGCGAGAGACGCCCATGCGCACGCGAGCTGGTATGTCCTCCTCGGAGTATTCGGGGATGACCAGGTCACCGCCGCCGCCGGGTATGGTCAGGTAGAAACCGGACACCTGCATCCGTGGTCCTGGAATTTCTCCGTCGTTGATTCGATTCCGCAGTGTTCGACCAGCCCAGCCGTTATATGCGCCGAGGTTTCGCACGGTAGTAAAACCGGCGTTCAGGGTTCGCGCCGCAAGTTCCCGTGCGATGTCTTGCTCATCATCGAGGCTGCGCGTGTAGTAGATACTCAGGTCGGCAGTATCGCCGGCTGATTCGACCATGTGAGTATGCGTATCGATCAGCCCTGGCAGGCAGGTGTGGTCGGACAAATCCAGGAAGTCGTCGTCCGTCGGGGCACCGTTGGTGATCGCAGTGATTCTTTTGTCGACAATAGTCACTGTTTGATCCCGCATCGGCACGTTACTCAAGCCATCAATCAGTGCGCCGCAGAAAACGGTGGTTGCTGTGACCGTGGTCGTGGTGCTGTCAGTCGCGGTCTTGCCGCAACCTGTAAGGAGTGCGGTCAGCAACAGCGCGGCCAGGATCCGGTTAAACATCGTTGCACCTGCAATTGTCATGACATTCTGATTATTGCACTCTTGGTGTCGATGCGGGAAAACGTTTGGAAACACTGTTATGCGAGTGATTACGACAACGCTGGTTCTGGTGACGATTGCTGGCTGTGCCATGCATTCTGAGAAACCGGTTGATCACCTGTTCGCGGACTACTCAGGTGAGGGAATGCCCGGTGCTGCCGTGATGGTAGTCAAGGACGGCAAACCTGTTCTCACGAAAAGCTATGGCATGGCGAACATCGAAGCAGGCACGAAAATCGAACCCAGGACCAACTTTCGCCTGGCCTCGATTACCAAGCAGTTCACGGCAACCGCGATCCTTAAGCTCGTCGAACGTGGCAAACTCGATCTTGATGATTCGATAAGGCGTTATTTCCCCGAATTCGCGACGTTCGCAGACAGCATCACGGTTCGACACATTCTTCAGCATACTTCAGGCATTCAGGACTATGAGCCACTTTACGGCGATCAGTTTCCTGAGCAGGTGAATGATCGAGGCGTTGTTGAAATCATTAGCAGGACCGACAGCGCCAACTTCGCAGCGGGCAGTGACTATCGATACAGCAATTCCGGATACGCTATTCTTGCCGTGCTGGTTGAAAAATTATCGGGCATGTCGTTTCCCGAGTTTCTGCACCAGAATTTATTCGCGCCGCTGGACATGTCAGGTACCGTGGCGTATGTCGACGGCGTCACTACGGTCATCGATCGCGCTTTCGGCTACAGAATCGTAGACAGCGGTGTTGAATACGCTGATCAGAGTGCGTGGAGTGCTGTACTGGGTGACGGCGGCGTCTACTCTTCCGTCGTGGACCTCATCAAATGGGATCAGGCACTCTATGCCGGCGGACTTCTGCCACAGGCACTTCGGGAAGCGTCATTCACGCCCGGGCTCGAGAACTACGGATTCGGCTTTCGCATCGACGAATACAAGTCGCATAAGCGAATACACCACAGCGGCAGTACCAGCGGGTTTCGAAATCACATGCAGCAGTTCCCTGACGAACGGCTGACCATAATTATTCTCACCAATCGCGCGGAGCCCGACGTAACCCCGCTGGCAGAACAAATCGCAGATCTTTATCTGGATTAGTCCATTCTCTCGGTTCGAAATTGAAACCCTTCCTGTAAAAGAAATGCTATGTTCTCCTGTTCCCAAATACGGTTCCTACCAGACAGAGATGATGACGATGACGATTAGATTCATTGCGGCACTATCGGTACTTGCCTGCGCCAGCGCCGTTGCGCAGGACTTCAGCTCGTTCGAATACCGCAACGTTGGCCCATCACGCGGAGGGCGCGTGACGGCGGTGGCAGGCACGGTCGCTGCACGTTCAACTTTCTACCTCGGCGCATCCGGCGGTGGTGTCTGGAAGACGGAAGACTACGGAACGACCTGGAACGTCGTATCAGACGGTTACTTTGAAACACCGTCGATTGGCGATATCGACGTAGCGCAAGGGGACGCGAACATCGTCTACGTAGGGACTGGTTCCGACGGGCTGCGCAGCAACGTCATCGTTGGCAAGGGCATGTACAAATCGATTGATGGTGGAGAATCCTGGGAGCATATCGGTCTTCGCGACACCGGCCATATCGGCGCTGTCGAAATCGACCCTACCGATCACAACATCGTCTGGGTGGCCGCAATCGGTCAGGCATTTTCTGCGAATGAAGAGCGCGGCGTTTACAAGACGGCGGATGGTGGCAAGACCTGGAACAAGGTTTTGTTCGTTTCGGATACTGTCGGATTCTCCGACGTCGAGCTGTTGCCGGGCAATCCGAACATAGTGTTTGCCACCGCCTGGAAGGCCGAACGCAAGCCATGGACAATAATTTCCGGTGGCACGCAGGCTGAAGGCGGAATCTATAAGTCGGTGGATGCCGGGTTAACCTGGGAAAAGATAAGCGACGGCCTGCCACAGAACCTCATTGGAAAGATCGATCTTGCGATCAGCCGGGCCGACTCACGCATTGTGTATGCCCTAGTCGAAGCGCCTGGGGACGACGGTGGACTGTATAAATCCGTAGACCAGGGCAGGACCTTCTCACTGGTTTCCAATGAGGATTCGATCAGGACCCGACCGTTCTACTACGGCAATATCGATGTCGATCCAACCAATCCCGATATTGTGTACGCAATGGCCACTCGCAACATGAAGTCGAACGATGGCGGCGTCACCTGGGAACGGCTGCCACCACCGCACGAAGATAATCACGACATGTGGATCAATCCCGAAGATCCAGACCTGTTCATACACGGCAATGACGGTGGCGCCAATGTAACGCACAACGGCGGCAAGACATGGTCATCGCAATTCAACCAGCCAACCGCCGAGCTCTACCAGGTCGAGGTTGATGATCAATACCCTTACTGGCTGTACGCCGGGCAGCAGGACAACTCGACAACCGTCGCGGTACCCAGTATGCCGCCGTTTCGTGCCCAGGACCCGGCTGCGTGGCTGGTCGATTCGGGCGGCTGCGAAACCGGCCCGGGTGTCCCCAAGCCAGGTGATCACAATATTGTCTATGCGAACTGCAAAGGGCGATTTTTTGTTTTCGACAAACGCATCGGCACGGAGAAAGGTTATTACGTAGGTGCGGCCAACATGTACGGGCACAATCCACGCGACCTGAAATACCGGTTTCAGCGAGTCTCTCCTATACATGTGTCACCACACGACCCGGATGTGGTGTATCACGCCTCGCAATACGTTCATCGAACAACGGATGAGGGTCGTACCTGGCAGACAATCTCGCCGGATCTCACTGCATTCGAATCCGACTACCAGGTTATTTCCGGCAGCCCGATTACGCGCGATATAACCGGCGAGGAGTTCTACAGCACCATCTATTCGCTGCGGGAGTCGCCTGTCCAGGCCGGCGTCATATGGTCAGGGTCCAATGACGGTCCAGTCTATGTAACTCGCGACAATGGTGAATCGTGGGACGCTGTTACGCCGCGCAGTTTGCCGCCGGGAGGCCGGGTCGACGCTGTTGAACCGTCGCCGCATGATCCAGCGAAAGCATACATCGCAGTACTGCGATATCAGCTGGGTGATTCGAGTCCATACATCTATAAGACAGAAAATTACGGGCGTCGCTGGGACCTGTTGACCGACGGCACGAATGGTATCCCTGACGATTTTCCAACCCGTGTGGTCCGGGAGGACCCGGTGCGGGCCGGGCTGCTTTTTGCAGGCACCGAGTTCGGCATGTTTGTGTCATTGGACGATGGGGAAAACTGGCATGCATTTCAGCAAAATCTGGGTGTAACGCCCGTGACCGATATCAAAGTCATTCGCGGGGACCTCGCAATCTCGACCATGGGCCGGTCATTTTGGGTGCTGGACAATATTCACACCTTGCGTCAGCCTGAATTCAGCGCAGCCGGTGAGTCGCCCATCGTGTTTGAACCCAAGGATTCGATCCGTTATCGCAATGTCTACACCGGTCAATCCAGGTTCGACGTGCCGGACTACCCACCACCGGCGGTTGTCGTCGATTATTTCCTGCCGGAGGAATTCGAGGGACCGGTAAGCCTGCAGATCAGCGACGCACGCGGCGAACTGGTGAACGCATACGAGAGCGTTGCGGCAGAAGATGAAACTGGCGGGGACGAGGTGGTCGAGGACATGAGCGAGAGTCAGACGCAGGTGATCGCGGACCAGTCACTATCGAGCGAGCCGGGCATGAATCGCTTTCGCTGGGATATGACCCACCAGGGCGCTTGGTCTGATGACGCAGAAAAACGGTTCCGCGATGGGCCTCTCGCAAAACCTGGAAACTATACGATTCGATTGTCGGCCGGCGATGCCGAGTCTGAAACGTCGTTCCAGCTTGTCGTGGATCCACGAGTGCTGGCACAGGGCACAACGCTCGCCGACATCGATGCCCAGGTTGATTTCGAACTGCAGGCCGTTGACTTGCTATCGGAAGTTCGAAGGCTACAAAAGAGTGTCGCAGATGAGCAAACAGAACTGGAAAATCGCAGTGACGATCTGTCGACAACGGAAGAAGTCAGGCTTGACGTAGTCACCGACATACTCGGAGAAATCAAGTCTGAAGATATAATTTACCCGCAGCCAAAACTGGCCAACCAGGCCTCGTATCTCTACAACATGGTGAAGAGAGCAGACCAGGCACCTGGTAAAGACGCGGAAGATCGATTCCTCGAACTAACTGAACAACTTCGCGAGCTGCGTGCATCGTATCGAAGTGGAGACTGATCAGAATATAGTGTGCCAGTAGTTAAGTTCGGTGAAATTTACCACCGTGGCGATAGGGAATCGCGGCTGAAGCCGCTCCTACGCCAGTAGCATCATTGGAGAACACCAGAAGCACCGTAGGAGCGGCTTTAGCCGCGATTTCATCAATTTTTGTCTAGCACCGTAGGAGCGGCTTTAGCCGCGATTTCGTCGATTTTTGTTTAGCACTGTAGGAGCGGCTTTAGCCGCGATTCCATACAGTCAATGCGCTAAAGATCAATCCGCATCCAGCAGATAAACGATTTTCGATATTTCGGGCGGATTGGGCTTCAGCCGCGATTGAACAACACCGCGAATACCGCAAGAGAAGTTTCAGGCACGACTTAAAAACGTCGCACTACCTTTCCCGGACGGGCGTCAGTCGTTGCACTATCAATGAATACAAGTTCACCATTCACCCAGACGGACTCGATACCGTCCGACAGAGCATCGGGTTGTTCCGGCGTGGCACGATCAATGATCGTATCAGGGTTAAACAGGACGAGGTCCGCAACCATGCCTTTTTTGATAAGCCCACGATCAGTGAAACCCATATGTTCAGCACTGAGGCCGCTCATCTTGTGCACCGCTGTTTCAATCGACATTAACTGATTGTCGCGAGCGTACCGGCCCAGGACGCGTGGAAACGAACCGGCGCCACGCGGATGCAGATCATTGAGGCCACCATCCGTGCAGATATTGGTTTCCGGCCACGACATCAATTCACCGATATCGGAATCTTTCATACTTGTGGCGATGATCATTTCGGCAGAGCGGCCGTTCTCCTCTTCCCATCGTTCCGCTTCTGCCGCAAGGTGTGTGAATGCATCGACCGCATCTACCTCCAGCAGCCCGGCGATTTCGGGCAGGCTCTTGCCAACGTACTCCGGTTTCGGTTCATAACGCGACATCCAGATGCCCTCTGCGGGCGCTATTTGATCGAAAACGCCCTCAATCGCTGAGCGGTCCGTATAGTCGCGCTGCGGTAGCAGCACCATCATGGTTGACTGCCAGAATTCGTATGGATAAATGTCGGCGGTGATATTGACGCCATCAGCCCGCGCATTGTTCAGTTTTGCGATAGTCTCTGCGGCGCTACCCCAGAGACGTTTCATCGCCAGTTTGATGTGCGAGACCTGCACCGGCATTCCAGTTTCGCGGCCGACAAGAATAATCTCGTCCAGCGCATCTTCGAACCAACGATCTTCACTGCGAATGTGGCTGATATAGCGACCACCTGCGTTCGCCGCGACGTGTGCGAGTGCCAGGACTTCGGATGTCTCTGAATAAATGCCAGGTTCGTATTCAATTCCGGTTGCAAGTCCAAGCGCGCCACTTTCGAGTTCACTGGCAAGCATATCGGCCATCATGCCAATTTCTTCTTCGGTGGCAATCCGCCGGTAGTCTTCGCCCAGCACATTCTCACGAATCGTATTGTGGCCGACGTAGGATGCGAGATTGACCGTTGCGGGCGCGTTCTCGATTTGTGAGAAGAAGTCGGCAAGCGGATACTCCGAACCGCCGTCCTGACCAACGATTACCGTGGTTATCCCCTGGCTGACAGAGGCGAGTGCATCACGCTGCTCGAGTATCAGGCTATCGGCATGGCTGTGCGTATCGATAAAACCCGGTGCCAGCACGTGTCCGGCACCGTCAAATACGATTTCATCGGCGCATGCATCCAGGTCGCCAATGTCAGAGATCAAGCCGGCGCTAATCCTGACGTTCGCCGGGTATGCCGGCGAACCGGAACCGTCGATAACGTCGACGTTCGTGATCAGGAAGCCCGGCGCGTCGTTCCGACAATCAGCGGTTTGATCATTGCTGCAACCCACGAGAACAAAAATGGCTGCAATTGTTGCAGCATGAGCTTTTTCAAATCGCATTCCGTTACTGGTTCGAGGTTTTATCAACTAGCCGTCGTCGCTGTCGACCTCAAACTGCCCGGTAAGTCTCCGCCAGACATGCGACCAACTCAAGCCGATTGCCAGCAAAGCGGAAACACATATCAGCCCCACCCAGGTTGCCGAAGAAAATGAACTGACATTCAGCCAGCCGATATCGACCAGCATCCAGACCACGCCACCCAGGAGTGCACCGCCTAACAACAGGCCCAGAAAGCCGAGCGACCGCTGCGTGGCCGCCAGCAAAATAACCCAGCCGATCAGCAGGACGATGCCGACTACGAAATGCTCCGGGCCCAGACTGGACGGATCGGAACCACGTGCCTTAACGAGCCATTGCCAGTATGAGTACTGTGTCGGATTGTAGGTTGCAACAACGAGTACTGTGGTCGCAAAAAAACGCCACACGAACCCCAGAAAATTAAACTCTCTGGAAGCGCGACCGGACGTGCTCTTTTTAGATTTATTTGCCATGTGTAATCTCTGTATGTCTTTGGCGTGTTCTTATCACGCGGTCTGTTCATGTTGCAATGCCGTGATGCGTCGCTGCACTTCATTGAACACATCGTCACGTAAGCCTGCAATCTTAAACACTTCCACGACTGTAAAAAAAGGCGCTGCCAGGTTGGCCTGGATCGGGTGTTTCAGTATGACCGGCGCCGTCTTCTCAACGGCGTGCCCAACGAACTGGGCAATATACCCGCCCACGAAGGCAGCCACGGCGACCGTCCCCGAAACGGACATAGGCTCCGCGCCAATTATGGTCGCAAAATACGCGATCGGAACGGCATAGAGCAGGAACGCCAGGCTGAATAAACCATCCAGGGTGAAATAGAACGCGAACAAGGCGAATGTCGTAATGAATGCGCCGTTGATCGTGACGCCGAATACAGAAAGTTGCGCCCAGCTAAAGGCAATAAAGACACCCAGCATTATCGTGGGTATGCCAATCATGTGGACGGCAACATTGAACGGATGTTGATGGGCCGCTGCATACCCTGTGAGCATGTCCATCAGTTTTGAATTCGCTTGCATTATTTCGTTCTCTACATCGGATAGCGGAATTTAACACGACTTGAGCCCCGAAACGCCTACCCTGATACTATCAGCCGCTTCCACGAATTCACCGAGTCCTGAACATGTCCTTTGTGCCGTTTGACCTTGAGTACACGCAATCTCTGTGGGAACAAAAGGTAGATATCAATCTTACCGAAAGTGGCGTCCACCCGATTCGCCTCGATGAGCTCCTGGGAGACGACGAAGGCAGGCTAAGGCAGCTCCTGGCAACAGAAATCAACTATCCGCATGTTAACGGTAACCCTGAACTCCGCGAGCACATTGCCCGGCTGTACGACGGCGCGACGGTTCCAAATATTCTCGTGACTGTTGGCGCGGCCGAGGCGAATAACATCATCATGCAGACGCTGATGCGCCCGGGAGACGAACTCGTGACCCAGACACCCACGTACAAGCAGGTATGGGGTCTTGCCGATAACGCGGGTCACTCGGTCAGGTCATTCCGCATGTTGCCGGACCATGGCTGGGCGCTGGATATCGACGATCTTGACGAGAAGGTGTCGAGCCAGACGCGCGTTATCGCGATCGTCAATCCGAACAATCCGACCGGATACATCATGACCGAGGGTGAAATGGACGCGATCGTTGCCGCTGCGGATCGGGTCGGTGCGTGGATCCTCGCGGATGAAGTCTATCGCGGTGCCGAGCGACTCCAGGAGGAGGAGACCCCGTCTTTCTATGGGCGCTATGACAAAGTGCTGGCAGTCGGCAGTATGAGTAAGGCGTACGGCCTGCCGGGCCTGCGGGTAGGTTGGGTGGTCGGTCCGCCAGATACGGTTGAGGCCATATGGCGTCGTCATGAGTACACGACGATTACTGCCAGTATGCTGAGCAATATCCTGGCAACGCACGCGCTCGATCCTTCCGTTCGACCAAGGTTGCTTGCACGCACCCGTGAATACATTCGCAAAGGTTTTCCGGTTCTGGAGGACTGGATGAATCGGCAGGACGGTATGTTCAGCTATGCACCGCCACAGGCGTCAGCCGTTTCATTCATTCGCTACAACCTGGATATCAATTCCACTGAGTTAATGGAGAAACTATGCCGCGAAGTCGGCGTCTTTGTCGGCGCGGGCGATTCCTTCGGCATGGACCATCACCTGCGGATCGCATTCGGTCAGGAAAAAGCAATTCTTGATGAGGCATTCGCCAGGATAGAGAAAACACTCGGTTCACTCAGCTGATGGATATCCTCACGCTTGATCAGATCAAAGACGTATTGCCAAACGTTGACTTGCTGCCGGAAATCGAGCAGGGCTTCGTTGCCTACAGCCAAGGCAGGTCGGTTGTACCGCCGATCGGGGAACTGATCATGACCGACCCACCGGGCGATGTGCATATCAAGTACGGCTATATCACCGGCGACGACTATTACGTTATCAAGATTGCTTCCGGATTCTACGGGAACGCGGCACTGGGATTGTCTTCCGGCAACGGCATGATGCTGATGTTTAGCCAAAAGACGGGAGAACCGGTCGCCATCCTGGTGGACGAAGCCTACCTGACCGACGTACGGACGGCGGTTGCCGGCGCAATCTCAGCGAAACACCTGGCATCAACGGTCGTCACCTGCATTGGCATCATGGGTACAGGAACACAGGCACGACTACAGCTGGAATATCTGCAGCCGGTGGTTGCATGCCGGAAAGTCATGGTCTGGGGACGCGATGCGGACAAGTGTGCGGTGTACGCACAAGATGCGAGCGAACGAGGGTTTGACGTAACCACGACGCTTGATGCCGCAGAGCTTGCGCGTTCCTGCAATCTGATCGTCACGACAACGCCGGCCGAGTCGCCGCTCCTGACAAATGCGGATGAGCTCATGCCTGGAACGCACATATCGGCGATCGGTTCGGATACCTACGCTAAGCAGGAATTACATGCGGAAATTCTCAGGCGAGCCGACCTGGTGGTCGCGGACAGCATTCAGCAATGCCTGGAGCGCGGCGAGATTCACCAGGCGTTGAAGTCTGGCGCCATCGACGAAAACAGCGTGGTCGAGCTGGGTAACATCATCGCTGGCAATGCAGCCGGTCGTGCTGACGATGTCCAGATTACAGTTGCAGATCTCACCGGCGTTGCGGTACAGGATATCCAGATTTCGAAAGCAGTGTATGAAGCTTTTAGGAATCGCGGCTAAAGCCCAATCCGCCCGAAATAGCAAAAATTGTTTACCTGCTGGGTGCGGATTGATTTTTTTGTGCATTGACCGTTTGGAATCGGGGGGGGGGGAGGGGCGCCGGGGGGGGAAAAAAAAGAGAGAGGGGGGGGGGGGGAGAAGTTATCTCCCC
>JBPCYD010000084.1:0-20861 GCA_051007895.1 Woeseiaceae bacterium
GGGAAATATGGTTTTTATTCTATTAAATCAGTTATTTGATAGAACTAGTTAATCTTTTTTCACAGTTTCGATTTGGACAAATCAAGGACAATGGTCGGGCCTTGCCAACCTGTCAGAGTTCGCGTAACGCCGTCGAAACAGGCAGGCGGACAGCGCGAATCGCGGGGAATAATCCGCCGACCAGGCCGATCACAATTGCGGCGATCAAGCCCTGGGCAATCAGATCGGGTGAAACGGCGAAATCGAATACAACCTGACTGAAGCTGGCTGCATTCAAGGTCGACACCGTGAAGCCATTGAGGAAGAGCCAGGCAAGCCCGCCACCGACCACGCCACCGATAATCGCGAGTGCGCCGGACTCGATGATCACCGATATCAGGATCGCCAGCGGACGAAAACCGATTGCGCGCAAAGTCGCAATTTCCTTAGCGCGCGCCGAGATGGACGAATACATCGTATTCAAAGCGCCGAAGATAGCGCCAATCGACATCAGGATAGTCAGGGGATAACCCACGAAGCTGATGAGGTCCGACATTGCTTTGGATTGCTGCGAATAGAACTCACGCTCATTGACCACGTCGACATCGATACGTGGATCTGCATCCAGTGCAGCCTTTAACGCGTCAATCGACTCCGGCGTCTGTAACTTGGCACGCACCGTCTGGAACGAATTTCCCCGCCTGTAGGTCGCCTGCACCACGCGTACGTCAGCCCACAATTCAGATTCGGACACACTGCCATCGTCCTCGAATACGCCAACGATGGTCCATTCGACCACGCCGAACGGAATTGTCCCGCCGACCTCGAGTCCCTTGAATTGTTTTTGTGCGCTCCTCCCGACCACGAGTTCATTCTTGCCTTCCTCGAAACTGCGGCCCTCAATAATGCTCATGTTTTCCCGAATAGCGAAGGCGCCCGGCTGCACGCCCCGCAATGGGACGTTTGCGGCTTCATTCGTGGATTTCTTGGCCACGTCAACGACAACGTACAGTTCTCCCGAGACCTCGGAGGCCGTGCCGTTTTTGCGAATTCCGGGTGAAGTCTGGATGATCTGGATCTGCTCGCTGCTAATAGCACTGGCAAGCTCGCCCGTAGAACCGGCACGCAGAATCACAACACTGTCTGTCGCACCGGCGGCGATCATTGTCTTGCGAAATCCGCTCGCCATCGAAAGCACGCCGGCAAACACGCCAACCACTGCTGCGACCCCGATGATCGCGACCAGCGATGCACCCAGGCGCTGCGGAATACTTCGCAGGTTAAGGGCCGTTACGGCGATGATCTGTTGAATCCATGACACTGTTATTCGCCTCAGGCGCGCGATAGCGCGTCGATTATCGTGAGTCGCATGGCCCTGACCGCGGGAAATATGCCCGCAATCAACCCGGCGAGTAAGATATAGACCCCACCCAGTGCCAATGCGGCACCGTCAAGATAAAACCCGGGAAGCGGCACAAGCCCAAGCACATTAACGATCAGTACCGCGAGGCCAAGACCAAGTCCGCCGCCGATTAACATGACGAATGTCGATTCGGCCAGGACAATACCCAGAACGCCTTTGTCCTGAAATCCCAGCGTCTTCAATACCGCAAGCTCCGGAATGCGTTCGCGGACTGACTGCGCCATGGTGTTTCCTGATACGAGCAAGATCGTAAAAAATACGGCCGTCAGGATCAGGCTAATGATGAGGGCAATATTGCCATATTGCCCAATGAACGATTCGGCGAAGGCCGCCTCGGTGCTGGTCTTGGTCTGGTTCGGCGAATTCGCGAATTGCGTGTCGACTGCATTCGCTATTTCTGCTGCATTGCCGGCACCGTCAATGCTGAGGATGAACCAGCCCATGGTGCCGTTGCCGAACGCCCGTGCCTCGTCAAAGTAGTCATACTGAATCAGCATTAGCTGGGTATTGCTCCGAGGGTCGTCGCTATCGAACACACCGGCAATCTCGAAGTCCCAAACCTGGCTTCCGCTCTTGTTTGTCCAGATTGATGAGTACATGGGAATCCTGTCGCCGATTGACCACTCAAAGGATTCCATCAATTCACGTCCGACCAGCACACTGTCGCGGGTCTTCATCCACTTGTCGCGCTGCTCGTCGGCCACGATGACTTCCGGATACACATCCAGGTAACGCTCAGGCTCGACCGCAAATTGCGCGAACTGATTCTTCGGATCCTGGTAGTAGCCGCCAAACCAGCTTGCATGCGCAACCCGTTCCACGCCCGCTACCGATTCGATACGCTGCAAATAGGCTGACGGCAGCGAATTAATGATTGATATTTTGTCCAGCGTGACCAGTCGTTGCGCATTGGCGAGGTCAGCAGCTCCGCCAAACACCTGGTTGAGTGCGCTTAGCAGCCCGAACAGCAGAAACGCGACAAAAACGGACAGAATCGTCAGGATGGTTCTGACTTTCTTGCGCCACAGACTTTTCCAGACCAGGTACAGGTATTTCATGCGACAACCTCCGTAGCCAGCGTCCCCTTATCCATATGCAGGATATGTTTGGCATATTCCGCCGCCTGCGCATCATGCGTCACCATGACGATGGTTTTGTTGTGATCGCGATTCAGTGCCTGCAGGAGCTGCAGAATCTCGTCCGCGGTTTCACGATCCAGGTCGCCGGTGGGTTCATCGCACAATAGCAGGTTAGGATCGGAAACAATGGCCCGGGCGATTGCAACACGCTGCTCCTGGCCGCCGGATAATTCACGGGGATAATGACTGGCGCGATCTTCAAGTCCCACAATCGACAGCGCTGTGGCGGCGCGGCGCGCGCGTTCTTTGCCACTTAAGTTAGTCAGGAGCAGTGGCAGTTCCACGTTCTTTTGCGCTGTCAGTACCGGCAACAGATTGTAAAACTGAAAGATGAAGCCAATGTTATTCGCGCGCCATCGGGAAAGTGCGCTCGACGACATATTCTGCAGCTCGTCGTCGCCAACGCGGACGCTTCCGGAGGTTGGCTTGTCGAGGCCACCGAGCATATTCAGCAGCGTGGTTTTTCCGGAACCTGATGGACCCATCAAAGCGAGGAAGTCCCCCGCTTCGATCGTCAGGTCGAGTTTGTGCAACACCTCGACCTTCTCCTTGCCTTTTTGATAGGTTCGGCTGATATCTGTCAAGACGACAAGATCTTTGCTCATAATGCTGTCCTTATTCGTTCAGCTTATTGTGCGACCCGTATACTT
This sequence comes from Woeseiaceae bacterium, assembly GCA_051007895.1. GTDB lineage: Bacteria > Pseudomonadota > Gammaproteobacteria > Steroidobacterales > Woeseiaceae > SZUA-117. The sequence continues at coordinate 3,192 of JBPCYD010000084.1, forward strand.
TGACCCGGGCTCAACTCTTCTTCTGCATTGATAACGATCCGATCACCGGCACCAAGGCCGGCTATAACCTGCTGACCGACTGCCGAAGTCCCGCCAGGCGTAATCGCACGCCGTTGTACGGCGTCATTGCGAATGATCCAGACGAAAGTTCCTTCGCTGTCGGTTCTGACCGCATCACGACTGACATAGATACTGGCTGTCGGCGCTTCAGTTTCTGACTGCTGTTCCCCTAAAAATGCCACTTTCACGCCCATATCCCGCAGCACCCGACCGTCGATTTCGCGAAATCCGATACGCACCCTGACAGTCGCTTTTTGCCGGTCTGCCGTCGGAACGATTGCGATAACTTCAGCAGGAATTTGCCAATCCGGATACGCGTCCAGCACGGCATTGACCGACTGGCCGGATTGAACCCGCTGTATGTAGGCTTCATTGACGTCGACTTCTATCTCGAGAGATGCCATATCCACAATGGTGCAGATGCCCGTGCGCGTAAATCCGCCACCCGCCGATATTGGCGATATCATCTCACCGGGTTGTGCATTCTTGGTTACAACGACACCGGCGAATGGGGCACGGATAATCGTGTTATTCATTTGATCTTTGGAAACATCGACGCTGCGCCGCGCGACCACAATGTTCTCCTGGCCGGAGATCAGCCTGGCGCGCAACGTTTCAGCGTTGGCTCGCGCGGCATCGAGATCGGCGGCACTGGCAAGCTGCCGACGTGAAAGCTCTTCGGCCCGGACTAGGTCCAGCTCAGCTTGCGTAAGCTGCGCCTGCACTTCGTCAAGAGCGGCCTGCGCGGAACCTAGTTGTGCTTCAGCCAGAGCGAGCTGAGCTCTCTGTGTGCTGTCGTCGAGACGGGCAACAACCTGGTCTTTTTCAACCGTCATTCCCTCCTCGATCAGAACCTCGAGAACTTTACCTGCAATTTTGGAACTGACGGTCGCTTGCCGACGGGCAACGACATAGCCGGAGGCGTCAAGCACACTTGGCCCCGTGGAATTGGCCTGGGTGACTCTTACCGTCTCCGCCTGGACTTCAATCGGGTCATTCCATATTGCCCGCAGAAGCAATCCCACCACGCTGACGGCAACGATGAGACCGGCAAGCACCCAAGGCCACCGACGAGGCCTGGCGGGTACTTCTGTACGGTCAATTTTGAGTTCGGACAGACGATCGATCTTGTCGTTCACAGCACTATTATTATTCGTTGGAATGAATAGTTTACTGCGCAACCTTATCACGCGCTATAAGGTCGGATATCAGGCGTTTGGCTGGTTCCTTTAATAAATCCCTAACCGCTGACCGATTGATACGGCTTGCGACCGTAGCAATGCTGAGTCGCTGCGTTGAACTTGCCCGCTCGCCGGCAAGTGTCAGCCTGACATGGAAAACACCTGATTTTTAGCAATAGCTCAATTAATCAGTAGCGAACCAGCGCAGATCCCCACGTGAACCCTGCTCCAAATGCCTCGAATAGCAGCAGATCGCCGCGCCGGATACGTCCATCCCGAATAGCAACATCGAGCGCCAGCGGAATGGATGCACTTGACGTATTTGCATGTTCGTCGACAGTGACAACGACCCGATCCATAGGCAAGCTCAGTTTCTTGGCCGCTGCGGCAATGATTCGCAGGTTCGCCTGATGCGGCACCAGCCAGTCAAGGTCCTTCTGTTCGAAACCGTTTTCAAGCAGAGTCTCTTTCGCGATCGCTCCCAGCGTGCTAACCGCCTTGCGAAATACTTCATTCCCTTTCATTTGGATATAAGCAGCCTCGACGGTTACGTCGGCATAGCCGGAAGAGACGCCGGCAGGCACATGCAGCAACTCCTCGTGTTTGCCGTCCGAATGAATATGCGTCGAAATGATTCCTTCGTCATCTGTTGCCTGCAAAATAACGGCGCCAGCGCCGTCGCCAAAGAGTACGCAGGTCGTGCGGTCAGTCCAGTCCAGGATGCGTGAATAGATCTCCGCACCAATGACTAATACTGTCGACGCTCCGCCGGTTCGTATAAACCGATTGGCAACGTCCAGGGCATAAATAAAACCGGAACAAGCGGCGTTGATGTCAAAGGCGGGTATTCTCTCTAGTCCCAAACGTCTTTGAACGATGCAGGCTGTACTCGGGAAAACCTTGTCGGCTGTGGTAGTCGCAACCACAATGAGATCGATATCGGCGACATCGGCATCGGCTGATGCCAACGCGTTATTGGCGGCCGCCAATGCCATGTCCGACGTCTTTTCGTTATCCGCCGCGATACGGCGTCGCTTTATTCCGGATCGGTCGCGAATCCAATCATCACTGGTATCAACTATGTCTTCCAGCTCCTTGTTGGACATGATGCGATCCGGCAGATAACCGCCGGTACCGATGATACGTGCATTGCTCATACAGGAATTCCTCCGCAACACCAATATCAGCGCCGCATGAACTTTGCCAGCTCGCGAATCGTGGGATAGTCGAACAGGTCGCTGATATCGACTTTGCCAGGATGCTTTTCGTCCACCGCCAAAACAATTTCTGTCAGCGTCAGGGAGCTGATACCGACCTCGAATAAATTGTCATCCGGGCCGATGACTCGATCCTTTGAAAATTCCCGGCAAATCGATTCAATTTCCCTGATGAGCGGATCCTCATCCTGTGACTCCATATCGGTCATACCCGGTGCAAGCTGGGCCAGGACGTCATCGAATTCACCCTGCAGGTAGTCGCGCGCCATATTAGCTCGCTGTACTTTCCCGCTCGTCGTTTTCGGAATCCGGCTCACCGGAATAACATGATCAATCTCGAGGCCGACGTGCTCGCCGACGATGGTGCGAACCTCGTCGGCAACATCCCGAAACGATTCGACGTCTTTCCGAAAAAGCACGAATACCAGCAGTTCCTCGGTCTGACTGGTCGAGGAACTGACTCCACTGACGACCACTTTCCCAAAATCCAGGCCATCCAGTTGCACAATAACTTCCTCGATGTCGTGAGGATAGTAGTTCTGACCGTTTACGATGATCAGGTCCTTGGATCTCCCTGTGATAACAAGATCGCCGTCGACGATGACCCCAACATCGCCGCTGCGCAGCCAGTCGTCGTCCGTGAACAAGGCAATTTCTGCTTCATTGTCGTTATACAGCCCCTTGGTCACGCTGGCGCCGCTGATTTGTATATGTCCGACAATGCCATCTTCTAAAACGCGATCGTCGTCGTCCGCGATACGAACGCTGCAGTCACGGATCGCACGGCCTACTTTTACGAAGCTGACTGCATCCGGATCGTCGGGCGCTTTCTCCACGTATGCAGAACCCACTTTCAAACTATGCCTGTCCACGACAATCCGGGAATATTCAGTTCCGGGAACCGGGAAGGTGACCCCGACCGTCGCCTCCGCCAGCCCGTACACAGGAAACATGGTGGCTCGATTCAAACCGTGCGGTTCCAATGCCTGCAGGAAACTTTCGCACAAGTCCCACGAAATAGGTTCAGCACCATTCAGAATGAGCTTTACCGCAGACAGATCCGCGTCTCCCAGGCCCTTGCGTTCGAAAAGTTTCAGAAAGTGTTTGTATCCGAAATTGGGCGAGCAAAGCTGGGTTGCGTTCAATTCGCTGGCTTTCTGCAACCAGAGAAGCGGTCGACGCACGAACAGGTTGGTATCCATGACTGCATGATTCATACCGACCGCAAGAACACTAAGGTGATAGCCGATCAGCCCCATGTCATGAGTCAGCGGCATCCAGCTGAGGCTTTGATCATCGGCCCGCCAGTCCGCACCTTCAACAATTGCCCGTATATTGGCCGTGAGGTTGTTATGGCTAAGGCATACGCCTTTCGGGTCACTGGTCGATCCCGAGGAATACTGGATAAACGCAGTCTTTGCCGGATCAATATCGACGGGGCTCCCGACGCCGTCATCGGCGATATCGTTTTCCGTGACCACGTTATTTTGCAACTTGCCGAGAATGTCACTGATTTCATTGTCGTGCGCGAACGCAGATAAGCGATCCAGTAACTCGACCTCCGTCAAAAGCGTGCCGCGCTCAAGTTGCCTGAGGATCCTGAACAATTTCAGTCGATGCTCGTCGCTGATTCCTACGGCTACGGGCACCGGCACAATACCACCCACGATTGCCGCCCAGAATGCAACTACAAAGTTTTGGTTTGACCGCGTAAAAATGATCAGCTGGTCGCCGGATTCCATGCCACGAGATTGCAACGTCCCAAGCAGCGACAACGCGCGATCCCACAGCACCGAAAACGTCAGAATCGACTCATCCTTGTCGCCATCAATGAAACGAATCTCGCGGTCTTTGGTCCGCGCATCCGAAAGAATCTCCGGCATGCTTTCGTAAAGCTTCATCTATTGCCTGCTGCGTATTTCGGGTCGAAAAATAATACTGTGCCGGGTACGCAAGTTGATGCCGAGATCCAGCTCAGGCTGCGGATCGCTGACCAGTGTCATATGAAATTGCTGGATGAGCAGCCCGAGGTGCACCTTCATCTCCAGGAATGAAAAATACTCCCCCAAGCAGCGACGCGGACCGAGCGAAAAAGGGAAATAGGGCCGCTCGCCCTTTTTATAGACACTGCTCTCCAGATCAAATCGGCTGGGGTCAAAATTATTCGGCTGGGGCCAATACGCTTCCGTGCGATGCAAAATGTAGGGAGACAGGTAGATGTCGGTGCCCGCCTCGATGTCGTAGCCTTCCAGGTTATCGTCTTCTTCAGCTCGGCGCGTAAAGAGCCAAACGGGCGGATATAGCCGCAGCGTCTCTTCCAGTAATTGCTGTGTATAGCGCATGTCCGCCAGACCCTGCTGATCAAGCGCGTTCACGTCAGGGATGCTGGCCCTGGCCTCGCGCAAGAGCGCATACTCGGCATCCGCGTGCGTAGTCAACAGGAACCATGCCCAGTTCAACGTGCCTGCGGAGGTTTCGTAGCCCGCCACGATCAGGGTGATTAATTCGTCCAGTAATTCTGCATCGGTGAAGGGTTGGCCATTCTTGTCCGTTGCGGACATGTACATTGCCAGGAAATCGAAGGGCAAATCCTCGTCGGAATTGCGCCGCTTTGTAATGACCTGCGAGATCAGGTCCCGGGACTCGCGCACTTGCATAACCACGCGCAGGTCGCGAGCCGAATCCCTGCTCAGGAATGCAAACGGGTTCGTACCCTCTGCCAGAATGTGTTCCTCATAGTCACTACCGAAAATACATTTCAGAATCAGTTCCAACGCAAAATCGTTCATCTCCTGGGTGATATCAAGCGTCTCTCCGTCGTTCGCGACCAATTCCCAGTTTGCCGCCCTGCTTTCAGTGCACTCAACCATGACTTCAATCAAACGATGCACGTTCTGGCGGCTGAAGGAGGGTTGAATCATGCGCCGCGATCGTCTCCAAGTGTCACCGTCGCTGACGATCAGGCCGTTGCCAAGGAGCATTTTTACGCGCTCGAAACCGGGCCCTTTGCGGTAGCGAGAATGGTTCTTAACCAGCAGTTGCCGGACTGCCGATGGGTCATTGATGAATTGCGCAGCACGTCCGCCCGGCTTTGTGACGCCGACCATGTTTCCATAACGGGATTGCAGGTTTTCGAGTGTCTCCAGGGTATCCGGATCGATTCCGAGCGTCACCGGATCTGTCGGGCCAGGCGGTAGACGCTTACTATTGTCGGGCAAACTCATATTTGTAAGAGTGTTTAGGGATGTTATTCAATGCCGACCAGGGCGAAGTTGGCGCAATACTACATTGACCAGCAACGCAACGATACTGCAAACTGCAGCGGGCTGGCGGGATAGCTTTGCGTCTTGACCGTATAGATTCATCTCTTGTTCATGCCCCCTCCGTTATGCTGTCAGTATGGATAATTTCGCCGAATCACTGACCGTTGCAGTTTGTACGAGTTTATTGATGTCAGAAATAGAGCCCCGCCCCAATCTTGCAGATGTAGAGGCGCGTCGCAGCAGCCGCTCCCGTCGCGAGATGTCCGCGAGTCGCCGCATGTATTATTTCCTGGGACTGCCGATCTTTCGCGCGTTGTTTTTCCTGTTGACATCGACCTACAGGGTGCAAAAGGTCATTGGTAAGGAAAACGCCGACCGCATCATTGCCGAAAAGGATTCCGTCTGGGCGCCATGCTACTGGCACCAGCACCATATACTGTGCTCCTCAATGCTGAAAAACTGGATTAGCAGAGGCTTCAGCGCATGCTTCCTGGTTTCCTCGTCCGTCGATGGTGAGGTACCGGACAGAATTGCCCGCTCCTGGGGCGCCGAAGTCATTCGTGGCTCCGCAAACCAGATGGGCGCCCTGGTTCTGCGAGATATGCAGCAGATGATGAAGCGCGGCGTATCGATTGTAACGACAGCGGACGGCCCGAGCGGTCCGCAACATGTTTTCAAACCCGGCATCGTTCTTATGGCCCGGATCGGCGGCGCACCCATGGTGCCGTTAGCCGGCGCGGCAGATCGGGCCTGGCATCTCAAGCGTTGGGACGACTTCATGATTCCAAAACCTTTCGCTCGGGTTGTGCTTGCTGTCGGCGAGCCGATAGTGGTGTCCCACGATGCCGGCAAGGATGAGATGGAAACCCTCCGAATTCGCATGGAAGATGCAACCAAGACACTCACAGAGCAGTCAGAGTCATGGTTGACACAACGTCCGGGAAGAAACGCATGATCCGCTATTCTTGCTTTATCAAATGGTGTTATCCACTGGCCTTGATTGGCAGCCTGCTGCTGCCGGTCACAGGGACTGCGATTGCCAGTGACCTGGTGAAACCCCATGCGGCTGAATACAAGGTCAAGATAAGTGTGCTTGGCGGCAAGCTGCGTACACGCGTAGAGGCCATCGATGGCGGCTTTCGCGCAGAATCGTCAATTGAAGCAACGGGAATGTCCCGATTGATCGCGCGGGGATCAATACGTGAAAGTTCCATCATCCGCGCAACCGACACCGGACTTCGCCCGGAACGATTCATTTCCGTTGACACGCTTTCAAAAGGCGGTGAAGCGGTTGACCTGGAATTCGACTGGGCGGACAAATCGATTGGCGGCACTATAGATGGTGACGAATTTAACACTGACATTGATGGTGACGTTCACGACCGGGTCTCGCTGCAATATGGATTGATGCATGATCTCCTGTCCGGCATCGATCGCACCCAGTATTCGCTGCAAGATGCTGAAAAACTCAAGTTACTCTCTATTACCAACATCGGTAGCCAGCAGGTCAAGGTACCGTTTGGTCGTTTCGAGGCAATCGGAATTCAGCACCAGGCCGCCAATTCGTCACGAATTACGACATTGTGGTGCGTGGAAGAGCTCGGGTTTCTGCCGGTGATCATAGAACAGCATCGTAAGGGGAAACGCCAGATGCGAGCAGTTCTGACCGAGTATCAGACGCTCTGATCAGCAAACAAGAACCGCTCAGGTCAGAACAATCGCAAGCTGCATACACAGCAGCATCGCAGCCGTCACAGCACCGCTAAGCATCAGCGCAACACCCCAACGGGCGAGTTTTGTTGAATTAGCCATGCCGACGAATACGGGAGCTGCAGTTAGCAATAGAATGTAGGCCAGCGGGAAGTAAATGCGAGCAATCTGCGGGTAGCGATACGGCCACGACTTCAATTCCGTTCGTTCAAGAATTCGATCAGCAATGTCCGCCTGGTCTCCCAGTCGGGACTCGGCTTCTTTTTGCGCAGCTTCGCTGGATGCCCCGTTCGCAAGCGCTTCCAGTCGAAGATCGTCAAAATGATCACTTAGCTCCACGATTATGCGACGCACATGTATCGCCGCTACGCCGGACCCGAGCAGCCTGTGTTGCAGATCTGCGAAACGCCGCTTATGCATTGCCAGGTGACTCGAGCGCCGCGGAAATGCCCGACTGAATTCGTTGCCATTCTCCCTGCAAACGATCCAGTCGCTTCCTACCCTTCGCATTCAGCGCATAGTAAACACGGGTTCGTCCGTCGACCTTTTTACGCCTGGCCCGCAGTGCGCCATTGCGTTCCAGAGAATGCAGAACCGGGTAAATCACACCTTCTCCCAGCGATATGGCTTCGCCGGTCACGAGCCGAATTCTCTTGACCAGCTCGTAGCCATACATCTCTTGCTGCTCAAGGAGCCTCAAGAGCAGCAGCTCGGGTACGCCGCTCATGAACGGTGGATTGGTCTGCCCCATTTCGCCTCATATAAAAGATGCATGAACGGTCTAGCATACCTCGAATCATAAGGTATCACAATCTATACTTTTCAGCTCTAGGTATATACGCTATACCTAGCAGCACAAGGTATCAAAGCGTTCGATACGTCACGGATAGCGGAGGAGATAGCATAATGCTCAACAGATATCTGGCAGGCACAGCAATCAGCATGGCCATTACTGCCGCGCTGATCATGTTCATGCACTACCTTATTGAGGCTAGCGAAGCAGCCGCCACCGATCCGCAACCGCGAATATCGCTGTCCGTCGGTCGCACGATTGTGGACACACCACCGGTGGTCGACCGTGCGCCACCGGAGCCCCCAATTCCGCCGGTCGAACCACCGCCCCTTGAACCTCCAACGAATCCAGATCACAACGTTACGCGGATTGGAATAAGAGCACGCAGCACCGCACCTGTGATTTCAAAACGTGCGTCTGCGGTACTTGATTCTGGCAACAGCGCACTATTCAACATTATTAGCGCAGAACCGGAATACCCGATTAAGGCCAGCCAGAAAGGTCTGGAGGGATTCGTGGTCGTCCGCTTCGATGTTAGTGAATTCGGCTCAGTTGAAAACGTGCGCGTGCTCGAGACAAGTAGTTCCCTGTTTAACCAGGCCGCGATCAAAGCAGCATACAGAGCTCGCTACAAACCACGGACGATTGACGGCGTTCCGCAACGAGTGCGCGGTCTGCGGAAGAAATATGTATTCGAGATGGATCCATGACAGCGCAATTTTCGAGCACTGGCGTCACTGCGGTGACTCCCCGGAGGTGGGATCGGATGGACCTTTTATCCCGCCGGGTATCCTTTGGTCCTGCCTCCGGTTTTACTCCTGCGCTAGTTCACCTTATCAAATAACTGAGTGACACTTTCACGCTCTTTGGACTTACTGCGAAATTCGATGCTGCGTTCGAGCAACGTACCACCTTCCAGGAGGCGAAACCGATCGGTCAGTTTCATGCTGTTGCGGTCCAGTGTTTCGACAATAAGCGTATCATTGTCCCAGCCCGTTACGCGCTGAGCCTGCACTTCACCGACGCTTACGACACGGTTTTCACCAAAGCGGAATTCTTCGACAACGGATCGATCGAAACTGATGAACAGACCATCAACGGTTTGGGTGACTTTGAGCGACCTTCCCAGCTCAAGGAAAACATGTACCAGTCCGCCCTTGGAATTGCTGCGCCTTGATTGAGAGCCACCGCGCGCCCCGGATTGCTGACGGTTGGCATCGCGAAAGTACTCATCGTCCTTGATCCCGTCGGTTTTCCGCACTGCTTCGCGGACACGGCGCTGACTTGCCGACGAATCCGTGCGAATCCGCCAATTGCCGCTCAGGTCGACACCCTCGGGTACTGCGCCACTTCTGGACTCAAGAACTTCGGGCGCGGCGCAGCCACCCAGGCAGAGCAGGATTGCCAGTGCGGCACTCTTAACTTGTTTGCTCAATACTGCTGCCCTTTTCTGGCTCATTTTGCGAGCGCGAAACTTATGCCACCATGTCGCTATAATCCTTATGGCCTAAATAAGAGCAGCAAGCAACCGTGAATGCCGAAAACAGCAATATTGTCGCTAGTACCTGGAGCGGTAAATTAACGCCGCCTGAACGGATTCCGAAGCAGGCAGACATCGTCATCATTGGTGGTGGAATCGTCGGTGTCTCAACGGCCTGGTTCCTGGCTCGACAAGGAGTCAACGTAGTACTGTGCGAAAAGGGCTATATCGCCGGAGAACAGTCGGGTCGTAACTGGGGGTGGGTTCGCGCGCAAGGCAGGGACCCCCGCGAGCTTCCGATGGTGCTCGAAAGCCTGCGCATATTTCGTAATCTCGAAAAGGATATTGGCGAAAGTGTTGGATTTTCGCAGGGAGGATGCCTGTATACCGCAAGAAACGAAAAGCAAATCGATGATTTTGGCGATTGGCTCAAGCTCGCAGCAGACTATGAAATCGATACTCGCGTTATCGATCGGGGCGAGCTCGGAAAACTGGTGTCGGGCGCTACGGCAGACTGGTGTGGTGCAATGTACACACCAAGCGACGGGCGAGCTGAGCCGCACAAAGCGGCGCCGGCAATCGGACGTGCAGCGGCGCGTTCCGGTGCGACGATTCTGACCTCATGTGCTGCGCGTGGAATCGAGACCAGTGGTGGTTGCGTGTCCGCTGTTGTTACCGAGCATGGTTCCATTCAGACATCAGTCGTGTTGTGTGCGGCCGGCGCCTGGACTTCGGTATTCTGCCGTTCGATGAACATTGCGGTGCCGCAGCTTCGGGTAAGGGGTACTGTCGCCCGAACCTCGCCGACAGAAAAAGTAATCAACGGCAACCTGTTCGATGACCGACTTGGCATCCGGGTAAGAGAAGATGGCGGCTATTCGGTTGCGCATGGTTCTATCCTGGACCACGGCATTACGCCGACTACTTTTCGCTATGCTTTTAAATTTCTACCCGCACTGATGCAGGAAATTAAAGTTCTCCGACTTCGGTTCGGTAAGGACTTTTTCGAGGAACTGGCTATGCCGAATCACTGGGAACTTGACGAGAAATCTCCCTTTGAGCGGCTGCGCGTTTTGAATCCCGAACCCAGCAAACGTGTCCTCAAGGGAATCCGGAAAAACATGGATGCACTGTTTCCGCAATTGTCCAGCGTCAAGATTGTGGAAGCCTGGGCCGGCATGGTCGAGACATCGCCTGACGTAGTGCCAATGATCGGCGAAGTGGGCAATCTGTCAGGCTTCCACATCGCCAGCGGCTTTAGTGGGCATGGATTTGGTATTGGGCCCGGTGCCGGTAAAGCCCTGGCCGCCATGCTGACCGGGGCCGACAATCCGATCGATTTGGAGCCATTTCGATTGAGTCGGTTTTTCGATGGTTCGCCCATACGTCCAATGTCGACAATCTAGAAGAGAGAACCGGATTTATGCTGCCTCGCCTTTTTTTCTTTTCACTGTTTTTTTCGTCTCCCGGTTTTGCAGAGAACCCGCAAACTCTGCGCGTCGACTATTACCACAGCGGAAACGCAACCATGGAAATGTTCAGCCTCGACCGGGTGGTCCTGGAGCCGCTGAACTTCTCCGGCAATTTGTCACAACCGGAAGACAGAACACTGCGCGGCAAATACAGCTTCGAGATTGTCGATCCGGATTCTGGAGCAATCGCCTGGTCGCGCAGCTTCAGCAGTATCTTTGGCGAATGGGAAACAACTGCCGAAGCACGCGGCATGAATCGGACGTTTCATGAATCCCTGCGTCTGCCGCGGCAGGTACAGGCATTCGACCTGATCCTGAAAAAACGCGGATCGGACAACCGGTTTTCCGAAGTGTGGCGAATACGTGTAGATCCGAACGACTACCTCGTCCATCGGGAAAAAGCCGCGTACGCGGAGCATGTCGTCGCTATCGAGCACAACGGGGATTCAGCGACAAAAGTAGATGTCCTGCTGCTCGGCGACGGCTACACAATCGGGGAGCGTGCGAACTTTCTGAAGAAAGCCCGCGAACTCACCGACCTGCTTTTCTCGACCCCCCCTTTTCAGCACCGGCGCAGCGATTTCAATGTGTGGGCGCTTGCGCCGCCTGCAGCGGAATCCGGGGTTTCGCGGCCGTCCACCAGCGTGTATCGGGATTCTCCCGTCGGCGCCTCCTACGACGCATTTCGCAGCGAACGATACGTACTGACCAACGATAATCGTGAATGGCGCCGAATCGCTTCATCCACGCCGTATGACTTTGTGGAGATACTGACCAACAGCGACACCTACGGCGGTGGCGGGATTTACGGCCTGTTCAGCACTGCCGCGGCGAACAGCGAGTGGGCCGGTTACCTGTTCGTGCATGAATTTGCGCATCACTTCGCCGGCCTCGCCGATGAGTACTACACCAGCTCAGTCGCGTATGAATCGCCCGCCGGGATCGTGGAGCCATACGAACCGAACGTTACTGCCCTCCTCGATCCGGACAATCTGAAATGGCGCCACCTGGTCCGGGACGAAACGCCGCTGCCCACGCCGTGGCCGAAAACGGCCTATGAAGAACATTCGTTAGCCTACCAGGCAAGGCGGGCGAACATGCGTAAGGAAAACGTATCCGAGAACGAGATGAACAGGTTGTTCAATGAAAATCAGGCCATTGTTGAAGACATGTTTTCCGTAGCACCACATGCCGATGTTGTTGGCGCTTTTGAAGGTGCCATTTACCAGTCGAAAGGCTACTACCGGTCCGAGCAAAATTGCATCATGTTCACACGCACCAAGGATTTTTGTCGAGTGTGCGCAGCGGCAATTGAGGAAGTTATCGATGAGTACACGGCATCGCGATGACCTTCCGCTAGTTCAACTCGACACGAACATAATCAGCCAGCGCCCTGGCAAATTTCCCGCGGCGGAAAACCTTGATTTTCTCCAGTTCGAGCCAGTTCGCGAGCTGCCGCAGTTCTTGGCCGAGCTCTGAAATTGTGCGGTGCTCGTCAATCTCTTTTTCCGGATGAGCGGCCGGTACGAGCAAGGTACTTCCTGTCCGATCGGCTTTTAAATCCAGTCGGGCGACAATGCGATCATCCAGCAGAAACGGAAGAACGTAATAGCCCCATTTTCTCTTTGCCGCCGGCACATATATCTCGATGCGGTAATGAAAATCGAATAGTCGTTTAGCACGAGGTCGATACCAGACCAGCGGGTCGAATGGAGACAGGAGTGATGCCACCCTGACGGATCGAGGCAAGCCAGTGCCGGGAGACAAATACGCAGGCTTAGGCCAGCTTTCAACCGTCGTTTCTTGAAGCAGACCAGCGGCCGTCAGTTCCGCAATTCTGCCACGGGCAATTTTCGGAGACATTCGGTAGTAATCCGCCAGGTCATCCGCCGTTGCCACGCCCAGCGCGCTTGCGGCGATCAGGATTAACTGGCGTTGCGCTTCTTCCCGCGCAATCGAGCGGCCCAGGTGCTCGCTGTCGATCTGTCGTTCTGGCAGGTCGTAAACGCGCTGAAAATTAGGTAGCCGATCGGCGACCGTCACCTGGCCTTTGCCAAAGTAGTACTCAAGCGCCCATCGAGGCAACGAACGATGCCAATCTCCCGGCTTGCGCTTGCTGCCTTCAACCTGGGGCAAATCCGCAGACGTTAATGGCGCTTTTTCTTTAATAATATTATAGACTTGTCTTAGGTATGCAGACTTGTTCTTAAGTTTCATGATCGGACTGTTGGGGTACGGCCTGTAGTCCTGGCGCCTGTATTCCAGTAATGGCCACAACTCCGATGGCACGATCGAAGCTTCGTGCGCCCAATGCTCGGTGAAGCCACGTTCCGCATAGACCAGTCGGTGAAACCTGGTTTTGTCATATGGACCGAGACGCGAGAACATGACGAACAGGTGGGCCGGTGCCAGGACGTTGACGTAGTCAAGCTGCAAAAGGCCCAGCCGACGTATCACCCTCGCCATATGTCCTGCATTGATCGATGCCGATGGTCGTGGGCGGCCGAATCCAGCCGCTGCAAGCGCGATCCGCCTGGCTTCAGGTAGTGAGATTTGCGCGCGCACCAATTAAGCTGTGCGTGGGCAGGTGGTTCTATTCTGGAGATTAAGCGACATGGGCAAAGAATATACGGAAATCAGTGAGCGCATCCAGAAATGGATGGTAAAACAGCATGTGTTCTTTGTTTCAACTGCGCCGAGCGCCGCTGACGGTCTGGTCAACTGCTCACCCAAGGGACTGGATTGTCTTCGTGTTCTGGGCCCCAAGGAGATTGCCTATGCCGATACTGGCGGCAGTGGCATCGAAACCGTCGCACACCTGAAAGACAACGGGCGTATAACCCTGATGATGTGCGCATTCGAAGGACCACCGATGATTTACCGATTTTACGGAAGCGGCGTTTCGATTGAGCCTCACGAGCAACACTTTCCTGAACTCCTCGAGCAGTTTCCTCCTTTGCCCACTGTCAGGAATATTATTCGCATTAATGTCCACAAGATAATGGACTCATGTGGCTACGGCGTGCCGATGTACGACTTCAGAAAGCACCGCGACTCGTTGGCAAACTACTTCAACAATCAAAGCGAGGAAGATATCCTGGAATATCGCCGCACCCGCAACGCCAAGAGTCTCGATGGCCTGCCCGGGCTTGAACCTACGAATGCTCAAAGGTAAAGCTATCGCCAGCCAATTGGCACGTGTAGGTATGTGTGGCACGCCTCGCAGCTTTCCCTAGCTTGTGAAGTTTTCGCTAAAACTATTGTGGCAATCGAGAACATTTATCGGCGTCACAGCCGTGTTTTTGTTCGCTAATGGGTGGTCCTGGCTGCGTCATTACGTCATGCCGGCCTGTTGCGATCAGGAAATGACCGTCGGTTTTCCAGTACCGTTTCATATCAGCGGCGGGATTGCAGGAAATTCGAATTTTTACCTGCTCGGCCTGCTCCTGGACATTGCCATTGTGCTCACCCTGGCAATTACTGCCACCTGGATTGTCAGGTTGCTCAGGCAGTAGTCAGTTGGCGAAGTGCATCGCGATATTCCTCTTCCATGCGCAGGACCAGGTCTTCAGTCGGCGGAATGTCGTGTACCGTGCCGACGCCCTGTCCGGCACCCCAGATATCTTTCCATGCCTTGGCTTCCGATCCACCGCCGCTGCCAAAATCCATTGCCGTTTTATCCGCATCGGGCAAATTATCCGGATCCATTCCCGCATTCTCAATGCTGCCACGGAGGTAACTGCCGTGTACGCCCGTGAATAGCGACGAATAAACGATATCGGCTGACTTGCTCGCGACTATCATTTCCTTGTACGCGGGTGTTGCGTTCGCTTCCTCCGTTGCGATAAAGCGTGTGCCAATATACGCAAGGTCTGCGCCGATTGCCTGTGCGGCAAGCGCGTCATTACCGCGGCTCATACTGCCGGACAGGATAATGGTGCCATCGAAGATCTCTCGGACTTCCTTGACCAAGGCGAATGGACTGGTGGTCCCGGCGTGTCCTCCAGCACCTGCGCAAACGGTAATAACGCCATCAACGCCCTGCTCGATTGCCTTACGCGCATGACGAAGATTGATGACGTCGTGAAATACCAGGCCGCCGTAACTATGCACTGCTTGCACTATTTCGGCCGGCGGCCGCAGGCTCGTGATAATAATTGGCGCCTTGTGTTTGACGCAGGTTTCCATGTCCGAAAACAGGCGATCATTACTCGCGTGCGCTATTTGATTAACCGCGTAAGGCGCTACCGGCCGGTCCGGATGCAACTCTGAATATGCTGACAGTTCATCCTCGATGCGTGTTAGCCACTCGCCGAGCATTGCCTGCGGACGAGCATTCAGCGCCGGGAAAGAACCGACGATGCCCGCTTTGCATTGGGCGATAACAAGTTCGGGCCCGGAAACGATGAACATCGGCGCCCCGATGACCGGGACACGCAGTTTTCCGTCGAGTACGGCAGGTAGTGACATCAACGACTCCAGGCAGTAGCGAGTGATTCAAACGGCCGAGATGCTAGCACAATCAACGTGACCAGTATCACATCGTAACGTTACCCCGATTGTTAGACTCGGCATATGAATGAAACCGTAGAACATGAAGCACTTGAAAATGACATTGCCAAAGCAATTGGTGAGCATTTCGCCCACATGAATCTTCAGTCACTTTCCTTTGTGCAATTGCGCCGACTGCAGAAAATGCTCAAACAGGCAGTGGCAGAGGTCGCACAGGAAATTAATGGTCGCGCCAAGGCCGACAATTTCGGCGATACGATCACTGTGCCACCACAAGAATTCTGACTGCTACACCCGCATAAAACTCGCTTCGCAGTCTGCAATAAGCATATCGCCTTCAGCCGTCCTGGCCTCTCCCTTGAGAACGATCAATCGGCGTTTCTCACTTTCGATCCAGCCATTTAGCAGGATACTCTGGCCGACCATTAGCGCCTTACGATAGCGAATTTCGCAGCGGGCCGTGTGCGCCTTGACGTTCTGGAGATAGAGAACGTTTGCCATGACATCGTCCAGCGCCGAATAAATGATGCCGCCATGCACAGTGTTTTCATACCCGACGTGGTTTTCTGTTGGCGTGAATTTGCCGTGGCACTGGCCATCCTGAAGCGCAAACCGGATTTGCAAGCCAACGGGATTGTCCACGCCACAGGCAAAGCACATCGTTGCCGCTTCGATCTTACTGTCAGAACTCAAGTTCGCCTCCCCCGCACCAGGTCAGATTTCAACAATTTCCGGATAGACCGGCCGCCATCGGTATCCTTCCAGTCGCTGTTCGAATTCGGGCCGATCTATTTTCGGCGCCACTCCATCGGCCATAGCCTGCATCGCGGTCTCAATTGCGACCTCGCCGCTAATTTCCCACAGGCGGTTTACTTCAGGCATTAAACCACCTTCGGCAATTTCGCTCTCATTGAGACCATTCGCCAGCGCGTGAGCCGCGGCGCTAATCATGCCGTCCGTCACCTCTGTTGCACGAGCAACGATGGTGCCCAGCCCAAGGCCCGGGAAAATGAAGACGTTGTTGGCCTGGCCGATTCGCTTCGGACCACCACGCATCGGTACGGTATCGAATGGACTCCCCGTAGCGACTAAAGCTTTACCCCCGGTCCAGCGAAGCACATCCTCCGGGATTGCCTCACTAATAGAAGTTGGATTCGACATCGGCAGGATAACGGGCCTTTCGCAATGCCTGGCCATTGCATTAACAACGGGCTCGTCAAATGCACTGAATTGCCCAGAGGTACCGACCAGTACCGTCGGCTTGTATGCCTCAACGACGCTGACTAAATCTGAACGATGTTGCTCATCGAGCTCGAGTTCGGTCGCTAATTCAACCGGCCAGGCGAGCTCGTTCTTGTAGTCCGGGAATATTCGGTCCTGCGTAAGAACGCCACGACTGTCCATTGCCAAAACGGAGCGAGTGAGGTCGGCGCCAGACAATCCAATAGCCTCGAGACCGATCAGTATCCTCTTGGCGATCCCGTAGCCTGCGGCTCCCGCACCGAAGATCAGAACACGGCTAACATTCATATCCTCGCCAGTGATTCTGCTGGCAACGTTCATGCAGGCATAGGCGACAGCTCCGGTACCCTGAATATCATCGTTAAATGACGGTACCTTACATTTGTAGCGCTCCAGCACAGCAAGCGCATTGTCCTTGCGAAAATCTTCCCACTGAATCATGACGCCGGGAAAGACTGTTTTTGCCGCAGCGACAAATTCATCCACCAATGCGACGTATTCCGCACCGCGTAATCGATGTTCGCGAAAACCAAGATACAAAGGGTCAGCAAGCAGCTCCTCGTTGTCAGTCCCTACATCCAGGCTGATCGGTAATGTACGCGCCGGGTGAATCCCGGCACCGGCGCAATACAGCGCCAGTTTCCCGACGCTTATCGCCATGCCACCGGCACCCTGATCACCAATACCGAGTATTGCTTCGTTATCTGTTACGACCATCAGTTGAACATCGGCGAATGGGG
>JBPCYD010000085.1:0-11049 GCA_051007895.1 Woeseiaceae bacterium
GTCGCCGGACTTCTTGAGGCGAACTGGCTTTTGCGTAGCGGGCATAACGTGAAAATAAGCTACGACTATTTCGATCCCGACGATGATCTCAGCGAAGATCATCAGGTTCGTTACAGCCTGATTTGGGAATTTACGCCGATACAGTTCCTGCAGGGTCGATTCGGCGCACGACTCTACGATGGTACACCGCAAGTCAACCGGCAGAATCGCGACGAATTTTTCGCCGAACTACACGGGTTTTTCTAAACCCGTGTAGCGCAACAACCATTGCATGAATTTACCAGCAATTATTCGGGTCGGTGTCTCCGCCTTGCGAACCTTGCACGCCGGTGCTCCTGATGCGGAGCACGGCACAGTCGGTATCGTCGGCCTGGCCAGCCTGCGGCGTCGCATCCAGGGCGTACGCAGTGGCGGTAAGCGTAGATGCGGTCACCACGTAGTGACCTTCGGTAGAGTTCGCGGGGAAAGAAACGGTGGTACAGCCCACATTATTATAGGCGCTGAAGCGGGTATAACAGCGTTCGAGATTCTGCGCCATCTGCATCAGCTGTGTTTTGCCATCTGCCCGGTGCGTTCTCATCACCTGCTCGCGGTATGACGGATAAGCAAATGCCGCCAGGATGCCAACGATGGCTACTACGATCATCAACTCGAGCAGCGTTATGCCGCGCATGCGTGCGCGTCGTGTCTGTACTTTCATTTTTGAATTGCCCATGCCGCTTACCTCAGTTGACGCCACGATTGGCGACCGACATCGATCGCACCGCGTTCAGAAATCCTGATCAGCTGCCCTGACGAGCCGCTAAGAACCTTCACTTCGTCGTCGTTATCGCCAACGCCTGTGATTACCGCCGGCGTTTTGACGATACCAATGTCTGGCGCAATACCCGACGCAGGGACCGTAACGGTGTCACCATTCTCGTCGGTAACGGTTACCCAGTCGTCGCTGTTGAACTCGCCATCTTCGTCAAGATCGAATACAGCGTAGTTCAGTCGGCCACCATTGAACGCGTTAAGTTCCATGATCCAGCTATCGCCGCCGAATGAGCACGGATCGGGATTTGGGATAACGGTCGCGAAAATCACGCGATCCCCACGGACGATGGCACGGGAAACAACCCGCTCACCTTTCGGCCCTGGTCCACCGAACGCAGTCTTCCATTCCATATCCATGAACCAGCCGTCTTGCGATGCGACCATCGTGTTCGCTGTGGCAGCGCGCACTTTGAAACTACCCGCTGTGACCTCTGCGAGAATCGACTGTTCCAACATGTTCGAACGGCCGTATACCTGCGCGCCGCGATCGATAACGGCATAAAACGAGTCGACGTCCGGATTTGGTGGGACGACGTTGTCGTTCAGTCGGTAGAAACTGCCGGTGCCAAAGAAGATGGTATGCAGCCCGTCATCGTTAAATGCCGAGGCTAATGGTGCTGTAATTGCCTGCCGTGCTCCATTGCCATCGAGCGCAATGAACAGCGGAATAGCGTCACCACTGACCTGCAGTGAAGTGGGTGCAGCCCAGCTACTCGTGTTGGCATCTTTGAGATCAAGTCGCCACAGGTTGCCGTCGGAGTCGCCAGCGTAAACACGATCTGCCACACGGTCGCCATCGAGATCCACAACCAGAGGTGCGCCCAGATCACCGCTATTCGGCAACGTAAACGATTTAATTATGCTGCCGTCGGCAATATCCAGAATCCAGATCGTTCCATCGGTCGTACCCGTCTCGTAGCCACTCGATATGATCACACCGAACTTGCCATTCGGTAACGGCGTTATTGCCGGTTGGCCAATTGTGTAGCCAAGATCCGGGTGGCTGAACTCCCACATCACGTCTGACGTCGTCATCGTAGTTGGAGTGGTGACATCGAGGGCGAAGATGCTCTTGCCACCAGCGCCCGTCGCGCCAACCGCAACCGAATGCCATGCCGAGCTGAAGTATGCATCGGCAACTCGTGGTGCACCATCTACGTAGAAGCGATGCGAATAAGCGGGCAGTGTCAGCTCGAAAAGGTTGTCGAAAACCGAGTTCGGGATGAACGCGAATAATTCATCGCCGCCGGTACCCGAAAGATTGGCATCAAATCCGTGCAGCATGCCGTCGTTGGCACCGACGATTAGTACTGGCGGGCGGGCAATGTACGCAGCTGAACTGCGGTAGGTCAGATAATCTGCACCAATACCCATACCGTTGAAAGCAACCGACTGGTCGAGCAGACCGTAGCCGAAATCCTGGTGGCCCATGAGCTGTGGATCGGAGTTGCTGATGTCGCCGAGCCGACTGTCACGCTGCCTCATCAATCCGGTCGGTTGTTCCAGCAAGCGAGATCCTCGCAAGAATGCAAGCCGGTCCTGTCCTTCGCCGGTACTTACCAGCGGGCCGACGCCCACTACCTGGCGCAGTGAATCCTGCTGTGCAGTGGTTAGATCGGTCCAGGTAAAGTCGACGCCCGTTGCGGCGATCATAGATCCGCCTCCACCCGAAACCGGGGGCGCAACAGTGAAAATCTTCCTGCTGTTTAAACTCAGCTCAGACTTGGCATCCAGCCGACTGGCCGCGCTCCAGACAGGAGTCGTGTTAATCGTGCCGTCAGTGTTAATGCGGAAGGCTTTTAATTCGCCGCTCCAGTTGGCGCTGTCAAACGCAGCCTGGTAGACAGCTGTATCAGCACCCAGTCTCGTAGAGTTGGCAGCAACCGCCGACGCCGAACTACGGACTTCTGCCGCAATATTGGCAAACGCCGTCTGTAGACTCTGCACCATCTGGACCGAGCTGCCAGCTACGTAGTAGTTATCGGGACGTGGCATCACGTGACCAGCCGGGCTTGCCCGGGGGCCGAACGTTGTCAGTGTCTGCCCGGTGGTATTCCACCAAGCTTGTGGCAACGCTCCTGTGTGCGCGTCCGGATCAAAATCTTCAGGCTTCTCAAAGCCGCCGTATTTGGCGGTCAGGTAGTATTGATTTTCATCTTCGTCTTCCAGCGACAGGCCTTCAAGAACGTCAACCCAGTGGGTCGATGCGGTCTGGTCGCCGGGCATGTTCGGATCTGAAGGACGCATGTCACGCGTGTGTGCGTCCCATGCGAGACCAACCATGTAGGCTGAATTTTCCCGGCCGGTAAACGGCGTGTTCATCGTGAAGCCTTCCATCGCTGCGACTTCAGCTAGTTGGGTAGCCACATTGACGGTGGTATCGTTCGTCACCTCAAGTGGCGTTGTCGGCTCCTGCGTGCCGTTGCCGTTGCCCGGCAGGTTCTTGTCGCGATGGGTGTAGATATCGCCAATGCCCAGCAGTACGTTCTTTTGACATGCGTACTGGATCGGATCGTCAGCCCAGTTCGTAATGATCGGAAAACCATCGGCAGCCTGGACCGCGCCAATACCGGTGTTGCCCGGTATCGCAGAGTACTCCGGCACGTTGATCTGACCTTTCAGATAGCGCAGCGCGGTGTAGTACATTTCGCCGACCGGATCGTAGCTCTTGTGGTTGTTGCCCGTCATCTGCCCGAACTTGTTCAGGTAATTGATCACGCCGCTATCCTGGATGGTGATGCTGTGGGCTGTTGCAGTAGCCGCTGCATCAGCTGGGTTCGGGTTGCGTACCAATACGCCCGTTAACTCGTCCCACTCCTTGTTCGGGTTTGTTGCCTCGCCAGTGCCCGGAACAATCATCGTCGGGCCAACGAACTTTTGCGCGGCCCGCAGGACACCGCCATCGCGCCAGTAGGTAGGATCGTTCAGGTAACCGAAAATGCCATATCTCAGCTGATCGGCGTTTTCCTGAATGACACCTTCTGGCTTGAAGCCCGACGCGTAGGCGCGGCAATTCGGTTCGAGAAGTCCGGATACGCAGACCTTCACGCGAATGCTGACCTCGTAGGCTTCGTCTTCGTCATCCATTCCGGGCTGATAGGCTACGAGGTCTTCAGCAGTATCATCATCCTCGATGCGGAAGCGCATCTTGTTGCCCAGGCCCTCGATGCGCATACGCACCCATTGCTCATTGAACGGCATTGAATCGCGCACCAGGTTGTTGTCGTTGCCGCTGGCAGGGAGCCTGCGATTCGGATAGATACCTGTGCCGCCCTGGCCGGTATGTCGAGCTTTTTCAAGCCATGTTTCGGTCGGGGTATCTACAACGCGAAGACCGCCAGTCAATACCGAGCGGAACGGATCGATGGTCTGCGTCGCAGCCCAGTTCAAAAAGTTGCCCGCCCACTCGTTGTTGCCGTCGCACTCGCGGGTCATCGTAAACCGATTCGGATAAAAGTGCCGATTGGCTTCCGTAGCGCTATAGGAATAGAGATAGCATTTATTCGGATCGAAGTAGCCAAGAAAAGTTTCTCCGCGGCTGTACTCATTGATACTGGAAACACTGGTAATGGTCGGCCATTCGACTGACGGCACCAGCACCAGGTTACCCGGTACGTCGCCGCCACCCAGGAACAGTGGCTGCTGTGCAACCTGCGCGTTGACGGCGCCGCCGGCAACCAGCAGCGTCGCGCTTAGCGCGACGGCCCGAGCCGTCCTGGCAATGACTGAAGATTTTTTTGCGATCCATGCTGTTTTAATTTTCACGATAGTGCTTCCTTAGCGACTGCGGAACACAGTGCTTAGTACAACGGATGAAAGTGGGTTGTTCGATCCATCAACGGCGCCACCAAAACCGACGGCGGTTACGCGATAGAAATATATTTCCGTAACCGGTGTTCCGGTTTCGGTCTCCGTGCCTGCCGGCCGGATTGAATCAAGTTGTTCGATAAAGTACTTGGGTTGCTGCGCGACGTAGGGCACCGTTTCCGGGTAAGCCGCGTAACCGTTGCCATCGCTCGGCGTGCTGCCCGTCCACATCGGGCGATTGGCAGCGTTAACCTGGTATAGACCGTTCGTGCCGTTGAAGGCCGGCAGTACTGCCGTGTCACTCAGGTATTTTTCAGCAGCCCGCAAGCCCGCTTCCGCGCTTTGGAATCCAAGCTGCCAGTCGCGCATGTGCCCCGTCATACGTTCCTGCATCATCGAGTTACGCATGGAGGAAGTACTCAGTACCGTCATCAGCAGCAGGAATATCAGCGCAATGATTAATGCAGTTCCTGATTGACGCGTGCGGCCTGTTTGTCCGTATTTCATATTCATGCTCAGTTCCTAGGGCAGCCGGTTGCGCAGGCCAACGCTCGTTGAAAAAACCTGGCGAAGGCGACGATCGTCCACCGGATTGAATTGAGTATCGATGAGGGTATAGGTGCCGGTATCGGTTTCGGTCCCGTACTCGTCGTCAGCTCGAGCCAGCAACGTAATTTCCGTGCTGAGCACGTCGCTCCAGTCGCCAACCGCGTCGCCGGAAACCCAGCTGTTGGGAGCGCCGCTATTGTCAGTGTCGAGCCCGTAGCGAAGCTGCATTGTGTCGATTCCCGCAACCAGTTCTTCGGGCACGAACCCGCTTGTCGTTGCGTTCTGCCATTGCAGGCGAAGCTGAAACAGGGACGGGCGGTTGTTCGATCCGCGACCGATGTAGAAAGCATGCGTCTGCAGCCGTGCAACTTCGCCACCCAGACCGTAGAGCTGGTCAGCAGCCCACAACGTCGTAGCGTTGCCGGGCGTATAGGCTGCGTTCGCGTTGTGGCCCAAAAGATCGAGTGGGCCTGCGGGCGTCACCGTCGTAAGCTGAAAAATTGAGGCTTTCTGACAGTCCGTGGCAACCAGTATTTCGCCTGGAAGATAGTCGTGTGTATTGGGCACAAGTACACCGGCGGCAGTGCTGAACGGTGCAAGCATTGTTTGTGTTGGACCCGATATGCTGCGAACAATCAGAACGTCACTGCCCGGAATCACGAGGTTATTCAATTCCGCTGGCAGTGCCGGTGTCCAGTTGCCCGGGGTACCGGATGGGGCTGGGTCTTTGGCCGTAGCAGCGAATGTTTCTCCTGCGCCGGTACCGTTCGCGTCATGTCCGCGAACGCCGTTCTCAATGTCATCGCGAAACAGGCTCGGTACATCAAGGTTATTGAACACAGCAACATCTGCCAGGCATCCTCTAAATCCTGCCATGCGAGTGTCGCGTGCAATGTGATCAAGCGTGAAGCGTGCGTTTTCCTGGATGCGTCCCAGGCTGTCGGTAAACTCGTAGGTGGCACGATTACCTGTAAATATTTGAATGATGCCTGCGACCAGTACAAGTCCGAGCAGCATTGCGACCATCAGCTCGACCAGCGTGACGCCGCGTTGACGACGACGTGCAATACCGTTTCTGTTTTTGATATTCAATGTCAGCATACCTAATTCGCTCATAGTCTCGTCGTTAAACTGAATTGCAGCGGTGCTTCGATGCCCTGCGAGTCATCCCACTGTATGGTGATGGTGAATTCATCATTGGTGCGCGTTACAGATCCGGTGCTTTGCGGCAGGCGACAGGCCATTGCGTTGCGCCACGCCTTGATATCCTGGTCACGCAGGGTCCCCGTTCCGTCGAAGGCACCACAGGCAGGAACCGGACTCTGGAATGCTACGTTGTAGTCGTTGTTCAGCGCCGCGAGGCGGTTGCCACGCATGCGATCGATCAGGTCATAGGCCAGTGCCGTCGCCTGGGTTCGCTGATAGGCGCTGGTCGTAAATTTGACGGAGGTCGTCTGCATGGCAGCCAGTCCAAGCAACCCTACTGAAAGTACGACGAGCGCAACCAGGATCTCAACCAGTGTGAGTCCGCGGCTGCCGCGCCTGGCTGCAAGTGCGACAAATTTCTTACTATTGATAATCATGGGCACTGCACCCTGGAAACGCTGATTCGTCCGGCCGAATTAAGGCCTATATCGCGCCCCTGGTTCTCCGAGCTACTGCAATGGGGCAGGCGCAGCTGTAGCAGCGGCGGTGTGCCGGGCGGCAGCGTGCCGCGCGCCTGAAATTGAATCTGGTTGACGTTTGCGTTTAACACGCCAGCACCGCCACTGCGCGCAGGCCAGACTCCCAGGACTTCGGGCGTCGCCGCGGTAGTGCGAATGACCCAGCCTGTGCTCCAGTCGGTGCTGCCGGCGCACGTCGCGCCGTCGGTCGAGCTGCAGACAATAATCGGGGCGCCGCGTCGTACGGCCTCACTGCGTCCAATGTTGAGCGTTGCCACGAGTTCGTTGGTATGTGTGACAGTGCGATTTGTCTCTATGACGCTCAGGAAGCTTGGAACGCCGATGGATAAAATCACAGCGGTGACGGCAACCGTGATCATCATTTCCAGTACTGTAAAGCCACGCATTTGGTTGAAACTTTTCACATCAAGGTCCCTTGAGAATTCGACTTTGAATTCGCTGCCCATTCAGCATGAGCACATTCTGCAGCAGGGTCAGTGGGTCCACCGTGACTTGATTCGCAGATTAAAAACGGTCGACAGGTCTTTCCGACCAACGCTACATTTCTACCGACAAGCGGTCGGTTGCGAGAGATTTTCTTCGAACAGCGCGATTTTCGCCGTGATGCTAGTTAACAAAATCACACGAAGTAGGGGCCCGCGCCGAATAATGTGACGCAGTCTTATGTCGAGTCAGGAAAAAGTGTGACGTAGTTTTGATTTGCGAAATCGAAAGTGAAGCACTGCGCGCGCTTCCCCGTCCTGAATTGCTTACGCGAGACGCAAGTGACCAGGCTCGACGACAGGAGTCAGTCGAGCGTGCGACGATAGATCATCGCGATTGAGTTATTTCTCGGCTGGATAAGGTGCCGATGAGTTGACGGACTAGTCCTGGATCGCTTTTCTGATTCGGTCGTAACCCAGCTTTATCTCATGCCCTACGCCTGCGAGAGCCTCGCCTAGACCCTCGCCGGTTTCCTTTAGTTTGGCGTCATCGGAGAATTTTTTGGCCCTGCCCGAAAAATCCTGCATCTTTTCTTCTAGTTCTTCCCATTCATCCTTGACTTCTTTTGAAGCCAGGTGGATTTGTACTCGAAGTTCATCACGTTTCTGTTTTAGATCGTCAACCAGGTCATCGAAATCGGACATTACATACCTCACTTGTATTTTACTTCGCCGCCAACAATCGTCAGGTCGACCGTCGTGTTCGGAATGAGTGCTTCTTCCACGGTCAACAAGTCCTGGGACAAAACGGTGATATCGGCATACTTTCCAGGTGTCAGCGTACCCTTAATATCTTCTTCAAAAGCGGCAATCGCATTATTGATCGTGTACGTCTGCAACGCTTCCTCGCGCGTCATGGCGTGCTCGGGGTAGAACTTCTCACCATTGACCATCATGCGCGAGACCGACGCGTAATAGGAAGCGATGGCATCGATAGGCTCGACCGGCACGTCTGTGCCGTTGGTCACTATCGCGCCCGTGTTAAAGAGGTCCCGCCACGGTTGCGATGTCGCTTTGGCTCGTTCGTCGCCGAGTCGCGTGGGAATCCACGGCCCGTCCGAGCTTCCATGGATCGCCTGTACCGCAGCGATGACGCCAAGAGCGCCAAAGCGTGGCACATCGACAGGATCGATGTGTTGTGAGTGCTCGATACGCCAGCGCAGGTCGTTACCTTCTGCACCCGTCGTCTCCCAGGCGCGTTCGTAAAGGTCCAGCACTTCACGGACACCACGATCGCCGATGGCATGGGTGTTTACCTGGAAGTCGTGCTTCACCGCGATTTCAGCGGTGCGCTCGATATCTTCCACTGTCTCCAGAACCAATCCGTCTGTCGTGGTCAAGTCCTCGTAGGGTTCAAGCAGCCAGGCGCCGTGGGCACCGAGTGCGCCGTCGATCTGCCTTTTGATCGAGCGAACGGTCAGGAAATCATTGCCTTCCGGCAGCATCTTGTACTGTGGTAACACCTCATCCATAGCTTCGTTTGATTCGCGGCGAACCATGACATAGAGACGCACCGGCAGGTTGCCTTCCTCTTCGAGCTTCCGGAAAAAGTCAATGCCCTCGAAAGACGTGCCGGCGTCCTGGAATGAGGTTACGCCATGGCGTAGCGCTTCGTCGGCGGCAAGCATGACACGCTCCCGATCAACCTGCTCCATTTCTTCAGGCGTGAGCCGACCCTGGTAAATGCCAATAGCTTCGTTCAACAGGCGTTGCGCTGTTTCCCGCATCAGGCCAGTGGCACGACCGTCGGGCGCTCGGACAATAGTGCCACCTGCGGGGTCCGGCGTGTCACCATCAATTCCCGCTGCAGCAAGTGCCGCATCATTGAAGAAGCCTGCGTGACCACTGGCGTGCCCGAGGCTGACAGGATTGTCCGGCGATACCGCGTTAAGTGAGTCGTTGCGCGGCACGCCATCCACTGCATCGTCGGGGACACTGTCCCATTTATCCTGATGCCAGCCGCGGCCGAATATCCATTCGCCGGGTTGCGCTTTATCGACCGCACCGGACACCATACTGACGACCTCGCCCCAGTTGGTGACGTTGCGCAGATCCAGTATCTGCTTGGCGCGACCAAGACCCATGTAGTGACCATGGCCTTCAATAAAGCCAGGCATCGCAAAACGGCCATTCAATTCAATGACCTCTGTCTCCGGGCCAATATAGGCCGATATTTCGTCGTTACTGCCAACGGCGGTTATCAGGTAGTCATTGACGGCAAGCGCCTCTGCATTACCGATCGCTGGATCAACGGTTGCTATTTTGCCACCGCGCAATACTAAGTCAGCCGGTGGCACAGTTGGCGCGGGCGCCGCTGTTTCCGTTGCCTGGTCGGAAGCGCCGCCGCAACCGCTTGTCAGCAAGGCGATTGTCAATAACGCCACTAAGGAGTATCTGATTTGCTTCATCTTGGGCCCCTGAAGATTGAACCATCAACTGTCGCATCGCGAGGAGTGCTTTGCAATTGGTGTAAACCGTAGCTTGTCACGGGGTATTCGGCTTTTTCATTCTCGTTTTTAGCAGCCGTATTTAGCTCGGGTGAAGCACCAAATCCAAGCGCTTGTGCAATGCCAAAGTGGATTATGTGCTCATTGCTCCGGTCCGCAATAAATGTCGTGCAAAAGGTGAATGACTTTGTCGGCGGGCCCTGGTTCCAATGAATAAAAAATGGTTTGCGATTCGCGCCGCGTGGCGACGAGCCCCTGCTTGCGCAGGCGGGCAAGCTGTTGCGACAGCGCCGACTGGCTGAGCGGCACTATCTCGTTCAATTCCCCGACTGACCGTTCGCCTTCCGCCAACATGCAAAGAATCAAAAGCCGGCTTTCATTGCCCAGCGCTTTCATCAGGCGGGCCGCATCCGTTGCATGAATTTTCATCTGCTCCATGGGTAGATCTACTTCATGGCGGTTGGTTGAAGTCTTCGTCTTGCTGACCAAATGCTCAACAGATTAATTGATGTGCCGATCGACAAAACAATATAGAGCAAGCTAATTTAGGTGTCTATAAATTAGATTATTCTAATGTAGAGTTCCGAAGTCAATACGCACCGTAGTCCGTCAAAAAAGATGCAAGTAACACGGAGAAAGTCATCGTAAGCGCATGACTTTGGTGTTGCCGTCCAGGATTGCCGGATCATTGGCGACGACGGCCTGAAATTACCTGGCGTTGAAGACGACGGTAACAAATCGAAGTGATACATTACCGGCCCGGTCGTATCGCGAAAAATGAGAGAGCCTTTAATATGCGTTCCCAGTTGTTAACCCTGGCAGTCACGCTGCTGACCACCACCACCGTTTCAGCCGACGCAATCCGGCAGACGAAAGCGGATCACTACGATGCTTTCAGGCAGTTGGAAGTCGACCTGCCAACGCCCAACGTTTACCGCACAGCTTCCGGTGCACCAGGAACGCAATACTGGCAGCAACAGGCAGATCACGAGATCAAGGTAACGCTCAACGAAGAGAACCAAAGCATTTCCGCGTCGCAGACCATTCGCTACACGAACAACTCGCCCGATACATTGCGCTATATATGGATACAGCTTGATCAGAATCGTTTTGCGGAAGGGTCAATTGGCCGTACAACGGCGACCACGGTTGCCGATGAAAACGGAGACGTGCTGACGTACGGGACGCTGGCTGCCGAGCAGCGGCATGCGGACGTCGCGCACGGCTTTTCGATCGATGGCGTCACCGATAGTCGCGGCCGGG
>JBPCYD010000086.1:0-5533 GCA_051007895.1 Woeseiaceae bacterium
GCCCCATTTTTATTAGTGGACAAAGGCGATCCCACCGCCGTTGGTGCCGATCGTGACTGCAATGGCATCCCCTTATCAGCTGGACTCCTGCGATGATCGGGGCTACCCGATTATTTTCGAGAGCAAATATGCTATTGAATTCTTCGAATTCTCCATCTAGGTTCGAGACCACCATCGCCCACCAAGTTTATAGAACAGACAACGCCATCGATTGGCACATTGCCAGTCAAGCCAGCCAAATACCCCCGGATAACTGCTCGTTTTCTGCAGAATTGTAGGGTTTAACAGGGCCAGCAGTATGAATCGATCGGCTACAAGTATCGATCGTTGACAACGCCATCGACTGGCACATTGCCAGTCAAGCCAGCCAGATACCCCCGGATAACTGCTCGTTTTCTGCGGAATTGTGCGGTTGAACAAGGTCAGCAGTTTGAATCGATCGGCTAAAAGTATCGATCGTTGACAACGCCACCGCTTGGCACATTGCCAGTTAAGCCAGCCAGATACCCCCGGATAACTGCTCGTTTTCTGCGGAATTGTGCGGTTAAACAAGGTCAGCAGTTTGAATCGATCGGCTACAGGTACCGATCGCCTGCACCTTAATTTGAACGCGCGGATGGTGATCTCACCATCGGTGGCGCCGTTCGCAATAGTCGGACTAGCGTCCCGAATAGCCAACTATCCACCGGTAGCGGGGATGACTCGGGCAGTTATGCCGAAAAATTCGCACGAATAGGGCGCTAAATCGCTGGATTTCTGCAGAATTCAGGTAGATTTGCGAGTTGAGGATGGACTTTTATCGGCAACGGGACATTTTCGTGGAGAGGATTGCCGGACGATCTCGCCGAAATATCGCAAATATGGCTCGAAGTTTCTTGCAAATCAGGCATTTCCGGCTTTAAAATTCGCGTCCCGCGTTACTGGACAGTCCTGCATTGGACCGTTCGGGCCGCGGGTATTGTTTTTGGCAGGAGGAATTAAATATCGCAGCAACAAAGCGAGTCCGGCGCAACGAAGAAATCGATGCCGTTCAAGTGCGGCTTATCGATTCGGCAGGCGAGCAGCGAGGCGTAATGTCGCTGGCCGATGCGTTGGAGATTGCCAGGGGTGAAAGTCTGGATCTGGTAGAAGTTTCACCAAATGCAGAACCTCCGGTTTGCCGAATAATGGATTTCGGCAAGTTTCTCTTCGAGCAGAACAAGAAGGCACAGTCTGCAAAGCGCAAGCAGAAGCAGGTGCATGTCAAAGAAATTAAATTTCGTCCAGGAACGGACGAAGGTGACTACCAGATTAAGCTCAGGAAGCTGACCGAGTTTCTGGAGGTTGGTGACAAAACCAAAGTCACATTGAGATTCCGAGGTCGGGAGATGGCGCACAAGGAATTGGGCGCGCAGCTTCTGGCCAGGGTCAGGGATGACCTGGAAGAATTGGCCGTCGTGGAACAAATGCCGCAGCTGGAAGGGCGGCAAATGATTATGGTCCTGGCGCCAAAGAAAAAGTGAGTAACGGCTGAGCCAACGCGAGTTAGTGAACGCCAATACCCGCCTGTAGCGGCAGCGAAGGCTGTACGTCGCAAGGCTAGAAAATACGGAGACAACAATGTCCAAGATGAAGACAAACCGGGGCGCTGCCAAGCGCTTCCGCCGGACGGGTAAGGGCGGCTTCAAGCGTTCCCAGTCCCACCTCAATCACATTCTGACGAAGAAGAAGTCAAAACGTAAACGCCAGCTGGGGCTGACCCAGCAGGTCGCCGAGTGCGACGTAAAAAGCGTCAAGCGTATGCTTCCCTACAGCTAGAGAGGATTGAGAAATGGCAAGAGTTAAACGTGGCGTAGTCGCCAAAGCTCGGCACAAGAAAGTCCTCAAGAAAGCAAAGGGCTATTACGGAGCGCGTAGCAAACTTTTCAAGACCGCAAAGCAGGCGGTGATCAAGGCGGGTCAATATGCATATCGTGACCGTCGCCAGCGTAAGCGCCAGTTTCGTGCGCTGTGGATCACGCGCATCAATGCCGCGGCAAGACTGCATGGAATGTCGTACAGCCGGCTGATCAATGGTCTCAATCGTGCAGAAATTGAAGTTGACCGCAAAGTGTTGGCCGATATAGCTGTGCACGATCCTGAGGCATTCGGTGCGATCGCCGCACAGGCGAAGGCTGCATTGGCTGAAAGCTGATCCCGCTATCTGCGCGCATCGCGCGCCGGTCTGACAGGTACTCCTGATGCAGTCACTAAGCGAGCTTCAAAAACAGGCGGAGGCCGAGATCGCTGCTGCTCATGATTTGTCGGCGCTAGATACCGTGCGCGTGAGATATCTCGGCAAAAAAGGCGAGCTTACCGCTCGCCTCAAAGGCTTAAGCGAGCTGTCCGCATCAGACCGGCCGGCGGCTGGTCAGAAAATCAATAATGCCAAAAAAGAATTGCAAGAGGCGCTCAATGGTCGTCGCGACTCGCTACAGCGCGAAGCACTTGCCGAGAAGCTGCGTGCAGATGCGGTTGACGTATCGCTTCCCGGTCGCGGATTTGGTATTGGCGGCCGACATCCGGTATCGCGAGCGTCAATTCGAATAGAAAAGATCTTTCGGGATGCCGGATTTGGCGTCAGGACTGGCCCTGAAATCGAAGACGATTTTCATAATTTCACGGCTTTGAACATCCCCGAGAATCATCCGGCACGCGCACTGCACGATACGTTCTATTTTCCAGGTGGAAATCTACTGCGAACACACACGTCGCCGGTGCAGATTCGCTCTATGGTCGAGGAAGGTGTGCCTATCCGCATTATCGCCCCGGGCAGGGTGTATCGCTGTGATTCCGATCAGACGCACACACCGATGTTTCAGCAGGTTGAAGGCCTTGTCATTGATCGTGGCGTAAGTTTTGCCAATTTGAAGGCAGTGCTGCATCAGTTCGTAGAGAACTACTTTGAACGCAAAGCCGAGCTAAGATTTCGGGCCTCGTATTTTCCGTTTACAGAGCCGTCCGCAGAAGTAGATGTCGAGTGGGGCGAAGGTAAGTGGCTGGAAATCCTGGGCTGCGGAATGGTGCACCCGAATGTCCTCAGGAACGCGGGCGTGGATCCGGAGGAGTTTACAGGGTACGCGTTTGGTATGGGGGTAGAGCGGCTGGCCATGCTTCGCTATGGCGTCCAGGACCTTAGAACATTCTATGAAAATGATTTGCGCTTCTTGCGCCAGTTCAACTAGGACCAGCAGAAGCGATGAAGTTTTCGGAAAAATGGTTACGTGAGTGGGTCAACCCAACGCTTGATACGGCTGAACTCGCACATCGGTTGACGATGATTGGTCATGAGGTTGATGCTGTGGATTCGCGCGGCACTGGACTCGAAGGCGTAGTTGTTGGCGAAGTAGTCGATGTCAGAAAACATCCGGCTGCAGACCGACTCAGCGTCTGCCAGGTGTCAACCGGTGATGCGGAAGTTCTTGAGGTGGTTTGCGGCGCTCCCAACGTGTCGCAGGGTATGAAAAGCCCTTTTGCTCCGGCAGGCATCAAGCTTCCCAATGGGGTCAAACTCCGCAAGTCAAAAATTCGGGGCGTCGTTTCTAACGGCATGCTTTGCTCTGCGATTGAGCTCGACCTGGGCGAAGAATCAGATGGAATAATTGAATTACATTCTGACGCTCAAACCGGGCAACCATTGAGCGAGTACCTGAATCTGCCGGATCATTCGTTTGATCTCGACCTGACGCCGAATCGTGGCGACTGCTTTAGTGTTTTAGGGATTGCCCGGGATGTTTCAGCGGTCACTTCGACCGAACTCAACATGCTTCAGATTGCACCTGTTACGCCAACCATTGAAGATGAGCACCCGGTCGAACTCGTATTGCCGGAAGGATGCCCACGATTTGCTGCCAGGGTCATACGCAACATAGACCTGTCATCGAGGTCTCCGGTGTGGCTGATCGAGCGTCTGCGGCGGAGTGGACTCCGGGAGATCCATCCCGTGGTGGACATTACGAACTACGTCATGCTGGAACTCGGACAGCCTTTACACGCTTACGACTGCGCGCTCTTGAACGGCCCCATTCGACCCAGGCTCGCGGAGCAGGGCGAACGATTGACCCTGCTCGATGAAAAGCAGGTTGAGTTGCTGCCTAACACAATGGTAATCACCGACGATTCGGGCCCTATCGGTATGGCGGGAATCATGGGTGGTCTCTCCACTGCAGTCACCACCAATACAACTGATGTATTTTTTGAAGCCGCATTCTGGCCACCGGAATTTATGGCAGGCAGGGCACGCCAATATGGAATGCACACGGATGCTTCGTTACGGTTCGAACGCGGGGTTGATGCGGATCTGCAAGCAAGGGCGATTGAACGCGCGACCGAATTGCTGGTTTCGATCTCAGGTGGAGATGCTGGTCCATTGGTGGACCATGTTTCTGCTGAGCATCTTCCGGCGAGTGCGCCACTGAGATTACGAAAAAAGCGATTGCTGCAAATTCTCGGGACAGAAATTGATGCCAGCCGGGTAACGGAAATCCTGACCGCACTTGGCTTCGAAACAGTCACCGATGAGGCCGGATGGATCGTCAACATTCCGAGTTATCGCTTCGATATCGATGTCGAGGACGCGCTGGTTGAGGAGGTTGCCCGAATCTTTGGCTATGACGAGATCCCGGAAGCGACCGCGATCGCCGAGACACCATTGGCGCAAGCCAGCGAGTCCAGAATTGACCTGAACCTGGTTGCGAATGTGCTGGTCGCGCGTGACTATCAGGAAGCGATTACTTATAGCTTTATCGGGCCCGAAGCCAACACACAGGTTACCGGTGAATCTTCCGCATTGGTGTTAAGTAATCCTATCTCGTCTGAAATGTCGGTTATGCGTGGCTCGGTATGGCCCGGTTTGTTGGCCGCAGCGTCGACAAACATTTCGCGACAACAGGAACGCGTTAGGTTTTTTGAAATCGGTAAAACGTTTCATGGCGCTTTGGAAACGCCGATTGAAGTTGTGCGCGTTGCAGGATTGATTGCAGGAGATGTTGTTGCGGAACAGTGGGCCAGTCCTTCCCAGATAGTTGATTTCTTTGACATAAAGTCAGACGTCGTCGCACTGTTAGACATGACGGGCTGTGCAGGTGAGTTTAGTTTTGTTGCGGTCGAACATCCGGCTTTGCAACCGGGACAATCCGCAAACGTTTTGCGCGGTTCAGAAGTTGTCGGCGTGATTGGAAAACTTCACCCAATGATTGCGCGAAAATACAACCTCGATAGAGGTGCATTGTTATTCGAACTTGATGCAGACAAAACCTTTGCGGCAAGCGTCCCGATATCAGAATCAGTTTCCAAATACCCGGCTATTCGACGTGATATCGCAGTCGTCGTTGCGGAGGATGTCATCACATCGGAACTTCTTCGGTCAGCCGAGGATGCAGCCCCTGAGATTGTCAAAAGCGTCAGGATTTTTGACATTTATCGGGGCGCAGGAGTAGAAGCAGGGCTAAAAAGCATAGCTTTAGGCTTGATTTTGCAGGAAACATCGCGCACCCTTACTGACGACGATGCAGAT
>JBPCYD010000087.1:0-6473 GCA_051007895.1 Woeseiaceae bacterium
GTCTACGGTTCCATGTGGTGACTGGGCTTCCTCGTAGGCTTGCCGCAGCTCTTCATCCGCGTCGTCGGGTTGTACGATTTGTATCCACGAACTCATAACTAATTTCCTGTTTTCGAATAGGGCGGTAGCCAGAAGCACATTACCGTTGCGATGCCCGTAAAGGCAGCGGCAATCCAGAGCATGCTGACGTAAGAACCGGACGTGTCAAAACTTTGGCCAAAAAGCCACGGTCCAAGCGATGTGCCGATCAGGAGCGAGGCAAAGAGAATTCCGTAAATCTCTCCAAAGTGACGAATTCCGAAGTATCGACTGGTCAGAAAAGTCATCATGTCAATTTCGGCACCGATGCTGAAGCCAATCAAAACGAGTGCGAAGTAGGCCGCAGCACCTGTGGCGCCATAGGCGAGTGCGATCAGCCCAATCGTCGACGCGGCGAATGCGGCGGCCGCCACACGGGGCACAAAAAGCTTGTCGCAAAGATAGCCGATTACAACTCTGGACAGCGTAATCGTAATGCCAATAAGACTGGCACCGTAGGCGGCGTTTTCCATCGTCATGCCACGATCGACGAGCATGGAGACGCTATGAATCATCATTCCGTACAGGCTGAACGAAAGAAGGCCGAAAACGGCAAACAGGTTCCAGAAAGTCCGTGTCTTGATTGCCTCGCGGCGACTAATCGCGAAGTCGTCCCCAGCTGCCTGCGATGCGGCCACCGCCGATCGCATGTTCAATTCGCTGGGCGCTTCCCGAAAAAAGAAGGCCACGAGGGGGACAGCGACCAGGCAAGTCAGGCATGCAAGCACGATATAGGACGCACGCCAACCGTACGACTCTGTGGTCAGTCGCAGCAACGGCGGCACGTAGGTATAGCCGAGTCCTGCGCCGGCGAGCGTTACGCCGATAGCCAGGCCCCGACGACGATCAAACCATGCGGAAACGGTCCGCATGTAGGGCAACGCATTTGCTCCCGCACCAAGACAGCCAATGACGCCGAAAATGACCCACAGATGCCACGGCGCCGTAACCAGTACTGGAATGGCTGCAAGTGAAATTCCTACGATCAGCATCGACGGTATGAGCAGTCGTTTTGTACCAACGGAATCTGCGATGCGACCGGCCACTGGCAGTGAGAACAGCAATGCAATAGTAAAGAACGTTGAGGCCAGGCTGATCTGCGCGCGCTCCCAACCAAACTCTTCGGTCAACGGATTGATGAACAGGGCGAGTGAACCGAACGCATATTGCGAAGGTCCTGCCGACATGCCAACCATAGACGCCAAAACAATTGGCCAGCGCGCTCGGTTATCCTGCGGGTCACCTTCCGGATTCACGAGGTAGCGGTTCCGCTACCAATCACGTGACCGCGCCCGTACAGACGGGTGGCACAAAGGTAAACCGGAATCGACGTCTTGCTGAAAGAGTTACTGGTCCGACTGGCTTCTGACATTTAAGCCGATGACGGCGATTACGGGACCAAAAATAAGGCCCGTAATTTGTCCCGGCCCAAATTCCGGGTTACCACCGAATCCCATGCTGTCGGCTAGCGCGGATGCGATGAGAATGAGTACGCCGGCGGCTATTATCGTATTTCCAACCGTTTTGATATGCATGGTAAATCCCTGGTCGCTCGACGCTCTGAGATTGTTTATTTTGCTTTTATTTCGCCGGATCGGTGGGATTCTAGCACGGGTTACGAATTTTGTTGCAATTGCGGTTAATTCCGTTACGGGGTCCGATCCGGGCTGTCGAGACCTGGTTTTTTCAACGTCGAAAATGTGGTGCACTATTGATCTGTCGGGAGGGCGCGCCCTTAATGGTCTTTTCGGAAGCGAGAGCATCGTATGTCATGGCCAGGTTGGAACTGATCTGATATGAATGAGCGAAATATTTGCATAGTGGGCGCCGGGATCAACAGCCTGGTGGCGGCCAACTATTTGCAACGCGCAGGCTGCAAGGTCACGATGATCGAGCGCGGCTCGAAAGTCGGCGGTGCCTGTATCTCTGAAACTGCCACGGTAGACGCTGTAACCCAAAAGTACGCGCTGGGCGCCTCAGTTCTGGGCCTGATGCAGGATTTTGTTTTCGAAGAAACCGGACTCTCGCAAAAACTGTCTACATTCGTTCCCGATCACCCGAAGATCATACATTTTACCAGCGATGATAAGCCCACCTGGATCTACCGCGATCCGGTCGAACTCGATCGCGAACTGGCCAACAAATGGGGTGAGCGTGGCGACGTTGAGGCTTTCCGTGCGGACGAGGCTCGCGTCGTTACGTATTTGCAGAAAGGGTATAGAAACGCTCGGCCGCCAACGCTCGTTGAGGCGCGAAACACGTTGGGCGCAGCGCTGGTTGAATTGTGGATCACCGGCAGCGCGCGGGCCTTGTTGGATCATTATTTCACCAGCGAACGCAGCAAGATCTATATGGCCATGACCATCACAGAGAGCGGGCCGGTTCCACTCGATGATCCCTATTCTGCCTTTACACTGCCGCTCATGGACTCTGGCTCAATTTTTGGAGGCTACTATGGTTTTGTGAAAGGCGGCATCTGGAGGATTACCGAAACGCTGGGCGCGATAAATAAGGAGATCGGTGTATCCGTACACGTCGATAGCACCGTTGTCGGCGTCGATTCGTCGTCAAGCAGGATTATCTACGAACGTGACGGCCAGGAACATGAGTTGTGTTACGACAAGTTAATATTTGGAACTGATCCGGTCACGGCAACGAAGCTGGTAGGTGATGCCGATCAAATCGAGAGAACAAACCAATTGCAGTTTCGTGGAAGCAGCGGCAAGCTGAACCTGATGTTCAGGAATCCGGTTCGCTGGAAGCATGGCAGTGACGCGAGTGACTCTGACGCTGCATTCCGTTTTATTTTTGACGTGGATACGCTGGATGAATTTGAGCATGCGGCTCTTGCAGTTACTGACGATCAGGTGGACTACGTACCAGGCTATATGCAGATTTACTGTGAAGGTGCTGCAATGCGTCGGCTCGGACGTGAAGAACCATTTGATCGCTTGGCCGTTTTCTTCAAGAATTTTTCATTGGCGAACAATGGCAGCGCTTTAACGGAAACAGAATCCTCGGCCCGACAAAAGGTTTTGTCGTACATCGAAAACCCGGAAGACTGCGTCTGGACAAGAATGCTTACGCCAAAAGATCTGTGTGAGCTTTTCCATTTTCCGGGTGGCAATCTGGACCACACCATGCTGACCGGAGGTCAGACTTTTTTTGAGCGGAACTTTTCGGATGATGCAGGAAGCAGCTTCTACCGATTTGGCTCCCTCGAAGACGTGTACATGTGCGGTTCAGGAACCTATCCATGCGGATCGGTCGCTGGCACGCCGGGTTACATGTGTAGTGAGCAAGTTCGGCGTGAGTTGCGCTAGTCCAGCAGCCCGGCAATTCTGTGTCCGGCCAGATTAATTTGTCGCCTGGCTATAGATCGAGCGCGCACAAGGTATTCGTGGCTGAGTTCAACCTGCGGTGTCATGCTTGCAGTTACTCGATCCAGCAACTGAGTTTTAACATCGTCGGGGTAAACGAACATTTCCGCGAGACGCGCATGATGATGCAGCCACTCTTCAATTGCAGCGTCGTCAATCGTGTCGTTTTGAACGGTCTTTAGTGTCCTGGCAGACGGTGCAAGGTCGTCCATTTCATTGGGCAAGCTGTCCCACCACCAGTGCAGGGTTTTCGTTTCGTTTGCCGCGATGACTTCAATGTCGTTTCCGCCCCGGTCGCCCGTCGGAAAATAGGCTTTACTGAACAAAGCAACGTTGTGCAACGGCTGGTGCATGTCCCCGACAATATGCAGAATCCAGCATAGAGCGACCGCTTTTTGAGCATGCGACGCAGCCGCGTCCTGCCAGATAAGCAAATTGCCGCGCAATGCCTGGACGCTATTGAGATTCTGACGCAATGGCTTAGTGAACTCCGTTGCCATGTTGTGATCAAGTTCGCCTTCCAGTGCGGCTGCATCTTCCGGCGTCAGAAAGACCATGAGATTTATGTAGTGCCAGCGGCTGCGGTTGTATTCCTGCCTGACGTCATCGCCGCGACCCTGTATCAAATCAGGCCAGACAGAAGCCTGTTCGAGCAGCCAGCGCCCACGCGCAACTTCATCGTCACCCTGGATGTCTGCCGGCATTAGCGCTGCAAAATCCTGTTCGTATCGCGGGTGCTCACGCAGTACCGCTGCGACGTTCTGTTGCATTGCCGGGCTCATCGCGTCGAACGCAATAGCGGCCGTTGTCCTGTGGCCTTTGTCGCCCCAGCCCAATGCAGGCGTGGTCAGCAGCAATCCAAGCAAAATGGCGGCTATCGGCAAGCGCACGGGCCTCTCCTGTGTTCAATCGGATAGTGCAGGGCGCATATCCTCCAGTTAGGATACCGCAATGGCCAAGCTATATTTCTATTACTCTTCGATGAACGCCGGCAAGTCGACGGCGCTTTTGCAGTCGAGTTACAACTACCGCGAACGAGGCATGACGACGCTCGTGCTCGCGCCCGATTTCGATGATCGATATGGCGTTGGAAAAGTTACCTCTCGTATTGGACTCGAGACTGCTGCAACGACTTTCACGACGGACCAGGATCTCTTTAAACTGGTCTCCGCGAAATGCAAAGAAGAGCCGCTGCATTGCGTGTTGATTGACGAAGCCCAGTTCCTGTCCAAAGAACAGGTCTATCAGTTGGGCGAGGTAACTGATGAGCTGCATATCCCTGTCCTGGCGTACGGGCTGCGCACCGATTTTCAGGGTGAACCGTTCATTGGCAGCAAGTACCTGCTCGCATGGGCAGATAACTTAAAGGAGCTGAAAGCGATCTGCTTTTGCGGTGCCAAGGCAACCATGGTGATTCGCCTCGCGGAGGACGGCAATGCGATTACCCAGGGATCGCAGGTTGAAATCGGCGGCAACGATCGCTACATATCAATGTGCCGCAAACACTTCAAGGAAAACTACTTCCGCGAAACGCTAGTGCCGCAGCATCAATTGCCACTCGATGTGGTCAAGGAGCCCGAGCGCTAGATCAGGCGGTATCGGCGTTCGAGCCGGACGTTTGGTCAGGTATCGGAATAATATCCGTGTGCTCCCTGGCAAGGACGCGCCGCATGTCCTCCATCGACTGCATAACCACCGTATCGTTGAAGCTGGTGTTCTCAAGCGCCGCACGATCCTGTGCAGCAGCATCGATGAACTTCAACCCGTGCTCGCCGATTGTAATCAGGTCATTGTTCAGCAACACCTGATTCGAAACTCGCCAGGAGTTAACGTAGGTACCGTTGGCACTGTTAAGGTCCATCAGCAAAGTTGATGCGCCGTTTCTCACGAGAAGCGTGTGATGACGACTGACAAAGCGACTGTCGATAGTTACATCGTTATGCGCCGAACGCCCGATGAGAAGTCGTGATCCCTCGAACTTTATTTTTTGCAGTGTCTTGCCGTTGTGTGTCAGGTAAAGAAGCGGGTGTTTCCGTTCACCTGTAGGTTTCATGGTTTCGTCCTGGGTACCCAGGTCTTTCGTAGTACGCGCAGGAATCTTCGTATGAACTACCTCGCCGAGATCTACGGGGCAATTTTCAGCTCTTGCCAACGCCACAATCGCCACTTTGTCAATGACGCCCGGCCAGCCGCCTGATGCACGATACAATTCGTCGCAGGTTGCCTCGGGCATAACGCTATCCGGGTCATGGCAACCGGCGTGCCGCAATTTCGAATAGATATAGTCGTTCGTTTCACCCATGGTTAGCGGTTCCAGGTGAAAATCACCGGTCAGTCGCTTCGCCATGCATTCCATCGCTGGTGCTCGCACGATGTAATTGATCGGTCGATCGCTTGCCAACACCAGTTTGAGTGCAAACTTCTCGCGTACCCTAACGGACGCCAGCTCACACAAAACGGCCAGGGCGCTCGGGCTCATATCATGAGCATCCTCCACAATCAGCAGTGGCGGGTACGCGGTAGCAGTCTGTTGGCGAATAAACACTTTGAGCAAACCAAGCAATTCGTTGACAGACTCAAATGGATATTCGTAACCGAATTTGCGGAGCACCGTGTTCAGGAACTCGGTTGCATCGAGTCCGGTACCGTTGATGACCGCAACCGCACAGTGCTCCCTGTTCCGGACCGCGAATTGTTTCAGGATGGTGGTTTTTCCGGAGGGAGAGGGTCCCTGGAAAAGGGCTAGACCAGAATTATGCGCATAGCTGTCAGACAGAAAGGCGAACGCCTTTTCCTGGCCCTCGTAAGCGACGAAGACTGCCGGTCTCCCATGCGTACGGAACGGCTGTTCCCTCAAGCCGATTGCGCCTAACTCCATAAATTTGAACCCGATACGAGTA
Source organism: Woeseiaceae bacterium (assembly GCA_051007895.1). Classification (GTDB taxonomy): domain Bacteria; phylum Pseudomonadota; class Gammaproteobacteria; order Steroidobacterales; family Woeseiaceae; genus SZUA-117. The sequence goes on from JBPCYD010000087.1 coordinate 6,359, forward strand.
GTTTTTTATGATTCTGCTACAGTTACTGGTGAATCCTCTCAGTCCGCACCTATAACCGGACTAATCAGTCTACGGTTGGGTCAGATGTCATGCAATCAACATCACACAATTCCTG
>JBPCYD010000088.1:0-18855 GCA_051007895.1 Woeseiaceae bacterium
TCCAGTGTTGGTAACGCCCACGGTAAACTCCCGATAGACCCGACACTATGCAGACCCGGTGCGGGCAAGCCGGAGAATAGCGGCATCGTCAGGTATTCGGTAAATAGTACAGCCGCGCCGCCGCCAAGCGGCTCAGTAATATAATGCGTTCCATCTGTTGCCGTGTACTGGTCGTAGCTCACCGTCGACATTGGATTGCCGGTAAAGCCGAAATCATCGAGCTTGCCACCGGACTCGCTGACGATACCGAGACGAGTGAGAGTGAGCTTGTCGCCGAGATCGCCATCCGAGATGCTGTCGCTAACGTATATGACGTCATTCGCTGCGGCGGCGATTTCGAGATCGACCTGGCTTTCGTTATCGTCAATCAGCGTGACGGCATATCCCCAGGATTCCATCACCAATTTCCGGTCGGAATCCATGCCGGATGGACTTGCCGAATTACCAACGACCAGCAGTATGTTGCCGTTTATACTGCCGCTGCCCGGACCGATATGAACCGATCTTACGTTTTCGCTACCCGAAAACAGCTCACCATCCAGAAACAGCGTCGCCGAGTCAGCGACAGGGTCGTATTCAACAAGGTCACCCTCAGCGAAACTAAGCCCTCCCAGGGTGGCCGACCCATCGGTTGAAAGCACAATGTGGCCATTGTCCAGCAAATGCACGGCATCTATCCATGCCGTAAGGCCTACCGTGCTACCGTCGAGAAACATCGTGGCGACGTTAGACTCAGGGTCGTAGTTGATGATGTCAGTCGGTCCGAAGTTGACCCCGCCTAGCGTGGCCGAGTATTCGTTGGTTAACAGCAGGTGGCCGTTGTCCTGCACATGTACGGCGCTGATGTCAGTGGACCCGGACGTAAACAGTGCGCTGCCATCGAATAACATTGTTGCCGAGTCGGCGACGGGATCGAGAATGATCAGATCCTCGTTCTCGGCAGTGATCCCACCGAGGTTGATTGTATTGATTGCCGATAGCACGATGTGCCCATTCGCAAGCACATACACGGCGTCAATGTCTTGGTCCAGTCCGAGCAAGGCACCGTCGAAAAACAGCGTCGCGGTATCCGCGATTCGGTCGAACTCGGCAAGGTCTTTGTCGGTGAAACTCAAGCCACCCAGGGTTGCATTGCCCTCGGTGGATAGAATTACGTTTTGGCCGACAACAATTCCCGGACAGGGTGTTCCGCATTCGCAGATGTAGGTGACGACGAGCCTCGGTTGCGGGGAACCACCTTGATCGCTGCTGTAAAATTTGTTCTCGCTGCCACCGGCAGATGGTGGGGATAGAAGCAGGAGTCCATAGTTCGGTTGTGTACCGCTCGCCCACCCTTTAGCAAGGTCCGTGATATCCATGGTCTTCAGGCCTGTGCTGTCAGCCAGAAGCGAACCGGCGATATTGGGATCAAAATCGCTGCCTGGCGTGCTCCAGGAAGATGTGCCGTCGTGGTCGTTCCAGGTGACGCCGTTCTCGGTCCAGTTGCGAAGGACGCGATGAGCTTCAACCACATCAGTGGAGCCGTGATTTTTGAGGTCAAGCTCAAGGATTGCCGCCTGCACAGTGGCTGACGGCGGTAACGCCGAAAGATCGAACTGCAGAAGCGTTCTGTATTCGTTGCCAATCTCCGAGCTGATCTTAAGCTCGGAGTCGCCGCCTTTGTTATGGTGGGTATGCCCAGACGCGCCTTCAATGAAGGTATCCATGCCCCCCGCGACAATCGTCAGGATGCCAGTCATCGGCATGGCCGAGTCGTAAACCTTGACGTCGTTATGCGCCAGGTTATCCGTGATGCCGTTAGCGAGAACGCCGGTAACGGAGATCGAGATCGGCGATCCGTCCGCTGGGCTCAATAACGCGCTATAAGTGTGGTCACCAAACGATGTGCTGGACAGGCCAGAGTAACTTGCGCAGGTCTGGTTCTGACTCAGCTGCCACCGTGCGTGATTGAGGCCCGCCTCAGTGACGTAGCGCAGTTCGTCTCGCTCGAAATCCCCGGCTGCCATGTTTGTGCTTATCGTCGATTCATGGTTCACCAGGAAAGCGATTGCCGCCACCAAAAAGGCCGCGACCAGAACGGTTACGAGTACGTACCCTTGCTGCCTGACGGAGACATTCTGCTTTCTCTTTGACAAAGCGGAATGTCCCCTTTTCGTGAGTCCGCTCACAGGGCGGCTCCAACTCGAATACGCGCGTCCAGACGAACGCTTTCACCCGACGGTTCGGTGAGCTCTAGGGTCAGGTAAACGAGTTGATCGCCACCCGCACTTGCAACCGGTCTCTCAACACGGAAAAGAGTGACGTTTTCAGCGATGGTCGATTCAACGAAATCTCGTCCGGTCACATCGCCGTTGGCCGTCTCATCCCACGGCACGGGGTGTCTTTCAACCAGTGAACTTCCTTGCAGGTAATAGACAAGTGCGTCCAGCCAATCCTCATCGCTGCTGCCGTCTTCATCATCGTCTGCCGAACTGCCTTCGTCGATCTGTCCGTCTGCATCGTCGTCGAACCCGGCAATGCCAGGTTCGCCGTCGCCATTCATATCCTGTGACGGGTCTTCATCGACAGCACCGTCGTTGTCATCATCGATGCCGTTGATCGGGTCTTCGTTGCTGAAATTAAATCGCTCATCGTCATCCTCATCAGCGAAAAAACCTTCGTCGACCAGGCCATCGCCACCGTCGTCAATCAGATGTATGCCGGGGTCGAAGTCGAATGCGATGTCCCCTGGAAGATCCTCATCGATCAAACCATCTCTGTCGTTGTCAACGTCCGGAAATCCATCAGCGTCAAGATCAAATGCCGCGCTGAGAGTCACGGCAAGAACAGCGGTCGCTTTTATGCTGGCGCCCTCTGGCGGAGAAGCTGGTACGGTCTCCTCACGAACGTTCTCGCGCCAGTTGGTGTCGTTCTTGTCAGGCATTGGCAGATACAGGTAGCGCGTTTCTCCGACGGCTCGCACCATGCGTTGCATTGCAAATCGCGCTTGCGTATTCAGGCGATTGCGCTCTTCGATAGCTGTCCGCGATTTGAGCGCATTGTCTGCGACGCCTGCAATTCCCGTCAGCAGGAGCGCCGCAAGACTCAAGGCAACCAGCAACTCCAGCAATGTAAAGCCCTGCCAAATTTTTCTGGTAACTGGCATACCGGTCAGTCTCGTGTTGCCAAAGTCACGAGATTCTGTGCTGTTCCCTCAACTGATACTGAAACCCATAGCACGCCATCATCAGTACCTGTAAATGGATCATCATCGGTATCGGCGTTGTCCGCGTCGTATGCAGCGACGTAAACAACAATCCTTGAAGGTGTGCCACCGGCGTCGGAGTAACTGCTCGGGACCGACGGACCTGCAACGGCAGCTTCCAGGTTGCTGAATGTATCGGCAAGGACTGTTTCAAGACGCGAGACAATTCGATAATGATTGGCGCTGTAGTCGCTGTGTGCGTCTGCACCGAGGAAGCCTAGCTGTATGGAATTCAATGCGGGAACGAGAAGGATCGCGAGCAACAGCGTCGCAACCAGAATTTCCACAAGAGTCAGGCCGCGCTGCTTTGCCAACACCGGCTTATGTCGCGAACGATTAGTCACTGAACCGTCACCCGACCTGATATTCCGTCCAGGGTGACGACTCGAGAGATCTGGCCTAGCGTCAGAGTGACCGCAAATTTATCCAGTAATACATTCTCCGGATCGGAGCACCATGGGGTACCGTTTGCATCGAAGTACATCCTGCCTTGCTGGTTGCAGGCGCCCCGCCATGTTGCCGTACGCGTTATGGAGTCCGCCGCCGCCAGCGAATGATCGTCGAGATCGACGTCGTAGAGCTGCTTGGAAATCGGATGTCGAACGTCAAATATTCGGGCTGGCGGGGAAACAGACATATCCAGGCTGAATACACGAATTCGTTTGTCAGCCACCTGTTGGCGAAAGCCTCGCGGTTCACCCAATCGAATCGCCTCGCTGCGTGCGAAGCGTATAGCTTCCGCAACCTCTGACGCGGCAAGATCGAGCTTCCTGGAATCAGTCGACGAAACAGACGGAACGGCTATAGCGGCGACAAGCCCGAGCACGGTAATCACAGCGACCAGTTCGATGAGGCTGTATCCGTGTTCTCTTCGATCCACCCCCGCCATCTCTATCTTCTCCAAAGAAAAGGGGACATTCCTGATTTAGCGCATTAGTGTGTTAAATCAGGAATGTCCCCATTTTCGGCTGAGACTAGTGGTCGCCGATGAATTCGCCGGTCACCGAATCAAAGCGCCAGCCGTCAGCGCCGCCGCTGGCCAGTCCAAGCACACCGGTCGTAACGACGACCACCGTGTTGTTTGGCGTCGTTACTGCAAGCGGGTTAACCGGCAAGTCGTCTTTCAAGTACGGGCCGTAGCGAAAATTCGCATCGGTACCCGTGCAGGCCTGCCCCGCCGCGTTCGTATAATTCCGAAGTTGGGCCAGAAATGCAGCTTCACCTACTGCACCAACTACCGCGGTTCCGCTGCCGCAGGTACCACCGCCCGAAATGACTGCACCCGGATATTCCTGGTGCTGCTGGCGATACAAATCAATTGCAGACCGGATATTCGCAACGTTTGTGTCGTATGCCGATTGGGTGGCATCGTCTGTCGCCGCCGTGAACTGCGGCACAATAATCGCCGCCAGGATCGCCAGAATTATCACAACGATGAGCAACTCGACCAAAGTGAAGCCTTTTTGGCCGCGTACTTTTTCAAACGAAATCATTAACTTATCTCCTTGTGCGGAATCTCACGTTCGCTATGCGTAAGTTGTCGGCGATTTGCCTCGATTCTTTAGCAAATGAGCCGCTTTTTTGGGCCGAATAGCGACCCAGTTCCGCTTCAGGAGACCGCTCGGGAGAGCTTGAAAATCGGCAGTATAAGAGAACTAACGAGTACTCCGACTATGACGCCCATCACTAACAGCATGACGGGTTCGGCGAGTTTCGAAAGTGCGGCGAGTTTCTTGGCCAGCTGTGCTTCGTAGTACTGCGCCATACGGGCCATCACTTTGCCCAGATTTCCCGTCTGCTCGCCGGTGGCGATCATGTGTTTCGCCAGGTCCGGTAAAAAGTCCGCTTCCGCGAATCCAGCCGCCACACCGGCACCCGACTGGACCTTCTCTTCCACACTCGAAATGAGCTTTCGGAAGATGCTGTTTCGTACGACATCGCGGCAGGCATCGAGGCTCTCCATGACCGACACTCCGTTAGCCAGCGACAGGCTTAAGACCTGCATGGACTGCACAAGATAGATCTGGGCGAACAGGTCGCGCAATCCGGGAAGATGCAGTTTCCAATGGTCGACTTTGGTTCGCCCACCGTCACCTTGCAGCCACGTTCGAATGATCAGGAAACCAGCGACGATGCCTGCACAAACGAATATCCAGTATTGACGCAGCACGTCACTCGCAGCCATGAGCGCCTTTGTTGTGCCCGGGAGCTGGTCGTAAATTGATGTGAACATTGTGCCAAACTTCGGAAATACGACGACCAGCACAAAAACGACAACAGCAAGCGAAAACGCGATCAGAAATAGTGGATACGTCGCCGCGGACACCAGCGTCGTACGCAGCTCCTCGCGTTTCTTCTCCATATCCAACAGCTGCTGCAACACTTCGTACATGAAGCCACCTTGTTCGCTGGCCGCAATCAGGTTGATGTAAGTCGACGAAAATATTGCATCATGTTGCTGCAGCGCATGCGCAAAAGACTGCCCCTCGCTGATATCGTTTGCGATTCGCTCGACCACCGCGCACATGGATTGGCTTTCCGTTTGTTTAACAATAGTCTTGAGCGCTTCAACAAGACTTTCACCTGATTCGAGAAGCAAGGCGAGTTGTTCGGTGAAAAACATACGGTCCGACGCCTTTGGCGTACTGCTCTGGCCAGGGAATTGCAGCGCTAATCTGGTCGAACCCTTCTTTTTTTCTGTCGGTGCCGCTGCAACCGTCGCTGTATCGAACTCCAGTGCCATAATACTTGGCCTAAATGCTCGTCACGCGCGAAACTTCTTCGACGGTTGTCAGGCGCCTGACCGCGCGATCAATTCCGTCAGCGAAGAGGCTGTCGAAATCCCGATGTTCGAGATATTCGGTCAACTCATCACGGCTAGGATTGGATATGATCAGTTTCTGCAGTTCAGCATCGGTCTTGAGGACCTCATGAATGCCAATTCGACCTTTGTAACCTGAGTCATAGCAGTCTTCACAGCCGTTGCCTTTAGCAAGCTTCACATCGCCCTTGTCCTCCCAATGAAATTGTTCGATCAGACCTGCAGGTGCCAGGAAGTCCGCCTTACACTTCGGACAGATCGTTCGAACGAGACGCTGACCGACGACGCCCAGCATGGCAGAAGACAACAGATACGGCTCAACACCCATGTCGATTAACCTTGTGACAGCGCCAACGGCATCATTCGTATGCAAGGTTGACAGCACGAGGTGCCCCGTCAGGGCCGCCTGAACTGCAATTTCGGCAGTTTCACGTTCGCGGATCTCGCCAACCATGACAATATCGGGATCCTGTCGCAGGACATGCTTCAGGATTTTGGCAAACGAGAGTCCGATCGCAGCACGTACTTCGTTTTGATTGATGATATCGATCTGGTATTCAACCGGATCTTCAATCGTTACCGTGTTCTTCTCTATGCTATTCAGATAATTCAGTGCCGCATACAGACTGGTGGTCTTGCCGCTGCCGGTCGGGCCAGTAACCAGGATCAGCCCGTGGCTACTATCCAGCAAATCTTTAAACGCACCCAGATTTGCCTCGGTCATACCGAGTTTGTTGACATCGAGAATGGCCTGGTTCTTGTCCAGGACGCGTAATACGACCTTTTCGCCGTACAAGCCCGGTAGAGAACTGAAGCGAAGATCGACTGACCTGCCCTGGGTCTGCACCTGTATCCTTCCATCCTGAGGCATACGGCGTTCAGCGATATCCAGGTTTGCCATTACTTTTAACCTGGACACCAGCGCCGGATGTAGCTCAACCCGTGGCGCGGTAAATTCATAAAGCAGGCCGTCAATTCTGAAACGAATGCGCGAGTGAGTTCTAAATGGCTCGAGATGTATATCACTCGCGCCGTCATGGACTGCCCTCTGAATGATCGAGTTGATGAGATTGACAACGGGACTGCCGGCTGCGACCTCATCGATTGCAGCGTAGTCATCGATCTGTATGTTCTCGACGACCGCGAAATCCTCATCGACGTCGCCGATCATGTCGAAGTCCATCTCATCAATCGACAGTGACTCGTTCAACAGTTTCAGCACGTCTTCTTTGCGCGCCAGCACAGGGCGAATGACGCATTGCAGCCGTTCGGCTACTTCATCGAGAAGCGGCATATCCTGGGGTTTCGGACTGGCAAGATAAACTACACTACGCACGCGAAATAGCGGCAGCACGCAAAGTCTTCGCGCCACATTGCGGTCCAAAAGCCCTGCAATGGCAGGGTCAAACAAACCCGGACGCACGCGCACAAAGGGCACGCCAAGCTGTTCGCTTAGCGCACGCAGCACGTCATTTTCTGCAACCCAGCCTTTGTCGATGATGATCTGCCCCATGCGCTTACCGAGCCGATCCTGTAGTTTCAGCGCTTCATCGATTTTGGCCTGCGAGATTAGTCCGCGTGCAATCAGTATGTCACCCAGTCGCGCGCCTGGCCCTGAACTCACGTCTTGCTGATTTTTCCGGTCGCGTTCGCCATCGCTGTTGAGGAAAGCAATGTAATCAGCCAAACCGGTAATTTCCGCAACTTCGCCGATCATGCTGTTGTGACCTGATACTTTGACCCAGCCACCTAATTTCAGGAGACGATCCTGTAAATCCATGAGCGCCGATATCGCAATACTGTCGATTGTCTGCACAGCAGAAAAATCTATGATCAGCTTGAATTCGCCAGATTCTATGCAACCATCGATTGCCAGCAGCAGATCCTGCAGGGCGTCGTTGCCCACGAGGGAAAACCCGGGAGTGACGTGTGTCGCGACACCGATGCGAACGCAGTTGACCGGTGAAGATGCGTTTTCAGCCGCCTGGCTCATGCGCTCAGTTCGTCGGGTTCGTTCTGCAATCGTTCAGTAACGTCGTCTAGCGGCTCGGGCTCGCCGATGTAGTAGCCCTGCACGAAATCGACTTCGATCTGGCGCAGCAATTCGATCGTTTCCTCATCGCCGACAAACTCTGCAACCGTTGCGAGCTTCATCGTCTTGGCAATCTGGCAAATCGCAGTAACCATCGACCGGGAGACCGGATCAGTCCGCATCTCGCGCACAAAACTGCCGTCAATTTTCAGATAGTCCACAGGTAGGTTCTTCAGGTAGCCGAACGAACTGAGTCCGGCCCCAAAGTCATCCAGCGAGAAACTACAGCCGATCTCGCGCAGGCCTTGCATGAAAGCCGTCGCTTCATCGATATTTGAAATCGCCGCGGTCTCTGTTATTTCAAAACATATATTTTCGGGCGGCACGCCCATGCTGTTTATCTCATCCAGGACGAACGTTGGAAATCCGGGGTTGGTCAGCGACTGTCCCGAAAGATTGATGCAAAAAACGGGATTGCAGGCAGATATAGCCGCCCAGCAGGACCCCAACCAGCGCAAGGTATTGTGTATCACCCAGCGATCCAGCATCGGCATTAGCTGATAGCGTTCGGCAGCGGGCATGAATATCGCCGGCGACAGAATATCGCCGTCGTTGCCCGCCATTCGAACGAGAATTTCATAGTGCGCAGAATGCGCTTGTTTTGCGATAGGCAATACTGGCTGGCAGTAAAGGCGAAACAGGTCATCGCGCAATGCTTCCTGAACTCGCCCGATCCACTCCACTTCCTCACTGCGGCGGACCAGCGTGGTGTTGTCTTCCTCGAAAACCTGGATACGATCGCGACCGGCTTCCTTGGCCGCCTTGCACGCGATTTCGGCCGACGCCATAACGCCGACAATGCCCTCGGTTTCACTGGTGACGGCGGCAATGCCGATACTGGCCGAAACTTCCAACTGCCGCTTTGCGGACACAATATTGATGCGATGCACGGCGTTGCGAATATCGTCTGCGATCTTATGACCCTGACTCACGCTGCAATTGGTCAGCAAAACACCGAACTCATCGCCGCCGAAGCGTGCGATGAAATCGGTATCCCGCGTCAGGCCCTTCACCGACTTCGCGACCCGACGTATGAGTTTGTCACCCTCTTCATGACCCATTAGATCATTGACGACATGTAGCTGATCGATATCGATGTGTAGCAAACAGTGTTGCAGGCCTTTACTGCGCGCTGTTGCAAGCGTCGCAACCATTGACGATTCGAAACCGCTGCGATTCATCAACCCTGTAAGGGAATCGTGGTGTGTATGAATAATTCGCGAGGCCTTTTTGGCCATCACCTCGAGCAGGTTCCGATCACCATTGGAAAACGTGTGCAGTTCCGGATTTGCCGCAACGGCCAAAAGACCAATGGCAGTACCATGATCATCGATGACCGGATACGCCACGAGGTTTTCCGGGCGGCTGCCGAATAGGCGTTCCCTATCCTCCTTATCCGTTTCATTAAGTACGACACTTTGCACTCGCGACCGAACCCGGTCGTAGATACGACCTGCAAGCAGGTCGAGCAGATGCTCGGAATCATCCGGTGCATGCAGGTTTTTGTGATGCAGCAGCAGTCCCTTGTCCCGGCATATCAATACCGATAAACCGACATCGAGATAGTCGGCGCAATTCTGCACTAACCGCACCAAAGCGTCGTGACCCTCCTCCAGGTGCTCAACCTGGTCTTTGGTCGAGTACACGAGATTAAGCTCTTCGTAACGCTCCGTCAGCTCAATTGCGAGCTGGTTACACTCCGATTGCAGATCGATTTCTTCCTGCAGAAATGCAACAGAATCGGCAAATGCTCGCCGCAGCGGCTCGTTTGCCGACGACAACGGGACACTGTCACTCGTGTTAAACGCTACGATGAGCCAGCCCACCCTGCCGTTCGAGCGCGAGACTATATCTGTGCGAATCTGAACTTCGCCACCAGGTAACTGCCGCCGGCCCAGCCCGGCAGCGACATCAGCCCATGCGTGTATTTCATCTCTCGGCACCTGACTGATATCAGCTTCGCTGGCACTCTCACCGGGTACACGGCACCAAAACACCGCGCCTTCGCGATCAACGATCTCGAGTCGAATCGCATCAGGAAACAGGCGTGGCAGAATCCGCTCATATTTTGTCATCGACAGCGTATTCAGGATATTGCCTTTCATCGTCACGCCCCGGCAGCTGCGTCGCTGGCTTTCAGGCATTGAGATATGTGGGCGACCAACTTACGAATGCTGACCGGTTTTTCCATGAACGTCAGGTTGTCAATATCCCTTGTCCAGTCGCGATGCTCCAGCTCGGTCCTGGATGTCAGAACAACAATGGGAAACGTGCGTTCCGGAAATTGCGAATCAATGGCAAGGCATAACTCTTTGCCATTCATCCTGGGCATGTCGATATCGGTCACCAGGAAATCAGGGTGACCATCGCCCAATTTAACCAGGCACTCGGCACCGTTCGCCGACGAATCAACGTCAAATCCCGCTCCTTCGATACCCAGCCGTAACACCCGAGTAACCGCTGCCTGATCATCAACAATGAATACGCGCTTCATATCTATATCGCCTGCCTGACCGCAGTCGTCTCCTTCCACAAATTAATAATGAATTCCGCACCCTGTGGCCGGTCCCGGTTTAACAGCAGCGTCCCGTTGTGCAATTCGACAATCTGCCTGGAGAGCGCGAGGCCGAGTCCATGTCCGTTCGCCGCCTGCACACGCTCGTCATCAGAACGATAGAACTTGTCGAAAATTCGACTCTCTTCTTCCTCGCTGACACCAATACCCGTGTCTGACACTCGAATCTGGATGGCGTCGTCCGTTTCTTCCACAACCAGCTTGACGCTGCCGCCATCCGGTGTGTATTTAACGGCGTTGCTGAGTATGTTTGTGATCGCTATGCGAATCAGGTCCTTATCGACCAGGACGGGATTCATCTCTCTCGGCACATCGATTTCGAATTCGAATGCCCGTTCTGCGGCTAACGCCTTGGCTTCTTCGAATGCCGCTTTGGCCACGTCGTTTAGTTTCACCAGGCTTTTCTCGGGCGACAGGCTGCCATTCTCGATTTGAGACATGCTCAGCATGCCGGTTATCAGCGAGTTCAATCGCTCGACTTCAGCGGCAATCGTATTGGCCGCCTCGATTCTGAACTCACTCGAGTTACCGGCCTCCGATAACAGCGACTCACTGTAAAGTGCGAGTACGTTCAACGGCGATTTGAGTTCGTGGGAAAGGTGGGCGACGAAATCCACACGTGCCTGCCGCGCAAGTGCCTCCTGTGTCTCGTCGCGGAAAACGATCAGGGTACCAATCGAACCCGACGATTTACCCGGAGCGAAAAGAGGATAGGTCTTCGTCGCTATCGACCGTCTGGACGTAACGCGAAAGTCGAAGCGGATCGTTTCCGTGAAGCTGCGCTTCTTACCATCTGTGCGAAACTTCGTGAGAAGCGCCAACACATCCGGATGCTCACACCATTCCTGGGGCGGCTGCTCAATAAGGACCTGCCGAGTCACTCCAAAAAGGGCTGCGAGCTTTTCGTTTGCGAACGTAATCGTGCCGGTTTCGTCAAGAATCATGACGGCCTCCGGCAGGGTTTCCAAGACGGTTTCAACCCGGTTCTTGCGATAGGTGAGCAGCTTGCTCGATGTCTCGAGCTTTCGATGCTCCAGTTCGAGAGACTCGATTTTCGCAGAGGCGCCATCAACGAAAGTATTGAATCGGCGCATAAAATCACCGAGTTCGCCGCTTGCCGTAACTTCCACTCGCTTGAATGTTTCCCCGTGCATCATGCGGGACATTTCGTCGTTCGCTGCCCGTATCGGCCGGATCTCGCGGCGCAGCAGGAAATGGAAGAATGGCGCCAGCAGAAACACTGGCAACGCCATTGTCGCTAGAAATGGAAGCTGATCGAGATGCAAGCCTGCGGTGGGATAGAAGTATCCCAGTCGAATAAAGCCCTGCAGGGCTCCGTCCTCAAGGAGGGGTGCGTGAAATTCGATAATCTGGCGCCCGTCGGGCTTGAGTTGTAGCCCCTCTTCTCCCAGCCACGCCACGGGTTCTGCAGGCATTGCGCTGACTGGCACAATTACGCCGGCAGCCACAACTTCGGATACAGCCCTGCCTGCCGTGTCGACAATGCTTGCGTAAGCAAACTCTTCACTCGCAGTCGTATGCCGGAGCACCTGGACTACGCCTTCCTGCTCGCCACCGGGAAGCAATTGCTCGTAAGGTACTCCGGAAAGAGCTCGTGCAAGGCTTACACCCTGCGAGCGAATATCTGCTAAGCGATCGTCGCGCTGATTCTGAAACACCAGCGTGACGATCGCCGCGATTGCCAGCAGCGATGCGATTACAACGAAAAGGCCGATTCGATCTGTTTTCAACAAAGAGCTTACTCTTGCCGGTTTTCAGTCCAAACGCATCAACCGGGCGTCGTGTCGCTCGCCCGATCGCATCTGTCGAATGCATGCATCGACCTAAGTAATATCGGCCATAGCGCTTGAATCTTTAGGCGTAACCAGCAGCGTGGCTGCCATAGATTAAGCGCCGAATCGGTCGACCTGGACGCCTGTGAATCGCCCGAAAATCAGGGCCTCCGAGTCGCAATTGGGATTTCTAAAAGACGGTCGAAACTAGTAGATTTTTGCCGAGGTAACGCCACTATCGATAGGCAGAGTAATCCCGGTAATGCGAGCTGCCGAGTCGGATGCAAGGAATACACAAGCATTCGCAACATCCTCCGGTAGCACAAGACAGGACAATGGCGAAGCATCCAGAAAGCGTTTGACACCCTCCGGCCACTGCTCCTCCAGATCATCGCGGTGGACCACACCCGGAGCAACCGCATTGACGCGGATTTTGTGTGGCCCCAGTTCCTGTGCCGCCGACTGCGTGAACATACCGACGGCTGCTTTGGCACTATTGTAATGCGCGTGATCAGGACCGGGATGCAAGGCCGATATCGAGCTGACATTGACGATGGCACCTCCACCGGCTTTCTTCATCACGGCGGCGGCGACTCGTGTGCACAAAAAAACGGTATCGACGTTATCCGCGTACATTCGCTGCCACTGCTCCAAAGACATTTCGAGGAGGGGCGAATTCGGGTAGTTGCCCGCGTTATTGATCAGGACGTCAATACTGCCGAAGGTCGACAAAACCTGGTCGAATAGCGCCTCTACTTCATGCTCCTGGTCGAGTCGCGCACTTAAAGCGATCGCATGACCGCCGTCATTCCTGATTTGCGTCACTACGGATTCAGCAAGCTCAGCCTGTGACCTGTAGTGCACGACAACACTGGCTCCCTGATCCGCAAAGGCCAGCGCGACTGCGGCGCCAATGCCCTGACTGCCGCCGGTGATCACAACGCTGCGATCTTCAAACTCCTGCCCAGGCATTGACTACCCCCTCTTGTTGATCTGCCCTTGTCATGCACCACTATAGAGCAAGACGATCCGCGCGGCTCTTCAGCACGACCGCGCAAAGTACGAGTGCGGCCATTATTGCGTAACCGATGGTCAACGCCACCAGGATCGACCAGGTCCCCCATGCGTCGACAATAAGCGCACTTACAACCGGCGCCAGGGACGTTCCGAACGCCGGGCTGAATATGAAAAAGCTGACCAAACGCGGTGACGGGTTCGACACCATCATTGTGCCGTACGTGATCAGGGTTTTGAATAGTCCACCGCTCAACAATCCGAGTACGAACATCCATACATGCAGTTCCTGCAGGCCATCGGCCAGCCACAGGCCGCAGCTTGCCAGTGCCGCGAAACAGGCCGTTAAACTGATCAGCCAGCGAATATCTATTCTGAATACGAGCGCAAACATGGCTACCTGGCCAACGAAAAGCCCCAGAAAGAAGCGACTGACCAGGTTGCCCCCTTGCTCCGGCGAGGCTTGCATCGTTTCCGCAGCGTAGTTCGGCACCCACGAGTAAATGAAGACGAAGCTCAGGATGTAAACGAACAGCGCTGCCGCAACGACAAACACGCCGGCCGGCCAGCGGCTCTGCCGCACGCTGGTACTGCCGCCTCGAACCTCTTGTTTGCCGCTGGGATACTTCGATATCAATGCGATGACCATAAGTATTGTGGTCGCGACGATAGCCAGCGCGTAGGTGCTACCCCAATGATAGCCGCGTTCGATGAGCAGCCCGCTGGTCCAGCCGGAAATAACGCCGGCACCGCTATAAAACGAATCGGTCACCAGCAAAGCAGGTGCACGAGCGCGTTCCGAGTACGAATGCGTTAGAACGACAATGGCGGCAGACAGCAACAGGCCGCAGGTCGCGCCAATCAGCGCCAACAGGGCCGGCAAGAGGAAGAACCAATCAATAAACCAGGCCGCGAGCATGCTGGCTATCAGGAGCACACTCGCAAGCAACGTGACGGCGCGTAAACTCAATACGGAGTAGACGAACATCGCCAGGAATGTGCCACCCAGAATACCCGTCGTCAGGTAGCTGAACATTGCCGTAGCCGTTGTTACCGCAATCGCGAAATGATCGGCAATCGGCTGGGTCACTATGCCGAGCGGCGAGATCACGGAGGACATCACGAAATAAGCAAGGAAGCTCGACAGCGTGATGCGGACATGATTCGCGCTCAGATCAAGTTTCAATATTCCTCCACACGTCGGACGGTTTCGTACACAGTATTCCATGGTTGACGAAGCCGTTCATGAATTCCGACCGCTTCAGCTACAATCACGGCAAGCAAGTCACGTAAAAAGGCCGCTGCAGGCAATTCAGCGTCAAACTGCGTTTACAGCGCCGACTGAGGAATAGCGAAGGACAAAAAGACGGTAAATAAATGGTAGACCCGAAAACCGCAACCGAGCAATCTGACTGGACTTTCAAGCCGCTGTCCCGCGAGTTTGCACAGGATCCGTACGCATCGTACGACAGGCTGCGATCCAGCGGCTCGTTTTACTATTACCCGGATTTCGACGTGTGGCTGGTATCCCGCTTCTACGATGTCACCAACATCATCATGAATCGTCGCATGGTGCGTCCACCGGAAGCCTTTCTCACGCCCGAGCAGGTTGCCACGCAGAAACGCGATGAAAATTTCGATGACATGCCCTATCACTCACGGTTTGTGCAGTTCAGCCTGCTCGACAGCGAGGGAGAGGTGCACCGCCGCCTGCGACAGCAGGTATTCGGTATGCTCACGGCCGTATCGGTGGAAGGACTGCGTGGTGAGATCCAGGATTTCGTCGACAAGCAGATTGACCGATTGCTGGAACGCCCGGAGATCGACTTCGTTGAAGACCTGGCGGCGGTAATTCCGGGACATGTTATTGGCAAGCTCCTGGGCGTGCCCGGCGACGATTGTCCGCAGCTGCGCGTTTGGTCCGAAAACATCGTGCAATATTTTGACATCGACCGATCGGATGACCGCAAGGCCCTCGCCGAAACAACAACCAAGGAATTCTACGAATACCTAAAGGCGCTCAAGGCCGAACGCAGCAAAACACCGCGCGATGATTTGATATCGCAGCTTATTGGCGCCGAGAACGACGGCAATATCAACGAAGACGAATTCTATTCGACCTGCATGCTGATTCTCATGGCCGGCCACGGCTCAACAATCGATGCGCTTGGCAGCGGTATGCACACCCTGCTCCGCTTTCCTGAACAGATGCGTCGACTGCGTGACGATCCGTCACAAATGGACACAGCGATACAGGAAATGTTTCGCTACGAATCTCCGCTGCCCTTCATGCATCGATACACAACCGAGAACATCGAGATCAACGGTCAATCGTTTCCCAGGGGAACGAAGTTCGGTGTTTTATACGGCTCCGCTAATCGCGACCCTGAAGCATTCGAGAACGCCGATCAGTTTGATATCGGCCGCCACCCGAACCGGCACCTTGCTTTTGCCAGGGGGCCACACTTCTGTATGGGCAATCACTTGTCCAGGCTAGACATGGAGATCGTCTTTTCGACATTACTGCGACGATTCTCGGATATCAGACTTGAGGACAGCGAACCCGAATACAGACGCGGCCTGTCAGTGCGTGGACCGAAGTCACTGCGTATCGGACTTACGCCTGCGTAATATCCAATCCAACAGTCGTAGGCCGCAGCCGTATTGTCGCCAATGGAATTCACACAGAAACAAACGTACGCTACCGCAGCAGATAACAGCCCTCAGGAGCACACTCGATGACCCGTCTTCGCCTCGCTATAGTCGCCGTGTCTGCCATCATGACGATGGCTCAACCGGCACACAGCCAGTCTGATGCAGCCGATGACAAGGTCGTGACACTCCTCTTCACCAACGACATCGAAAGTGCGTACGATTCTGTGCCCGCATGGTGGCGCGACGACATTGATCGTATCGGCGGCATCGCGGAACTATCGACGCTTATCAAGCAGATCCGGGAAAACGAACCGAATGTCTTTCTGTTCGATGCCGGCGATATATTTACAGGTGCGCTGTCACGGCTTACTGACGGCGCACTGATGTTCGAGTTCATGATCACGATGGGTTATGACGCTATGGGCATCGGCAATCATGAGTTCGACTACGGTGAAGAGATTCTTAGCTGGCAGAAGAACCGGGCATCGTTTCCGGTGCTCGGCGCAAATTTGTTTTTTAAAGATACCGACGATCCATTCGCGCAGGCGCATACGATCATCGAACGGGATGGCATCCGCATCGGTGTTATTGGCATCCTGGGGCAGGATGCCGCAAGCACGGCAATTGCCCGCGATCACATTGACGAACTGGATGTAACCGATCCCGCCGAGGCTGTCGCGCGCTCCGTCGCGGAATTGCGGGGCGATGTTGACCTCGTTGTTTTGCTCACTCACATGGGACACACGGCGCCAATGCAAACTGATGCCGAGGCAGATCCCCGACTTGCCCGGGACATCAATGCGGACATAGCCCTGGCGGGCACCGTCGAGGGAATCGACGTATTATTTGGGGGGCATGCTGATGCAGGTACACCCGAACCAGTGGTTCAGCCGGATACCGGCACCCTGATCATGCAAACATATGGGCAGGCAACCTATCTCGGATATCTACAGCTGACGCTGGACGGCGGCGGCGGCATTAAATCCTATGATGGCAAACTGATACCGGTGAATACGACTGAGCTCACACCCGACCCGATCATCGTGCAGAAGAACAGCGACTATCAGCGAGCTTTCCCGGAAATAATGGAAGTCGTCGGCCAAAATGAGGCCCGCCTGAATCGCAAGTATTTTGACGAGGCTGACATTGGCAATTTCATCGCCGACGTCATGCGCGAAGCCAGCGGCGCGGACATCGGTTTGATGCACCCGGGCGGCATACGCAAGGACCTGCCAGCCGGTGATGTCCGGATCATGGACATCCTCGACACGAATCCGTTCGTTGATAAAACGAGCGTCATGCGCGTCACGGGTGAGCAGTTAAAAGAAATACTCGAACAATCCTTTTCACAACTCAGAGGACTGATCCAGGTTTCCGGTATTGAGACGATCTACGATACCGCGCGGCCCATTGGACAACGATTGGTCTCCGTCACGTTCAACGGTGCAGGAGTTAAAGATACTGACGAGTTTGACGTAGTAGTGGCGGGTATTATCGCGCGTGGCGGAGATCACTACGACACGTTTCTCGAAACTGAATTCGTGCGCGAACTCAGCACGCTTGCAGACCTCATCACCAATCACTACCGAAAGCATGGCACGATCCCGATGCCAGAATCCGGCCGACAAACCGATGTCGCACGAAATTAAGCAAACCGTACGAGCTATTTCCAATTGACGATACAAACCATAAGCTACGGCTCGGCTTCTGCGGGGCCTGACCTTGTCGAGTCGTTGCACACTTCAGGATTCGCGATCCTGCGCGACCATCCCATCCCGCAGTCGTTGCTCGACCGCTTGTACGATCACTGGGAAACGTTTTTTTCGAGCGACGAAAAGCAGCGCTACCTGTCCAGCGAAAAGTCCGTTGACGAGGGTCGCAGCGGCTTCTATCCGCTACAGGTTTCCGAAACCGCAATCGATCACACGACCAAAGACATCAAGGAGTTCTTCCAGGTCGAAGCAGGCGGACCCATACCGCCGCAATGCAGAGACGTAACGCTGCGCTACCGTGAGTTGGGATTCACGATTGGTCGCCAGATTTTCGAATGGCTGCAACGGGATACGGAGGAATCGGTAATAGCGAGGTTAAGCGAACCTTTGCCCGACATGCTGTGCGACGACGCGAGCCTATTACGGATTCTTCACTATCCGCCGCTGCAGGGCGCCGAAGAAGCTGACGCGGTGCGTGCTGCCGCCCATGAAGACATCAACCTGCTCACGATATTGCCTGTTTCAAATCAACCCGGATTGCAGGTTTTGAACGCTGCCGGCAATTGGGTCGACGTATCCGGCAATCGCGGCGACCTGGTGATCAATAGTGGCGATATGCTGCGCGAGGCAAGCGGTGGTTTCTATCCATCCGCCACTCATCGCGTCGTCAATCCGGGAGGCGACATTAGCAACGAATCGCGTATTTCTATCCCGCTTTTTCTGACAGCCCGATTCAACGTGAAATTATCGGAGCGCTACACCTCGGGCAGCTATCTGGACGAACGCATCAGGTTACTGCACCGCCAGTAGCAGTGTCTGACGGTAAAGACCTAACAAGGCCTCGCTATCAACGCCCGTGCAAATACGGCACGTGGGGATGTTTTTCCAGGCCGTTGTAAAGTAGTTCGGATTAGGTTCGCTCCAAATCGTTTGCCCCACAGCGATTCCT
>JBPCYD010000089.1:0-63271 GCA_051007895.1 Woeseiaceae bacterium
ACTCTGACCTGTGGCCTTGCGTGATCGACCCTGGGCGCTAGTTCGCTTCGACCTGCATGTTATTCTTGCACTGGAAACATTGACGGGCTTTTTTTGGCATATGACGCGGTCAATGATGCGCTCGACGCAGCGGGAAAGCTGCCGTCCTGCCCGCGGCAATAGGATCTTTGCGCGAGAACAGGATCTGTCCGAGCGTAGTTGCCCATCGAATTGGTGCACAACAATACTGTGGCTCGTGATCCGGAACCTTTGCATGGCATGCTAAAAGCTACCGCAATTTTCATGACGATCTGCGTTGGCATTATGCAGTCCGGTGCGACCACCGCACAGCAACTCGGTGCGTTCCAGGAATCAGCGACTGTCATCGAAATTGGCGGCGAGGGATTTGCCCGCAACTTCGAGAGTGTCGTCAGCAGCGACTCGCCCATCGAATGGAGCGTTTTCGTCCCCGACTCCTACAACCCGGATTTGCCAGCAGGTGTGCTCGTCTATATCAGCCCGAGCAATTCCGGCAGAATTCCCGAACACTGGCAGGCGGTACTAAGGGAAAAGAACCTCATTTGGGTGGCCGCAAACAAGTCGGGCAACAGCATCAATCCCAGGGTCAGAATCGCTTACTCATTGCTGGCGCCGGCATTTATCGACAAATACTATGAGATCGACACAAGCCGAATCTTTATTGCAGGACTTTCCGGCGGAGGCCGGGTTGCCAGCATGGTCGCGCCAGGGTATCCAACGCTGTTTCGCGGCGCGGTCTATATCTGCGGGGCCAACAAGTTGGGCCTGCAAACACAAGAACAGCTTGGGAAGATTCGCACAGGACGATTTGTTTTCCTGACGGGAAGCGAGGATTTCAACCGGAGCGAAACGAAACGCGCCCATAAACGCTACGTTCGCGCAAAAATTGAAAACAGTCTCTACCTCGAAATTCCTGGCATGGGTCACGAGAATCCCGACGCTGCAAGATTCGCAGAGGCGATTGCCTATCTGGACAGTGAGTAAGCCCGCGAGGAAACCATCCGCCTGAGTGTGGCTCGAGACAACCGTGCCTACTGATTCAGGCCGGGTAGATAACCGGAAACCAGTCTTCTCTCAAGCGCTGACCTTCCTGCATATCGTGGCCGTCGAATGGCGGCGACGTGGGTCCCTGCCGGGAAACATAGCGCGCATCATCCCCTACCAGTCGGACGGAGAATGCGCGGCGACGCTGTTTAGCGTTATTACCGCGTGCGCCGTGTAGCGTTCGATAATCAAACGCTACCGCATCGCCCGGTTCCATTTGCCACTCAAGAACGGGCATGCCCTCTTTATCCGGGTCGGGAACGGGCCTGTAAATCTCTGTATCAGGATAAAAGTTTGATTCGGACAGCCACCGGGTTGGCAACACCGGCTTTTCCCACCGATGTGAGCCGGCTACGCAGCGCAGCGTGGCCTGCTGAACCGGATCGACCGGGCACCAGAAACTCACGGTGTGCTCACCGGCAACGAAATAGTAGGGAGAATCCTGGTGCCAGGGCGTCGCTTTCGACGTACCCGGCTCCTTGACAAGCACATGGTCATGGAACAACTGCACTGTCTGCGAACCCATCAGGTCGGCAGCCGCCGCGGCAAGGTCTGAGTGACGGATAACGTCTTCAAACTCTGCTATCCGGTTCCAGTTGCAGTAATCGTCGAAGAAACGGCCGCTTTCGCCTTCGCGTAGGTTTTCAGCGGCATGCGGTCCGGGACTGGCAATGTTTCGGTCGATGCCCGCGCGGATAACGTCTACCCATTCTCTTACGAGACCCTTGATGAGCACTGCGCCATCAGCGCGAAAGGCTGCGACCGTATCTGCCTCCAGCTCATGTATCTTCGGCATTCAAATTCATTCCGTTAGCGCAAACATAAAACTTCAACAACTTCATTCTATACTCTGCCCCGGATGGGGCAGAAACGTTTTTTCTGCCAGGCCAATACAAACATCACCTGGAAATTGAGTATGCCGTTTGACCTGCAGCCACATCTGGAAGGTGCACTGCTTAAGCTTCGTCCCCTTGCCGCAGACGATCTTCCGGCGCTCTTCAAAGTCGCCTCGGATCCGCTCATCTGGGAACAGCACCCTGCCAGCGATCGCTATAAGCGCGACGTGTTCAGCGTTTTTTTTGATGAAGCGCTTGCTTCCGGGGGCGCATTGCTTGCATTGGATACTGCGAACGCCGAAGTCATCGGTTCGTCACGCTATCACGGGTATTCCGAGGAAACGCGAACTATCGAGATTGGCTGGACGTTTCTCGCAAGAAAATACTGGGGCGGCAATTACAACCGCGAAATGAAAAAACTGATGCTCGAACACGCCTATCAGTTTGTTGACAGCGTGCTGTTGATTATTGGTGATTCCAACATTCGTTCTCAGAAAGCGGCTGAAAAAATCGGCGCCAGGCAGGTAGACACCCGTGCGGACGAGGTTATGGGCACAAGCTACGTATTCGAGATCCTGAAGTCCGATTACCTCGAGAGGCCGCCTTAAGCGGGCAACACTGACATCGGGCAGGCCGCGATGTACAGCCTGCCCGCATCATGTTCGTG
This sequence comes from Woeseiaceae bacterium, assembly GCA_051007895.1. Taxonomy (GTDB): domain Bacteria; phylum Pseudomonadota; class Gammaproteobacteria; order Steroidobacterales; family Woeseiaceae; genus SZUA-117. The sequence goes on from JBPCYD010000089.1 coordinate 2,566, forward strand.
TCGATAGTGAAAGCCTCCCGTAATCATCGGATGATGCGGTGGTTGGTGCCAATTCTTCCGGCGTTGCGAGCGGCTCTTTTGTCCTCCCGTCACGCAAGACGAAAATGTTGCCCAACAGCACCAGACCGATGCCGAGAAAAATATTCCAGTCCGGATCGAGTCCCTCAAAAAAGAATGAGATAACCAGGGCCACTACCGGAAACATCACAAGTGCGTAGCCGGCTTTGTGCGCACCGATACGGCCCAGCAAAGTCAGGTAAGCACCAAACGCTGCGATCGAACCGAAAATGACGAGAAACGACAGCGATAGTAGGTATGACGCTGACCAATCCATGGCAAAGCTTTCGCCCTGCACTGCCGCAATTCCGCCGGTTAGTATGGCGCCGTAAAACATGCCCCATGCGTTCGACTGCAGGATCGGTAAACCTCTGTTCTGCGCCCCCTGCGAAACCATGTTGCCGAGTGACGCGATAAACGCACCGAGAAGACAGAGAAGTGCGCCAAGCACGGTCGTATCGGCCAGGTTGAGATCTTCGACCTGTGGCAGAAACAGCAGCAGGATGCCAGCGATGCCGGCAACTGAGCCGAACCAGACTTGCGCACCCGATCGCGTTCCGAAGAAAATCCTCGCATTGATCAGGTTCATCCAGAGCATCGTCGAAAATACGATAGCCGACAGTGCCGAGGTAATGTGCTGCTGGGCCTCGTACGTCAATATGTAGTTCAGGCAGAACAACAGCAGTCCCAACAGCACGAAGCGAATGTGCGCGGCACGGTCAAAGCGCAGACTGATTCCGGTCGCGAGGCACCAGCCAAACAGCAGCGCGGCAGCCGTCGCATAGCGGAAGAATACGGAGACAACGGGTGCGACGACACCGAGTTGATATTCGATCGCGATCCACGTGGAGCCCCAGATCAGGACCGTCACGATGTAGAGCAAACGGTTACTCATCGCAGCAGGACTCCGCCAGGAAACGCATTTCCTGCTCATGAAAGACGCGGCGAAACAGGGTGTCACGAGCGTCACGATACTGATGCAGGCGCACGGCGGCACCGAACACTGAATTGAGCGCCAGCCGCCAGATGGATGGCTGCGAATCGACTGCTTTCTCTGTTGTCTGAATATCGTTGTTGTAAGGCATCTCACCCTCCTGATCCCGTTGCGTAAATCCCAGGGTGTTGACACTACGCCCATATTGGCGCTATAACAGATCCAATTCTGTAGAAATGTAACCTATACAGTTATGCTGGAAGAGAGCCCTTCAAACAACTCGTTTCTCTATCGACAAGTTATTGATTTAATAGATGATAATATCGATTCTGGTGCACTGAAACCGGGCGACCGGCTGCCATCGCTTCGTCGCATGAGCAAACACGCCGGTGTCAGTATTCCGACCGTCAGAAAGGCCTATGTGGAGCTCGAACGGCTACGCAAGGTTGAGTCCCGACCGCAGTCCGGCTTTTATGTTCGTCGCCTGGCCGCAAACCCGCTGGTGAAACCTTCGCCGCGATTCCGGGCATCGGCACGTCCCGTGCCGGTCTCCGGGCAAAGCCTGATGGAGCGAGTCTACGAAGGTCTGTACCGACCCGACGTTGTGCCGCTGGGGATCGCGAACCCCAGCATGGCGCGACCTGCCGCCAAGGCGCTGCACCGAGTTATGAAGCGGATCATGACGCGTGCGGAAGAACGCAGTATTTCCTACGCGCCAACCCTGGGCGAAGCCGGACTGCGACGACAGATCGCCTATCGCTACCTGGACAGCGTGGGTGTCACCGTCGAGCCCGACAGTATTTGCATTACCAATGGGGCGCAGGAGGCGCTGCTGATCGCATTGCGGACAGTCGCCAGCAAAGGCGACATCATTGCGGTCGAATCGCCGACCTATCACGGGCAGCTCGAACTCATCGACAGCCTCGGTATGCTCGCGATCGAAGTAGAAACCTGTCCTGAAGACGGCGTCATGCTCGATTCGCTCGATAAGACGCTGGAGGCGCACCCGGTCAAAGCGTGCATGTTTTCAACGACCCTCAGTAATCCGCTGGGCGTCAGCATGACTGAAGAAAAACGCAGCAAGCTGGTCGACCTGGTCTCTCGGCACGGTGTCGTCCTTATCGAAGACGACGTTTACGGTGATCTCCTGTTCGATGGCCGCAGACCCAAACCTGCCCTCGCCTACGCTAACAACGGGCAGGTCCTGACAGTAGGTTCTTTCTCGAAGACGGCGGCCCCGGGCTATCGAATCGGCTGGCTTGTCGCTGGCAAACACATGAGTCGAATAGCGGCGCTGAAAAGATCATTCTCCTGTTCTTCAGGACTATTGCAGCAATTGACGCTCGCTGAGTTCCTGGCAAGTGGCGACTACGACCGCCACCTGAATATGCTCAGGCCAATCCTGCAATGCAATGCCGAAAGGATGGCATCATCAATTTGCCGGCACTTTCCGGGCTCCACCAGAACGTCCTGCCCGGTTGGTGGATCAGTCGTATGGCTGGAACTGCCGACCGGGGTCGGCGCAGAAAAACTGTTCGACGACGCCCTGGCGGAAGGCATCAGCACGGCACCGGGGAATATTTTCGCGCCCTGCCATCGCTATCACAACTTCATGAGACTGAGCTTCGGCCATCCATGGTCTGACCGAATTGAAGAGAGCATAAAATGGCTCGGACACCGCACGTCGGTGCTGGGAGAGGCTTGACCGCTGCCCGCCGAATCGCCGGCACGGGGCCATGGGTATCAGCATCTATCAGTGCAGTAGCGCTGAGTTCGATATCATCCGAAGTCACCAGTTTCACGGGTTCGGTCGCGGCGAATATCATTCCCGGAAAAGATACATAAACCCGTGTTAAAACAAATTATTGCATCCTATTTATAAAGTAAATTCTCATTATAAATATTGCCTCAATCAGTGGCGAAGCCTGCCACCTGTAATCCTGATGCTGTAACGCTTCCTGCACGCATCAGGCGTTGACGTATGCAATTGCGCCACCGACCTGCGGAACCGGTGGCCGCAGCTGTTTGTCGACCAGGCCGCCACAGTCACGGCAACGGAAACGCGCCTCAACGAGCAAGCGATTGCCGCGGCCAGACGCGATCAGGTGCGACAAATTTGCCTCGCCCCATCGATCGCACTCGATGCAATACAGACCGAGTGTGTGCTGTTGTTCCTGCAAGTCGATAAACGTCGCGAGTTGCAGCACCGGTCAGAACGTCACACAGTTCAGAAGAGCTTCATTGCCGCGCCGATCATGCCGCCGATCAGGAGAACCATCAACACAAGTGCGCCGAGACCGAAACCCATAGACCGCTTGCCCGGATCGGCAATGTACGCCCCGCGATAAATCTGCCGCGCGATGACAAAAACCAGACCGAGCCCTGCTGCAACATCGGGCCGCACATAGGTAGCAAAGATCCACAGTGATGGAATTACCAGGATCAGTTGTTCAATCGTATTCATATGCACGCGATACGCACGTTCAAATTCTGGCGGTCCGGACATTGCCGGCGCCGGACAGTCATGCTTGACCCTCGCCTGCCCGACCTGAAACGCGAACATAAATGCCTGCAAAAGCGCCAGGCCCGTGACAATAGCAACTAATTCCACAGCCATCTCCTTTGTTGTTTTTTGTGATTGGACGAAATTCAATCTCTGCATAACGCGAGTTGGCGTGTAGACTGCAGCGTTGAATGCCCTCCCCTTGTTCGAGGGTTCGCTGGAAAAACAATAACACAGCATTCCGGGATCGCCACATTCTCGAATAGCACAGACAGGTCTCCGTGGACCCAGACGAAGCATACAATTCGAAAACGCCCGGATTCGTCCGGTTTGTCAGTCGCACGCTCGGTATAGAACCCGGCGAGTTTGTCGCAGTCGCCTGGTCGTTCACCTATTTCTTTTGCATTCTCTCGTCTTATTACATGCTGCGCTCCGTACGCGAAGCCATGGCAATCGTCAGCGGCGTCAGCAATATTCCCTGGCTGTTCACCGGCACGTTCGTTCTCATGCTCACCGTTACGCCGATTTTCGGCTGGGTCACTTCGCGGTATCCGCGTCGAACATTCCTGCCATGGATTTACTATTTTTTTATCGCGAACATCCTGATCTTTTATGGCGTGTTTAACTATGCGCAGGCGAATGAAATTGACCAGGTCTGGATTGGTCGCGCGTTCTTCGTCTGGCTAAGTGTATTTAACCTGTTTGTCGTATCGGTCTTCTGGAGTTTCATGGCCGATATTTATTCACGTAAACAGAGTCGGCGATTGTTCGGCGTTATTTCGGCCGGCGGCAGCACAGGCGCACTTGTCGGGCCGCTCGTAACCAGTGTCCTGGTTACCCGAATCGGGTTCCAGAACCTGTTGCCGATTTCGGCTGTCGTCCTCATGCTCGCTGTTTTCTGCGTGTTCAAACTCAGAAACTGGGTCAAACAGCGAAATGAGGCCCGTGAAAACGCGCAGAATTCGACCGCACAGCCGGCTGTTATCGGTGGCAGCGCCTGGGCCGGCGCCAAGATGGTCCTGACGACGCCCTACTTTGCGGCTATTGCTTTCGCACTGGCTTGTGCAAATTTTCTGGGTGGTGCTACGTACATGTATATGGCTGAACTGGTCAGCATTACCTTTGAAGGTACTGACAGGCAGACCCAGATATTCGCGATCATGGATGCAATGATTAATGCGCTGTCATTCATCGGGCAGCTGCTCCTGGTCAAACACTCCGTACGTAAACTCGGCGTTGGTGGCACGCTGGCGCTGCTGCCAGTCATCTCGGTTATCGGATTCACACTACTCGCGATTAATCCGACGTTTATCATCATTGCGGGGCTACAGGTGCTGCGGCGCTCGCTTGGATTCGGTTTTACCAAGCCTACCAATGACATGCTGTATGCCGTCGTTTCCAAGGAAGCGAAATACAAGGCGAAGAATTTTATCGATACCGCTGTCTATCGTGGCTGGGATGTTGTTTCCACCTGGACCATTCGATCAATCAGCGGGATTGGTTTGAGCGGCATCGCCCTGCTGTGCGTACCGATTGCTGTCGTCTGGAGCATCGCTGTTCTCTGGATTGGCAAAGAGTACAAACGCCGTGATTTGGAGCCGATACCGGGTGCATAACGTGACCCTCATCCGCCGACTCGGTGCCATGCTGTATGACGGTCTGCTCGTACTGGCACTGATGTTCATGTTTACCTTGCCGTTTGTTGCGTTTCGTGGCGGCGAACCGGTGGCGCCAGGCGAGGGCCCGTATCGGCTGATCCTGCTGCTCGTTGCGTACGTATTTTTCGTCGGATTCTGGACGAAATCCGGGCGCACGCTGGGCATGCAGGCCTGGCGCGTACAGGTCGAAAGTGCAGACGGCTCGCCGCCAGATTTCGCCCGCGCAAGTCTGCGTTTCTTCGCAGCAATTCTTTCTTTGCTGCCTTTTGGCCTCGGCTTCTGGTGGCAGCTGTTCGATAAAGACGAGCTTACCTGGCACGATCGCCTGTCAGGCACACGCATTCGCTACTACCCGAAGCCAGCCGAGTGAGCGCTCCTGCGTTATTTCACTCGCGTTAGCGCAAATCCCGTAATGCCAAGCAGAGCAAGCGACGGGAACCAGGTAATGATGGCAGGGTTTAAATTGAAGACCTGGCCGGAATTGGCAAGCATTTCACTGGCCAGAAAATATCCAAGCCCGATAAGAACGCCGAGCATCAGGCGCCCACCCGAACCCGCCGACCGGAGGGATCCGAATACAAACGCAAGTGCAAGAACCGGCATCAGGATAACGGTCACCGTGCGCGCGATTCTGGACCACAATTCGGTTTCGTAGCGCTGCGCGTCAAGTTCGTTCTTTTTCAGGTAACCAATGTAACTCATCAAACCGCGTGCGGATAAACTGACCGGCTTTACCAGGGTAACGCCCAGCATGTCGGCGTCCAGGCCGAACGACTGGACCGCGACCGATGATTCGACAACCTGGACGGAATCGTTCTGAAATCGCGTCTCTCTGAAATTCTCCAGGATCCACTTGTCCGAATCGTCGATTCCCGAATTATCGGCGCGAGCAATTGAGCTTAATGTATCGTCTTCATTAAATGTATACATATAGAGCGCACCGAATTCGAATTCGGAATTGATGCGCTCAAGATGGAGAATTACCGGTCCATCTTTAACCCATGCCGCGTTGCCAATGTCCCGGTCTTCCTGTTCGTACCGGGCTTGATCGCGCATCGTCCGTGCAAAATAGTCGAGCGGCGGGCCAATAAACTCGCCAACCAATCCCGTGAAAATCATGAGTACGAAACCCGATACTGCAACCATGCCCGCCAGCTTCACCACTGACAGTCCGGCGGTTCGCATGACGACTAACTCGCTATTGTTGGCCAGCGCGCCCAGTCCCAGCAATCCACCTATGAGGGCCGCGATGGGCAGCATTTCGAATGAAAGCTGTGGCAGGCGCAGCAGCGCAAACATGAGCGCCTGCGGAATCTGGTAGTTGCCCTGCGTAGTATCCAACTGGCCGATAAATTCGAACAGTCCCGCGAGTGCCAGCAGGACCAGCAAGACCAGCAAGGTGCTGGAAAGGATCGAGCGCATGAGGTAAGTCGCCAGCAAACTCATGTTTTCGCCCCGGACGAGAATATTCGCCGATGCACGCCGTTCTGGAAGCCAAGCAAGACCAGGGCCACGAACAACATCGCTCCATGTACCCACCAGAGCCCGACCCACGCAGGCACGACATCCTGTTCAAGCCACGCTTTTCCGGCACTCATCAGATTGAAGTAGATAATAAAGACGAGCAGCCCGATCGCAAGTCGACCATAACGTCCCTGTCGCGGCTGACTGCGACTCAGCGGCACGGCAAGAACCGCCAGCACCAGCGTCGACAGCGGGATGCCGATTCGCCAGTGCAATTCTGCCGATGTCGCTGCAGCATTCGACGACAGTAAATCCACAGTGCGCATCGCGCGGGGTTCGAGTTCGGGCTCCTCGATATTCGGCAGCTGGTACGGAATGCCGTGCTCCGCGAACTCCATCACACGAAACTGCGAAGTCCCGGGCATACCTTCATACCGCCGTCCCTCATGCAGCACGAAAAACCGCTTGTCAGGATCGTCGGAATCAATCTGCTCGCCCCGTTCCGCAACGACGACCTCGAGACCATCTTCTGTGAGTCGCTGCAGGAATACTTTCTCGATGGCACCTTGTGGCGAAACGTCCTCAGCATAAACAACGGCACCCTGGCTGCCATCGCTGGTAAATCGGCCTGGCTCGATACTCGCCAGATCAGCCTGGCGACGAGCTTCCAGGCCCACGCGCTCAATCTCGGTGAGGGCCATCGGCGCCACTTCCATCGACAGCCAGCCAACGGCGGCGACGAGCGGCAGGATCAGGAACGCCAGCGGTCGATAAATTCCGGCCGGGCCGACCCGACAGGCCATCATCGCGGGCATTTCGCTGTCGCGGTAGAGTCGACCGAGCGCGAGCATTATCGAGAGAAACAACCCGATCGGCACCAGGATCGTCAGATACTGGAGGCCGGTCAACCCAATAACCTGGAAGACCGCATCCTTGGGCAATTTGTCCTTGGCCACGTCGCCCAGGACCCGCGCAAACTGGTTTGTCAGCAATATGGCCAGCAACACCATCGTGACCGCCAGCCATGATTGGGCGATTTCACGAAAAATATATCGATCGAGTATTCGAAACATTGCTATATGGGTGATTTTGCTGACATTTGGACCGCGGGAATTGCCCCTTGTTCAGCCGGATCGGGTAGACTACCGCTTTTATTTTGTCCGTGACAGTCCCCGCGTCACAAGGCCGACGGCAATCGACCGTTGGCGCAGGTAGTGGGTGACTGGCTGACAGACAACCGCCAACAAGAACAAGCCAGCACCTCCCAAGTCTTTTTCGCGAGCTGTCGCAGAACCCTCTTACGACCGCCGCACCAATAGGGACGGACCCGGCGTTTGAGGAGTTATTGATCGATGGAATTAGGTACCACCACCAGCGCGGCATCCCGCCGGGCCAGTGCCTGCGTGATTGTGGGCGTTTACGCCAATGGCGACCTTGGCAGCGGCGCGGCCGATATTGACGCATCGTCCAAGGGCGCCCTGAAAAAGCTCATTAAGGACGGCGACGTTGGTGGCAAACTCGGCAGCAGCCTGTTGCTGACGTCAGTGGCCGGCGTCCGTGCCAGGCGAGTGCTGGTTGTTGGTCTCGGCAAACCGAAAGAATTTGGTGTCAGCCAATTGAGACGCGCAGTCGGTGCCGCCGCCAAACTGGTAAAGAGCAGCAAGATCGCTGACGTCGTGAGTTACCTGAGTCTTGAAACGATTCGCGAAACGGACGCTTACTATCGAGCAAGATACACCGTAGAGACAATCGGCTCCGAGCTCTATCGATTTACAGAGACGAAAAGCGGCAAACCGTCACCGGGTCCCCGCCTCAAGAAGATCTGTCTAGCGGTCGCTTCTCGCAGTGACGCCGGCAAGGCATTGCGCGGCGCAGAACATGGCCAGGCAATTGTTGGCGGTATGTCGCTGGCACGTGACCTCGGCAATCTGCCACCCAATATCTGTACTCCTGCGTATCTTGCCCGCACGGCCCAAAAACTGGATCGACAGTACAAATCGGTGGCAACGAAGGTGCTCGGAGAAGCTGAGATAAAAAGGCTCGGAATGCATTCATTCCTTTCTGTTACCAGCGGCACGGTGCTGCCCGCCAAACTCATCGTCATGCAGTACAAGGGAGCCGGGAAGGACAAACCGGTTGTGCTGGTTGGCAAGGGCATCACATTTGATGCGGGCGGAATTTCGTTGAAACCCGGCCCCGGCATGGATGAAATGAAATTCGACATGTGCGGAGCCGCTTCAGTCATTGGGACGATGGCCGTCGTCGCAAAGTTGAAATTGCCGGTCAATTTGACCGTGGTGGTACCGACTTGTGAAAACCTGCCGAGCGGTACGGCAACGCGTCCCGGTGACATCATCGACAGCATGGCTGGCAAAACGATCGAAGTCCTCAATACAGACGCCGAGGGCCGCCTCATTCTTTGCGATGCACTAACGTATTCCCGTCGCTTCAAGCCGGCGGTAATTCTGGATGTTGCCACCCTGACAGGCGCCTGCGTAATTGCCCTGGGCCACCACCATACGGCTGTCATGAGTCGTAGCGATGCGCTAGCGAGCGACATCATGGCTGCAGGCATTGCCGCCGATGATCGCGCCTGGCAGCTACCGATCGACGGCGCATACGATCAGCAGCTCAAAAGTAATTTCGCGGACTTTGCAAATGTCGGTGGTCGGGATGGCGGCGCGGTCACTGCCGCAAGCTTCCTGAGCAAGTTCACATCGGGCATGAACTGGGCGCACCTCGACATCGCTGGCACAGCCTGGAAATCTGGCAGCGCCAAAGGCAGCACCGGCCGACCGGTGCCAATGCTGTCAGAAATCGTTCTGCGCCACGCCCGCGCAACACCCTGATCGTGTCCCAGGTCGATTTCTACGTGTTGCAGGCGGATGGCGACGGCGCCAGGCACCAGTTCGCGTGCCGCCTGGCTGAAAAAGCCTACCGCCTCAACAACACTGTGCACATCAAGGTTCGCGATGCCGATACCATGCGGCAGCTTGACGATCTCCTGTGGACCTTTCGTGACGGCAGCTTCGTACCCCACGAAATTTCAGGCGCTGCGACGGCCGAGACGGCGTCACCGGTCACCGTTGGGCATGATGACTGGCCGACAACGAACCCCGATCTCCTGATTAACCTGGGCGAAGCGGTTCCCGAAAACATGTCCTCTTTTCCACGCGTGGCAGAAGTTGTAACCTCCGACGAAGGCAGCAAGGCGCAAAGTCGCGAGCGCTTCGCGCAATATCGCGACCAGGGACACACCCTTAACACGCACAAACTCTGACCCGCAGCGTTGCCGCCCGCCACCTGGCATGCATACAATTCAACACTAAATTCAGACGCAGACATGGATAAGTCCTACCGCCCAAAAGACATCGAAGAGCGCCAGTACCTGCGCTGGGAAAAAAACGGCTGGTTCGCGCCATCCGGCAGCGGCGATCCTTACTGCATCGTTATTCCACCGCCCAACGTGACCGGCACGCTGCATATGGGGCACGCGTTCCAGGACACCATCATGGATGCCCTGACGCGCTACCATCGAATGAATGGCCACAATACGTTGTGGCAACCCGGCATGGATCATGCCGGAATTGCGACGCAAATGGTGGTCGAGCGCCAGCTCAATGCGGAAGGTCTGTCTCGCAATGATCTCGGGCGTGAAAAATTTGTTGAACGAGTCTGGAACTGGAAAGGCGAATCCGGCGGGCAGATTGCCAACCAGTTCCGGCGCATGGGCGCGTCACTCGATTGGGAACGTGACTGCTTCACCATGGACGACGAGCTTTCCGCGGCCGTTCTGGAAGCATTTGTCCGTCTTTATGATGAAGGCCTGATCTATCGCGGCAAACGCCTCGTGAACTGGGACCCGGTGCTACACACCGCACTGTCTGATCTGGAAGTATTACAAAGCGACGAAACCGGCAACCTCTGGCACTTCCGCTATCCACTTGCCTCAGGAGACGGCCACCTCATTGTGGCGACAACCCGACCTGAGACAATGCTGGGTGACAGCGCCGTTGCAGTGCATCCTGATGATGATCGCTATAAGCATTTGGTTGGCGCGGAAATAATACTGCCACTGGTTAATCGTCGCATTCCGGTTATCGCCGACGACTACGTCGACCCCGAATTCGGCACCGGCTGCGTCAAAATCACGCCGGCACATGATTTCAATGACTACGAAATCGGCAAGCGGCACAACCTCGCGGAATACAACATTCTGACAGACAATGCCGCCATTAATGATACTGCACCGGAAGCTTATCGTGGCCTGGATCGTATGGATGCACGCAAAAAGATAGTTGCGGATCTCGATGCGCTGGGACTTTTGGACAAAGTCGAGGAATACGAGCAGAAGCTGCCGCGCGGCGATCGCAGTGGCGCGGTGGTTGAGCCCTACCTGACTGACCAGTGGTATGTCGATATCAAACCCTTGGCCGAACCTGCTATCAAGGCGGTCGAAGACGGCGACATAAAATTCGTGCCCGGTAACTGGTCGAAAACCTATTTTGAATGGATGCACAACATCCAGGACTGGTGTATTAGCCGCCAGCTCTGGTGGGGTCACCGCATCCCGGCCTGGTATGACCAGGACGGCAACGTATTTGTCGGCCGTGACGAGGCAGAAGCGCGCGCCAAGAACAATATTGACGATGCCGTTGTGCTTCGCCAGGACGACGATGTGCTCGATACCTGGTTCTCATCGGCGCTGTGGCCATTCAGTACCCAGGGCTGGCCGGAAAAGACGGCGTCCCTGGAAACGTTCTATCCGGGTAATGTGCTGGTCACCGGCTTCGATATCATCTTCTTCTGGGTCGCCCGCATGATCATGATGGGCCTCAAGTTCATGGACGATGTTCCGTTTCGCGAAGTTTATATACACGGGCTGATCCGAGACCAGGAAGGCCAGAAGATGTCGAAGTCCAAAGGCAATGTTCTGGATCCGCTCGATCTGATCGACGGTGTGGACCTGGAGACGCTGCTGAAAAAGCGCACCAGCGGACTCATGCAGGATCATCTGAAACCGAATATAGAGGCGTCTACACGCAAGCAGTTTCCCGATGGCATTAATGCCTACGGTGCCGACGCGCTGCGTTTCACGTTCGCGTCTTTGGCGACGACGGGACGGGACATTCGATTCGACCTGGGACGAATCGACGGCTACAAGAATTTCTGTAACAAGCTTTGGAATGCCGCGAAGTATGTGCTGATGAATACAGAAGACCTGACCGAAGGTGAGGTTGAATTCAGCACGTCGGACAGATGGATTCGTTCGCGAATGCAGGTTACTGCCGCGACGATGAAACAATGTTTCGCAACCTACCGACTGGATCTTGCGGCGGCGGCGATTTACGAATTCACCTGGCATGAATTTTGTGACTGGTACCTGGAACTTTCGAAACCGGTGCTGCAGTCGGACACGTCGTCCGAGGCGCAGAAGCTCGGTACGCGGCAAACCCTGGTAGACACCCTGGAATGCATATTGAGAATGCTGCATCCATTGATGCCTTACGTTACGGAGGAAATCTGGTTAGAGGTTGCTCCGCGAGCAGGCATCGACGGCCAGACCATCATGTTACGGCCGTACCCGAAAGCAGACCCGGCGTATCGTGACGATGCTGCCGAAGAAGAACTGGAATGGGTGAAGCAATTTATTCTCGGTATTCGGCAGATCCGTGGCGAGAACGACATCTCACCGGGCAAGATCGTGCCGGTGCTGCTGGAAGCATACAACGACAGGGACCTGGCATTTGCGGACAACAATGCGCTACTCCTTCGTCGAGTTGGACGGGTCGAATCGGTACGTCCGCTCGCCGAAAACGAGGAAGCGCCGCAAGCCGCAATCGCACTTATGGGTTCGATGAGGCTGCTCGTACCAACGGCGGGCTTGATCGACATTGATGCAGAGATCGAACGACTCAGTAAGCAACATGACAAAGCCGCAGTTGAGCTCGCGCGCAGCAAGGCAAAACTCGAGAATGAGAAATTTGTGAACAATGCACCCGTTGCGGTGGTCACACAGGAAAGGCAACGTGTGGTCGAGTTCGAACAGGAGATTGCACAACTCGACGAGCAGGTTGCCCGACTTCGTGCAAGTCGTTAATTCGAATGTGAGGATCAGTTCACAATCCTGGGGGCCACACCGTGCATTGCGGGCGGGATTTGGCGAGTATTGGCATTGATGCGGCGACGGACATGGGAGTGACGGATGCAGCAGGGAAATACCCTCGAGAAGCTGCCACTTAGCGACGACCAACAGCGAGCAGCCATTGATGCCGCCCGGCAGTCGCTGGGGGGTATTGTCCTTGGCAAGAATGCCGAAATATCTCTGTCGCTGGCGTGCCTGCTCGCGCGTGGTCACTTGTTGATTGAAGACCTGCCGGGACTCGGCAAGACCATTTTGGCGCAGTCCCTCGCTCGGGTTCTCGGACTCAGCTTTCAGCGCGTGCAGTTCACCTCGGATCTATTGCCGGCCGATATTGTCGGCGTATCTGTTTTTCACCAGGAGAGCAGCCAGTTCCAGTTTCAGAAAGGCCCGATTTTCGCCGAACTGGTGTTAGCGGACGAGGTTAACCGGGCCACGCCCAAAGCACAGAGCGCATTGCTGGAAGCTATGGAGGAACGGCAGGTTTCCGTGGACGGCACAACCCATGCACTACCCTCACCCTACTTTGTGGTCGCGACGCAAAATCCGTCTGATCAAATCGGCACTTTTCCGCTTCCCGAATCGCAGCTGGATCGATTTCTCATGCGCGTCGAACTCGGCTATCCGAATGAAGAAAGCGAGCGTGCATTGCTGACCGGCGCCGACCGACGCCAATTGCTTACCGAGATCGAGCCAAGCCTGACCCCGGCAACCTTGCTTGAGCTGCAGAAAGCGGCGGCCAGAGTGCACATGACAGATCCGCTTGTTGACTACATCCAGGCGCTGGTGCGTTTTACGCGGGAATCCCCTGAAATAGAAATCGGTTTGTCGCCGCGAGGTTCGCTCGCGCTGGTAGCGGCAGCCAGGGCGCATGCGTTTATAGAAAATCACTCTGGCGTCTTTCCCGATGACGTGCAGGCCGTGTTCGCGGCGGTCGCCGGCCACCGCCTGAAACCTGCCAGCAATTCTGCCTTCCGGACACAAGCTGAGTTGAGCCGACATGTACTCGATAATGTCCGAATACCCTAGCCAAAACTCCCGGGTAGCCCACGTGGATTCCGATCCCGTTTGGCATTTGCATGAGTTATTTCCAGCAGACCGTTGAGTTCTTTTCGTTTACGCCTTTCCAGCGTGCGATCGGGACGCGTGTTCGCCACTGGGCAAAAAGACGACAGGGCAAAGATAAGTTAATCACCCGCCTGCAGTCCCGGCGAATCTATATATTGCCAACGACTGTCGGCCTCGTGTTTGCCCTGATGGTGTTCACGATGTTGCTGGGTTCAATGAACTACAACAACAACCTTTCATTCGTCCTCACATTTTTGCTGGCAGGCATCGGTTTCGTTGCTATGCACCAGTGCCAACGCAACCTGGTCGGACTTGAAATCGCCTTTGCTGGCGCCGAGCCTGTATTTGCTGGCCAGGCGGCCGAGTTCAAGATTGCCATTACCAATCATTCGAAAAACCGCAGGCCGAATTTGCAGCTCTACGTTGGGGGAGTCACCAGCGCATTAGCTGAGCTTGCACCGGGAGAGAGTCGCATTTTCAAACTCGAGATCCCAACGGCAAAGCGGGGTCGCATTCACCTTAACCGCTTTGGTATTCGCACACTATTTCCATTCGAACTCTTCCGCTCCTGGGCGTGGTTGTATATGGACCTGACCGGGCTCGTCTATCCCAAGCCCGCACGCTCCGTTCCGGAGCCACCACCGACACAATCCGCACACGGTCATCGGCAACACGATGCTCGAGGCGAAGAGGATTTCGCCGGACTACGACGCTTTCATGTCGGTGACTCGCCACGGCACGTTGCCTGGAAGGCTTACGCAAGAAGCGGCGAATTGCTGTCAAAACAGTTTTCAGGTGCGGACACCAGCAGTCAGTGGTTTGACTTTGCCCAGGTTGAGGCTGCGGATAAGGAACAGCGTCTTTCCATTCTGACACGCTGGATCGTTGATGCGGATCGCACACAAAGCGACTACGGTTTGCGGATACCCGGCATAGAGTTCAACCCGGCACACGGCGACGCTCATCGACATCGGTGTTTGGAAACGCTGGCTTTCTTCGACAACGAAGATGACGATCAACAGGGAGAGAATCCTTGAGCAAGCGGACCGGCACCGACGGCTCGCTGCTCTCCAGCCTGCCCTGGACGCTGGCGGCACTCACTTTTGCAGTACTGCCACACGTCCAGTTTCTGCCCGTTTGGGCTACCGCCACATTTATCGTCTGTTCCGGCTGGCGTTGGCAGGTAGAAAGAAAGCGCTGGCGACTGCCGCCCGCCTGGATTCGCATTCTCCTGGCGCTGCTGTGTTTTGTTGGCGTAGTCCTTTCCTACGAGTCGGTTAGCGGCGTTGGCCCTGGATCCGCGTTGCTTGCCGTCATGGCCGCTTTGAAATTATTGGAAACCCGGCAGCGCCGCGATCAATTCGTACTCTTATTCATTTCGATTTTTCTGATTATGTCGTCGCTGCTGCGCGAACAGTATATGTGGTCGTTGCCATTCCTGATCGCAGGCGTCTTGTTCACCATGACTGCGTGGTTGCATATGTCGGTTTCCAGGCAGGCCTCTATTGGCGGCAGCCTGGCCTCTGCCGCGAGACTGGTCGCCTACGCCGCACCATTGATGATCGCGATGTGGGTTTTTTTTCCGCGTATAGCAACTCCGTTCTGGGCAGTTCCGATAGATACGAGCAGCGCCACATCAGGGCTGAGCGATCGAATGAGTCCCGGCGACATCAGCTCGCTGTCACTGTCGAATGCCGTGGCGTTTCGCGTCAATTTCGCCGGAAACCCACCGCCACCGCATCAGCGCTACTGGCGTGGCCTGGTGCTGTACAACTACAACGGCCGTACCTGGACCGGCGGTGGACCGTCCATCGACCCGCTCGCCCGCAGTGAAGTCGAGTACGAGGGCGAGCCCGTTTCTTACCAGATCACGATGGAACCGACCCGCCAACACTGGGTCTTCGCACTGGATGTGCCGTTCGAGTGGAGTCTTGATCGAACATTTATGGCATCGCAGCAGCAGCTGGCGCGGATGCAGCCGCTCGACCAACGTACGACCTACAGCGCGGTTTCCTACACTGATTACCGACTGGGCCGACAATTGCCCACTTTCCGCAGAATCAGTTACACGCGACTGCCGGAAACAGGCAACGAACGCTCAATTGCACTCGCGCGCGAACTGCGGGCAACGGCTGGCTCCGACGAAGTATTCATCAACCAGGTACTGCAGAAATTTAATCGCGAGGAGTTCTATTACACACTGGAGCCGCCAGCGCTTGGCGAGAGCCCGGTCGACAGCTTCCTGTTCGAAACCAGGCGTGGTTTTTGCGAACACTATGCGTCGGCGTTTGCGGTACTCATGCGCGCTGCCGGCATTCCCTCCCGGGTTGTTCTCGGTTACCAGGGCGGTGAAATCAATCCGCTCGGCGAATACATGATTGTCAGGCAGGCAGATGCCCATGCGTGGAACGAAGTCTGGTTACCGGGACGGGGCTGGTACCGCGTCGACCCGACCGCCGCGGTCGCACCGGAGCGAATCGACGCGGGCAGATCCGGGGCAATGTTTGACGGTATCGGTGCGGACTGGGGACTGAGTGCGCCGTCGGAGCTTCTGTACCAGCTGACGCTCACGTGGGACGCACTCAACGCAAAGTGGAACGAATGGATCCTGGCGTACGGCCCGGAAAACCAGGGCCGGTTCATGGAATGGCTGGGTATGGAGGATCCCGACTGGCAGAAAATGATGCTAACGCTCGTCGTCATCCTGGTCATCCTGATCGGTCTCATCAGCGTGCTATTAATCATGCGCTATCGGCCGCCGCCGAAGGACCACGCCGCAAGGCTGTACAGTAAGTTCACCGCCGCGACCGGCGTCGATCCGGCTATGGGCGAAACGCCATTAACCTATTCGAAGCGACTGGGCGAGGAACGCGTCCCTCTGCGAGAATCAGTGGAACAGATTACAGATCTTTACCTGCGAGCTCGCTACGGTCCGGCGGGCGTAGTCGGAATTCCAGCACTGCAGGCTGCGGTCAACGAATTCTCGCGAAATAGGTGACAAGAGCGCCGCAGTTAATCCTACGCTGACTGCACCCATGCAGGCTGGCACGATCCCGGGCAACGCGGCGTCGAGCAGACGACCTAATACTCGCGGGTTTCCCTGAACGTTATGTCCGGCCAGCGTTCCTGCGTCAGATTCAGATTTACTTTGGTGGGTGCGATGTAGACCAGGCTATCGCTGTGATCCAGCGCAAGATTGTCGTGCGCCTTGCGTTGGAACTCCTGCAGCATTTTATCGTCACTGGTTTCCACCCAGCGTGCAGTTGCGACACTGATGGGTTCGAACTGGCACTCAACCTTGTACTCGTCCTTCAGTCGATGTGCCACAACATCGAACTGCAGGGGACCGACGGCGCCGAGAATCAGGTCGTTGTTGCGCATAGGCTTGAACAATTGCGTGGCGCCTTCCTCGCAGAGTTGCGCAAGTCCTTTGTGCAATGCCTTGAGCTTGAGTGGGTCTTTCAGGATCGCGCGCTTGAAAATTTCGGGTGCGAAGCTTGGAATCCCGGAAAAACGCAGATCCTCGCCGCGTGTAAAACTGTCGCCAATATTAATCGTGCCATGATTGTGCAAGCCGATAATGTCGCCGGCGTAGGCTGACTCGGCGTGCTGCCGATCGGCCGCCATGAAAGTGATTGCATCGGCAATCTTCATCTCTTTGCCAGAACGAATGTGCTTCAAACGGATGTTTTTCTTGTACTCACCTGAACATATGCGCAAGAACGCAATACGGTCGCGGTGTCCCGGGTCCATGTTGGCCTGGATCTTGAAGACAAACCCGGTCAAATCTTCTTCATCCGGCTTAACCTGCCGCGTCTCGCTTTCCCGCACCCCTGGCGGTGGCGCGTGTTCCACAAACTCATCCAGCAACTCACGTACGCCGAAGTTGGAGATTGCAGAACCAAAAAACACGGGCGTCTGTTTTGCCGCAAGATACTCCGCGATATCAAATTCCGGACAGGCGCCTTTGACGAGTTCTACTTCGTCACGAAATTCCTGAGAATTGTCGCCAAGAACCGCGCTGGCCTCGTCGGAATGCAATCCTTCAACAACATCGATTGTCGACGCCTTCTCGCGGCCGACAGCGGAATAGAGATAGATGCGATCTTGCAGAAGGTGATAGACGCCTTTGAGTGACCTGCCCATTCCGATTGGCCAGGTAACCGGCGAACAGGAGATACCGAGTACGGACTCGATTTCATCCAGCAACTCAACGGGCTCCCGCCCCTCGCGGTCGAGCTTGTTGATGAAAGTCATAATTGGCGTGTCGCGCAGCCGGCACACTTCCATTAACTTGACGGTGCGCTTCTCGACACCCTTGGCACAGTCAATGACCATCAGCGCCGAATCCACGGCGGTCAGTGTGCGATACGTGTCTTCGGAGAAATCTTCATGTCCGGGTGTATCGAGGAGATTTACGACCCGGTCGCGATAAGGAAACTGCATCACCGAT
The DNA here is from genome assembly GCA_051007895.1 of Woeseiaceae bacterium. Taxonomy (GTDB): domain Bacteria; phylum Pseudomonadota; class Gammaproteobacteria; order Steroidobacterales; family Woeseiaceae; genus SZUA-117. Next base: position 20,845 of record JBPCYD010000089.1, read on the forward strand.
GAGGTAACAGAGATGCCACGCTGTTGCTCCAGCGCCATCCAGTCCGATGTCGCGTGCCGACTGGCTTTACGTCCCTTTACCGTACCCGCCATATTGATGGCGCCGCCGAACAGCAGGAGTTTCTCCGTTAGCGTCGTCTTTCCCGCGTCCGGGTGAGAAATGATGGCGAAAGTGCGCCTCCGGCTCACTTCCTTCTGGATGGGTGACATGGGAACCCGCTGCAAAGGGGCCGGAGTTTAACGGTTGGTGGCGTATCCCGCTACCCGGTCTATTTCATTGCCTTGGAAAAGACGGCGGCGTCCTCACGGCCGTCTTCCGCCTGGTAATAAGCCGGGCGCTTTGCAATATTTCTAAAACCCTTTTTCCGATACAGTGAAATGGCTTTCTCATTGGAAGGGCGAACTTCGAGAAAAATATCACCGACATCCTCGCGACTTGCGACTTCGAGCACTTCGTCAAGCAGGCGTTCGCCATAGCCCAGGTCGCGGTACATCGGGTCTACGCAAAGATTCAGGATGTGCGCCTCGCCAGCGGCAATAGACAGAATTGCGTAGCCAACCACCCGGTCGACGCGCTCCAAGACGATGCAGTTGTAACCGGCCAGGAGGCAGTCCCTGAATACGCCGTGACTCCAGGGAAAGTCGTAACTGCGCTGCTCGATATCGGACACAAGCGCGATATCGTCATGCGCCATCACCCGGACATAGGCGGGAACTTCTCGAACCGGTGTAATCATTTATTGCCTTCGTTCATCATATCTGCCGCAAAACACAGGTCTTGCCACGCTTTTCGTTTCTGCGTCGGACTGCGCAGCAGGTATGCAGGATGATACGTCACAACAACGGGTACCTGTCTATCGGACAGGTAGTGTTTTTGTTGCCGCAGTCGACCGAGGGGTGCGTCGGTTTGCAGCAGTCGCTGCGCGGCAATCCGGCCAACGGCAATAATGATTTTGGGCGCGACCAGCTCGATCTGTCGATCGAGAAAACGTCGACAGGATTCAGCTTCGTCATTCGCCGGGTCACGGTTGTTGGGAGGCCTGCATTTCAGGATATTGGCGATGTAAACCCGCTCGCGGGACAGACCGATGGCCCGCAGCATTTCGTCCAGCAGTTTCCCGGCGCGGCCGACAAACGGTTCGCCACGGCGGTCTTCCTCGGCGCCGGGCGCCTCGCCAACAATCATCCATTCAGCAGTGCGACTACCGACACCAAAAACCGTCTGTGTACGTGTCTTATGTAAAATACATTGCGTACAGGCAGCAACACCGGTTTGCAGCGCCGTCCAATCCGGCGCGGCTTGCTCGTCGGTTTCCTGGGCGCCGACCCCAGGATCAGGTGCCGGAGGATCAACTGCATCCTTGCCACGCAGCGCGTAGACATCGATTTCGAGCGCCTGAAGGTAGGCCCGGCGACGGTTCTCTACACCAGCATCTGCCATTGATCGTCTCCAGAGCGCCTGGTGTCACTCAGGGGTGCGGCAGCTTGGCCAACACATCAACACCAGCGGCAACCTTTTGGCCCTTTTTCACGAGGACACGGCCATTAATCGGCAATTGTACTTCGGCGAGTCGGGTAAGTCGCAAATAGGCACAGCGCTGCCCCTGCCCGACTCGTTCGCCGTAACCGAGGAACGCCAGTGGTGCGAGACCAAGTCGATGACCGTGAAACTGCAGCACAACATCGTCACTCTCATCAGTCTGCACCCACAAGCCCGTGCAGGCACCGGCTTCGGCGGTATCAGGCACCGCCCCACGAAAATCCATGATTTTGCCCTCGACGGGACAGCGCGCGGTATAAGTGCCGAAACTGTCGACCTGCACGAGAATTTTGTGTGCCTCCGCAGCCAGCGCACCCTTGTCAGTCAGACCAACTTCGACCACCACACCGTCCACCGGGCTCACAACGCCCAGCGGCACTGCCGGAATTGCACGGCGCGGATCCCTGAATATCAATATGAACACGAGCAGCAGGACCGCTGGAATCCCCGCATAGGGCACAAACCCGAAATTCAGACAGGCGATGGTCGTGACTGCCGCAGATACCAGGAATGGAATGCCCTCCTTGGCGACAAATGGATTGCGCTTACCCTTCAAACTAACCTGTTCCTTTCCTGTCCTTCGACGTAGTTCCAGCCCAATAGTGGTAGACGATTCAGTGGATCTCTCACTCACACTCTCGTGTAGAATACGCCCGCCACGGCAAACGGGAACCGATCATACATGCGTTTTACCAAGTTTGGACTAAGTACTTTGCGCGACACGCCGGCCGATGCCGAGATTGTCAGTCATCAGCTGATGCTGAGGGCCGGACTGATTCGCCGCCTCGCGTCCGGACTCTTTACCTGGATGCCGATCGGGCTACGCGTCTTGCGCAAGGTTGAAACGATCGTGCGGCAGGAAATGGATCGTGCCGGAGCGCTCGAGCTGCTGATGCCTGCCGTCCAGCCGGCCGAGCTGTGGCAGGAATCGGGACGCTGGGACAAATACGGCAACCTGCTGTTGCGTATGCAGGATCGTCACCAGCGCGACTTTTGTTTTGGTCCGACTCACGAAGAAGTCATTACAGACATTGCCCGTCGCGAACTCCGCAGCTACAAGCAGCTACCGATCAATTTCTACCAGATTCAGACGAAGTTTCGCGATGAAATCAGGCCACGTTTCGGCGTAATGCGCGCGCGCGAGTTCATTATGAAGGACGCATACTCTTTCCACGTAGATCATGCCTCGCTGGAAGAGGGTTACCAGATCATGCATGCCGCCTATACGGCCATCTTCGAGCGGCTTGGACTCAAGTTTCGCGTTGTCGATGCTGACAGCGGAGAAATTGGTGGCAATCGCTCTCAGGAATTTCATGTCCTTGCAGATTCGGGCGAGGACGCGATTGCCTGGTGCGACGATGACAATTTCGCCTCCAATGTGGAAACTGCAGCGACACTGAAACCGGATGCCGAACCAGCGGGCGCGAAACTCGAACTTGAAAAGAAGAGTACGCCGGGCGTGCGCACCATCGATGCGTTGGCAGAATTTCTGCAGGTTCGTCCTGAAGATACGCTGAAGACATTGATTGTTGAGGGAGAGGCTGGACCCGTCGCGCTGGTTCTTCGTGGCGATCACGAACTGAATGCAATAAAGGCAGCGAAGCTTCCTGGCGTTACCGCACCGCTAACGATGGCGGATCCCGCAATGGTACGGCAGGCTACCGGTTGCGAACCCGGTTTTGCAGGACCTATTGGACTGAGCGTCACCACCTATTTTGATCATGCGACCGCGATAATGTCTGACTTTGTATGTGGCGCAAATGAAGTCGACATGCATTACACGGGGGCCAATTTCTCGCGCGACGTTGAACGGCCCGATACCGTCGATATTCGGAACGTTGTGGCGGGCGATCCAAGTCCCGGCGGCAAGGGCGTTTTGCAGATTGCCCGCGGCATTGAAGTGGGTCACATTTTTCAGCTCGGTACGAACTATTCAGACGCAATGAGCGCGACTGTTCAGGACAGCGACGGCAACGACGTTGCTATGGCGATGGGATGCTATGGCATCGGTGTAACGCGAATCGTTGGCGCGGCAATAGAACAAAATCATGATGAGCGCGGCATTAGCTGGCCAGAGCCGCTGACCCCTTTTAGCGTTGTGTTGATACCGATCAACATGCATCGATCAGAATCACTTCGTGCAGCGGCCGAAGCACTTTACGAAGAACTCCTCGAACGTGGTGTCGACGTGCTCTTCGATGACCGTGACGCGCGACCGGGCGTAAAATTTGCCGATGCGGAACTCATTGGGATTCCTCACCGACTGGTCATCAGCGACCGTGGCCTGGAGGCCGGGGAACTGGAATACCGCCATCGACGCGATGAAGAATCGCGTATGATGAAACGTGATGACGCTCTCAATTTGCTTTTGGCGTCGTCGCTAAGCTAGCAGACTACTGATATACGGAAATCGTTAATATTCCGTGTCGCGACAGGAGCAGATGCATGCGCATCGCTTTGACAATCACCGCTCTTCTGATTGCCACAATGCCTTCAGCGGTGCTGGCGCAGGAACATCCTGACCCGGCGCTGATTGAGCTGCTGCGCGAGGCTGCCAATGAAGTCGAAAGCTTCCAGGATCATTTCGACGCCCAGGTCTGGTTGACCGACATGTCATCCCGGTTGGCACGGCAGGTTGAAAACCCCCAGGAAAGAATCGAAATTCTACAGCGCGTGCACCGCGAGGCGACCCGGGCCGATCTGCCGCCGGAACTCGTATTGGCCGTAATTGACGTCGAAAGCAATTTTGATCGCTTCGCGATTTCGGTCGCCGGTGCCCGCGGCCTGATGCAGATAATGCCGTTCTGGCTCAACGAGATTGGACGACCCAACGACAATTTGATGCATATAGAGACGAACCTGCGATTCGGCTGCACCATTCTCAAATATTACCTGGACATCGAGAAGGGCAACCTGCCGCGCGCACTTGGCCGTTATAACGGCAGCCTGGGCAAACGTAAGTATCCGAACAAGGTCCTCGATAAACTTCGACTCAAATGGTTCAGGGTGTAACTCCGCACCGAATTATCCAGTGGTGAAATCCCGGGGATGTGAACACTCGACCTCTTGTTCAACGACTTCATGCACATCTGCCCGCTGCGGGCCATGCCATAGCCACGAGCGCAACTCTTCTATTTCACAATTAGCACCGCAAACGCGAACCTCGACATCACCGTCTGCCAGGTTAATGGCATGCCCTTGGAGATTGCGTGGGGTTGCGAATGCCCGGGTCGAATCGCGATAGAAAACGCCCTGCACACGTCCGCTTACCCTGAATTGACGGCACACCTTTTAGCGACCCGCATTCATCATGGCAACGAACTGTCTAGGGTTGCGGGTCCGGGTCGTCCGCGTTTTCGGCATTTTCCAGCGCGTCGAGCGCGCGATTCTTCGCTGCAATCGCATCGCTTCGCGCCTGGTCGTAGTTTCGTTGGGTTAGACTTCTCAGGGCACTGTTCAGCAGTGATTCGGCGGCGCGTAAATCTTCCGACGCCAATTGGGCCGCGCCGGCATCACGCGCAACGGCAATAGCCATTCGCGCATCACTCATTTCCTGCACCGGCGGACCAGACTGACAACCGCCCAGCGCAATCAGCAACATGACAAGAATACCGCGCCCTGCCAAGCCTGTTTGGCGAATGAACGCGGTGGTTTTATGCAGCGAATACACGCGGCAACGCTAGCAAGCGTCGACACTCCGCGTCAAGCAACGCAAACCCGACTGACGGGAAGTCGATCTGCTGCTAGAGTTGCCAATCCCTGTAATCCACATGAGGTCATTAAAACCCCCATGAGCCTGACTATTTACCACAACCCGCGATGCTCCAAGTCGCGGAAAACACTAGAGATAATTGAATCACATGGCATAGCGCCAAAAATCGTCAAATACCTTGAAACGCCGCCTGACGCAGATACGCTGTTACGCATGGCCGAGCTTGTCGGCGTACCGCTCGCCGATCTGCTGCGACGTGGTGAAGAAGTATTTCGAAATGCCGGTGACGACATTCCGCTTGCGGATGAAAAAGCGCTCGCATCCTGGGTGCAGGATCATCCGCAAGCCCTGGAGCGGCCGATCGTTGTCGATGAAGCTGGCCAACGTGCCGTCGTCGGCCGGCCGCCCGAGAATGTCGAGACGCTTCTGAAACCATGATAGAAATCCTGGTCCTCTACTACTCACGCTTTGGCGCTACAGAAAAACTGGCGCGCGAGATTTGCACGGGTGTAGATTCTGTTGCCGGCGCCGCCGCCCGCTTGCGAACCGTACCCGCCGTCTCCAGCGTCACGGAAGCAACCGAGGATGCTGTGCCCCCGGCTGGACCGGCTTATGCGACCGAAACCGATCTGCAGGAGTGCGCGGGTATTTTGCTGGGCAGCCCCACCCGCTTTGGCAACATGGCTGCCCCGCTAAAGTACTTCCTGGACGGCACGGGCAGTGCCTGGCTCAACGGGACACTGTGCGACAAACCGGCCGGCGTTTTTACGTCCACTTCTTCACTACATGGTGGCCAGGAAACAACGCTGCTAACCATGGCATTACCACTGATACATCATGGCATGCTGCTGGTCGGCATACCGTACTCCGAAGAAGCGCTTGCGACGACAACGGCAGGCGGCACGCCTTACGGTGCCAGCCATGTAACCTGGAACCGGGATCCGGACACTTTATCCACTGCCGAAAAGAGCCTTGCGCAAGCGCTCGGCAAGCGCGTAACGACGATCGCTATGAAACTGGCAAATGCCTGAATACTGACTGTTGTCAGACGGCCGGGTTATCCGCTTGACCGAATTCGAGAACTTCCCTGACAAAGGGAATTGTCAGGCGTCGCTGGGCGATCAGGCTTTCGGAATCGAGCTTGTCGAGAAGACGGTAAAGACTGGCCATATCACGTGAACTCCGGTGCAGCAGATACTGCGCCGCATCACCGGGCAGATCCAGCCCGCGATGGCGCGCACGCAGTTGCAGCGCCTCGATCCGTTTAGAGTCCTCGAGCGAATTGATCTTGAATAGCGGCAGACGGGAAAATCGACTCACCAGGTCCGGCAGCACAAACCCGCAGCCACGCGGGGCTGTTTTCGCCGAGCACAACAGGAGCCCGCCTGTCTCACTCAATGCGTTGAACAGGCCGAACAACTTAAGCTCCCAGTCTTCGCGGCCGCCGACCCGCTCAACATCGTCAAGGCAAACGAACTGCTTGCTGAACAATCCCTCGAGGATTTCCGGACCGGCATCAACGAAACTCCCCACCGGGAGGAACTGTGCTCGATCACGGGCACGCTCACATACGGCTTGCAAAAGATGCGTCTTCCCGGTCGAGCGACCGCCGCGCAACCATGCGCCGGGACCGGTCGGATGGGTGCACAGGTCTTGCAGAAATGCGACCAGCGGCTCGTTTCCCGTTGCCAGAAAACTGTCGAACACGGCATGGTCCTGGAGTTTCAGCGGGAGTGCGAGTTGACTCAAGTCTTTGCATCCGATGACGGCGCTTCGTCCTTCGACGCCAGCGACTCAGGCAACGGGTGCTCCGCCAGGTATTTTCCGTACGCGAATCGGACCAATACCGAAAGTACGGCCGCGGCCGGTAACGCGAGCAAAATGCCGAAAAAACCGAAAAGCTGGCCACCGGCAGCAACGGCAAAAATTACGATGACCGGATGTAGCCCAATACGATCTCCAACCAGTTTCGGTGTTAGCACGGAACCTTCGATCATTTGCGCAATGGAAAACGTCGCAATCACGCCAATCAGCCGCAACAGAGGCTCCGGTTCCAGAATGACGGTCAATCCGGCAAGCCCGATTCCGAATACAAATCCGAGGTAAGGGACAAAACTGACCAGCCCTGCGACCACGCCTATGGCGATCGCGAACTTGAGACCCACGAATGTCAGACCCAGCGAGTAAATAATTGCCAATGCGAGCATGACCATTATTTGGCCACGCAGAAATGCGCCCAGTACATCATCCGTTTCGCGCGCTAACATAAATACAGTCTGCCGCTGCTTTTCAGGAACCAGGGAGCCAAAGCTGCGCACGATCAAATCCCAGTCACGCAAAACGTAGAACGTCAGGATCGGGATCAGGAACAGGCTAATGACGGCCGCTGCGAGTGCCCCACCCGATCGACCTACTGACTTGAGAACCGTCGCACCCCAGCTGTCCGCCATGTCACTGTAACGCGCGATAAAGGCACCAACACCAATATCTTCTCCGGCATCAATGCCCAGGAATTCAGTTACGTTGGGAAACCATACCTGCTCGGCCTGGGTGACAATACCGGGCAATGCAGTTAGCAGTGCAGCAACCTGGGTGCTGATGAGCGGCACAACCAGAAGCACGAGCAATGCGACTCCGGTGAATGTGAGGAGAAATACAATTACCACTGCAAGCGTTCGCGGCATTTTCATTCGCTGCAGCCGGTCCGCCAATGGATCACCAATATAGGCCAGCAGGACCGCGGCAATAAAGGGCGTTAATACTGGTGCCAGCAGCCACATTAACCAGCCGACCAGCGCAATAGCGATCATCCAGTTGTTTCTGAATGTGTTACTTACAATTGATTGCTGCGTCATTGTTCCGACTCATTGGTTGCATTTTTGTCGTCCTCCGTGCCAGGTGGACGCGATCCCGGTTGTCCCGCTTGCCTGGCACGCCTTGCCCATGACCATACGTAGTCTATTCCACTGATTACAATAGTGACGACCACGCTGGCACCGATAATCGTGATAGCGATTTCATCCGGCCAGCCAAATCCGGCGCGACTCAGCACAAAGACAATAAAGAGCAGTTGTAAAGCGGTGTTGAGCTTGCTGATTCGGGTTGGCTCACCTTCCACCGGCCTGATCAGGAAATTATAGATCGTGGCACCACCGACTATGACGACATCGCGTACAACCACCAGAACCGCCATCCAGACTGGAATCAGGCCCGTTATCACCAGCGTAATAAACGTACCACCAACGAGCAATTTATCGGCGATAGGATCGAGGAGCGCACCGATCCGCGTGTGCCAGTCGTAGCGTTTGGCAAGAAATCCGTCTACGCCGTCAGAAAACCCCGCAATGAAAAACAAGATTAACGCCAGACCATAGCGGCCTTCCACGATATACCAAAGGATCGGCGCGATCATTCCGATGCGCATCAGGGAAATTGCGTTTGGCAACCAGCGTAGTGACATGAGCTTGGACGTGTGGTTTCTGCCAGCGATTAGTTCGGGACCGGTTCGCTGTCAAATCGCGGTCTCTCAATCTCGCGAAAAAAGTACTCCAGCGAACGAGCATATTCTCGGTCGCCCATTGGATTGCCTAACGGATCAGAGTTGCCCGGCCGATCAGAGTTGACTAACGGATCACGGTTGTCCAACCGATCAGGATTTCCAAACTGATTAGTTTGCCGCCGGTAGGAATCAGGCTCGATAGTGGCGGATGAATTGACGGCAACCAGTATATTGCTTGCCGCAAGCGCGGCGCGCAGCCGCTCCGCGCCACCACGAATCTCAACCTCGTAGGTAATTCTGTCCGCACTTACGGCTTTGATCATCAAACGATCAAGTGCCCGCAGACTCTCCAGATACTGCTGGACCTGGCCATAATCCCTGACTGAATCAATGCCGGAAATGGTCAACTGCAGGTATTCGCTTAACTCGTTGCCGGCCAGGGCATCCGAGGCTGCAATGGTGTCAGCCAGCAGATTGATCACGTAGTCTGGCTCGCCGCGCCAGTCCTGCCGCAGACCATTGCGATACCAGGTCCATCGGTGCGCCTGCGAAGTCTCCGGTCGGATGCGACCAACCAGTACCGAGGGCGCGTTATATCGTTGCGAGGCAGCAATCAGTTGCTCGTCGAAGCCACCCCAGATATCGCTGAAACTCAAGCTCTGCAGATCGGTGGTATCCAGCAATGGAAAGGCAACTGGAATGCCGCGGCGGGCAGCAACCTCCTTAACCCGGTTGCGCAGTATTTCATTGCGCTCATCCGCCGCGCTGACCGCGCCAAAACTGCCGCCCTGATCATCGGCAGCGATGATCTCCCGGTCTCCCCTGCCCCGGTCGACCGCCAGCCAGACCAGGGTCAAAGGCCGATCGGCACTCCAGATCGGCGCACCCGCCTGGCGCAAAACACGCTCAATTTCCTCTCCATAGAGAGACACGATCAGGGTATCGTCCGGCCCCGGCTGAAATTGCCGAACGTAGCGCTCAGGATTCGGAAACATCGACGCTAATTCTTCGGACTCCGCAACGGCGGTGGAGCCCGTCATGCGCACCAGAACCTGATTCAGTGCCAGCCGATAAGCAGTTCGGCGCGGATTCCGTTCGTCAGGGTCCAACGGTACCTCGACCGTATAAATCGACGTCATTTCAACCGCGTAAGCCGGTATAAACAAAAGCGAATTCGCCGCGGCAAACAACGCCATGACGACGAGCCAGCCGCGCAGACAATGCTTGGGAATTCCGCTAGGAAAGAGTGACCTGTTGTGCATATAGTGTACCCGGTCCTTAAGGACCAAAAATGGGTGGTTTCACGAGACCTGTCGAAGCTCTATTATATCGCCCTCACAGGATTTGCGACGCTGAATGTTGGCAACGCATTGAATCGGCATATTCGGCCGGCGTCGACGAACTGGCGGTCCGAGAACGGCAAGCATGACAATAAAACCTCTAACGTACAAAGATTCCGGTGTTGACATTGACGCCGGCAACGCCCTCGTTGAGCGCATCAAGCCCATGGTGGCCGGGACCAAACGACCGGAAGTCCTGGCGGGCATTGGTGGCTTCGGCGGCTTATTTGCCATTCCGCCGGAACGCTACCGTGAACCTGTGCTGGTTTCCGGAACGGACGGCGTCGGCACCAAACTCAAACTGGCGCAGCGCGCTCAATGTCACGACACGATCGGCATCGACCTGGTTGCCATGTGCGTCAATGACGTCCTCGTGCAGGGTGCCGAGCCCCTGTTTTTCCTGGATTATTTCGCCTGTGGCAAGCTCGATGCTGATGTCGCTGCAGCCGTGGTCAGCGGCATCGCCGCAGGCTGCCTGCAGGCAGGCGCAGCCCTGATCGGCGGCGAAACTGCCGAAATGCCGGACATGTATGCGGACGGGGAATACGATCTCGCCGGCTTTTGTGTTGGCGCTGTTGAAAAAAGCGAAATCATCGACGGCACAAAGATCGCCGCCGGCGATGCCATTATCGGCCTCGCTTCCAGCGGCCCGCATTCCAACGGATACTCGCTGATCCGCAAAATTCTCGAAGTGGCTGAAAATCGCGACGTAAACGGCTCACCAGCAGAATCACTCCTGATCGAACCAACCCGAATTTACGTGCAATCGATACTGCAATTGATATCGGCGTTTGCAGTGAAAGGTCTCGCCCACATAACCGGGGGCGGCATTACGGAAAACATTCCGCGAATCCTGTCGGCGGATGTACATGCCGAAATTGATATCAACAGCTGGGCGCAGCAGCCCATTTTTGACTGGCTGCAGGCGACTGGAAGAATCGACCCAGATGAAATGCGCCGCACGTTTAATTGTGGCGTAGGCATGGTTGCCGTTATCAGCGCAGATCACGCCGACAGCGCCATCGAATTGCTGAACGCGAATGGTGAGCGCGCCTGGCTGCTCGGTCAGGTCGCGGCCGGCGCCGGACCGGTTGCGTACGTTTGACCACGTAAGTCATGACTGCCGCTATGTCAGCCGCCGTCCTGATCTCGGGTGGCGGCACCAATCTGCAGGCGTTTATTGACACGGTTGGGCGCGGAGATCTCAACCTGGAGCTGCGTGTCGTCCTGAGCAACCGCGACGGAGCCGGCGGACTCGAGCGAGCCGGCAAAGCCGGAATTCCGACGGAGACCATTAATCACCGAGACTACCCTGATCGTGGTGCGTTTGATTTAGCGCTTATCGACACGCTTGCACCTTACAACGTGGACCTCGTCCTGTTAGCCGGATTCATGCGCATCCTGACACCCGCCTTTATCGATCGGTTTGCAGGTCGAATTTTTAACATTCACCCGTCACTGTTACCGCAGTATCCCGGCCTTGATACGCATCGACGGGCGCTCGAGGCTGGTGAGAAATGGCATGGTAGTACGGTCCACTTCGCGACCGAACAACTGGATGGTGGACCCCGCATTATGCAGGGCCGCGTGCCGGTTCTGGCGGACGACTCCGCTGAATCGCTGGCAGCGAGAGTCCTGCAGATTGAACATCGCATCTATCCGCTGGTCCTGTCGCTGTTTATAGCAGGGCGGCTGCGTTATCACGACGGGCACGCCTTTATGGATGGCAAGAAACTGGACGAGCCCCTTCAGCTTGACACGCTGGATGCGTCGATCACCGCGCTCGGGAAATAAGCACGGAGATGCTGTTTCAGGCCTTGGGCAGCGTTACACCCTGCTGACCCTGGTATTTGCCACCTCGATCGCCATAAGAGACTTCGCATTCCTCGTCTGACTCAAAAAACAGCATCTGCGCGACGCCTTCATGTGCGTAAATCTTCGCAGGAAGCGGCGTCGTGTTCGAGAATTCCAGGGTCACATGCCCTTCCCACTCGGGTTCAAGCGGCGTCACGTTGACGATTATGCCGCACCGCGCGTAGGTCGATTTGCCAAGACAGATGGTTAATACGCTGCGCGGTATCCGGAAGTACTCGACCGTCCGTGCCAGTGCGAATGAATTTGGCGGAATCACGCAAACGTCACTCTTCTTGTCGACAAAACTCGATTCGTCGAATGCCTTCGGATCGACCAGCGTCGATTCTATATTGGTAAAAATCTTGAATTCGTCGGCGCAACGGACATCGTATCCGTAGCTGGAAGTGCCGTAGGAAACGATTCGCTCACCGTCGCGCTCGCGAACCTGGCCCGGTTCGAAGGGTTCGATCATGGCTTGCTCGGCAGCCATCTTGCGAATCCAGTGATCTGCTTTGATACTCATTCCGTCAGAGTCCTGCGCCGCACGTGGATGTTCATTGTCAGGTTTCCTCGACAATGATCTTGGGAAATTTTGCGCTGTAGTCCTTGCCCTGCATCGCGAGTCTCGCCGCCATTCGCCTGGCCGTGCGCAGGTAGGCTTGTGCAGGCGCCGCCTCAGGCTCGGCAATCACGCTCGGCTGTCCACCATCGGTTTGCTCACGGATTCTCAGGTCGAGGGGCAACTGCCCGAGCAATTCTACGTCATAGTCCGCTGCCATAGCCGTGCCACCACCACTGCCGAACAGCGGCTCTTCGTGCCCACATTTTGTACAGACATGCATGCTCATATTTTCGACGACGCCCAACACGGGCACATTCACTTTGCGGAACATTTGCAGGCCCTTGCGCGCGTCCAGCAAAGCGATATCCTGTGGCGTCGTCACGATCACGGCCCCGCTGACCGGAACCTGTTGTGACAGCGTCAGTTGTATATCCCCGGTTCCCGGAGGCATATCGACTACCAGGTAATCGAGGTCCGACCAACGGGTCTGCTGCAACATCTGGTTCAATGCCTGCGTGACCATCGGACCGCGCCAGACCATCGGTTGATCCGGGTCAATGAGAAAGCCGATCGACATTACCTGTAGACCGTGAGCGCTCGGCGGGATCATCGATTCGCCGTCTTCACTGGTTGGCCGCTCGCCCGGCACGCCGAGCATTAGTGGAATACTGGGGCCGTAAATATCCGCGTCGAGGACGCCAACACTGGCGCCCTCCCTGCTTAACGCCAAAGCAAGGTTTACCGCAGTGGTCGACTTTCCGACGCCGCCCTTGCCGGACGCGATCGCCACGATGTTGCGAACATTCTCCAGCGGTTTCAGATTGCGCTGGACACCGTGGGCCGTAATCTTCGTTATTAGGGCTACCTGTACATCGGAGACGGCGTCGTCACTGAGTAGCAATTCGCGGATCGCGCCCGCCAGTTCATCCTCGATATCCGCGCCAGGAAAGCCGAGTTCGACAACCACGGTTGCCGCGCCCTGCTCCAGGCTGAATTCCAGGACTTTGCCGACATCGCCCAGGGGATGGTCCACGCCAGGCACAGGCAGGGACTGAAGTGCGTTTTTGAGGGTAATTTCTGCTGACACGGTCACATTTCTTCTGGTTGGATTAGGTCAAATAGCCGGGAAGATGCGGCTGGCAGCTTCCGGGGCCGGTATTGTAACCACAGATGAAGCCAATAACTGCAAGGCACAGAGGTATTTCTACTTACCCAGATCAACCTCAGTTCACACTTCGACAGGCAGTCAATGTGGCATAATATTGGACCGATTGAGAAGTGAAGCGACGGTGGATTTGCCATAAGGCGACATGATCCATCAGAGCGCTTGGGCGAAAGCGATACCAGACTAGATGGCGTTGGATATCAAGGACCAGATCATAAAATCTGCGGCGACGGACGCTGCCCGCGTTGGATGCATTCTGTTGTCAGCCATACCCTCCCCTGCAGGCTCAAAGAGCCTGCCTTGCGTGTCGGACGAGTCGTGATGGCCATCCTGGGTGGATTTCGCGCTGATCAGATGATCGGGCAATTGACGAGCGAAACGGACACCGACAGCAGTTCCGCACAAAAACTGATCGAACGCCTGAAAAAGATCGGACCAAAAGTCATTCCCAGGGTTATCGACGCGCTCGCCATGAGTGACAAGAGCCACACCATGGTGTTCGTGGACATTCTGTCAAGCTATGTGAGCGACAAGACACTCAAGTACTTCAAGGAAGGCCTTGCAGACGGCGGCGAACGCGTGGTGTCAGGCACCGCCTGGGCCCTGTCCAGCGCTAATAACTATGACGCCAATGCATTGCTCGAATTCTTTGACGATGCGGAAGTATCGAAACCGGCGCTAATCGAAGTGCTGAAAGTGCACAAGAAGAACTTGAGCGTGCACGACCTGCTGCGCCGCGCCTATGAGCTCGACCCTAAGGAAAAAGCCGCACTGTTCGCGATTATCGAAGACGTAATTTCTCCGGAAATGGTGCCGGACCTTATCAATCGAATGGGCGGCAAAGATCCGGCCATCAAGATTCACCTGATGAACCTGTTGTCGCGGTTCCAGCGCGAAGATATCAATCGCGCGCTGGAGTTTCAGCTTAATGATACGAACCGCATGGTACGCAGCGCTGCGCTGTCGTCACTGGCGAAACGCGAAGGTCCGATCAATATAGACAAGGTTGCCGCGCGCCTGCAGGACTCCGACCTGGAAGTGCAGAACAAGGCCGTGGACGTGATCGTCAAGATCAATCACCCGGACACAATCCAGTACCTGGTCGGGGCATTGAAAGACGAATCCGAGTATACGCGTCGTTCCGCGGTAGAAGTTCTTAACGAAATAGGTGACCCGAACTCGGTAAAGGAATTGTTTCAGGCCATCAAGGATGACGACTGGTGGGTGCGCGCCCGTGCCGGCGATGCGCTGGCAGAAATTGGTGGGCCAAAGGTGGTCAACTCGGTCCTCAAACTCATTACTGACAAAGATGAGGACATTCGTCGAACGGCCATAGAGATTCTCAATTCCGTTAAGGACGAAGCGGCAGTTGATGCGCTGATGACGGCGACCGACGACTCGGACTGGTGGGTCCGGGAACGAGCTGTGGATGCGCTTGCACAGATGGGGAGCAAGAAAGCGCTGCCCAAACTACTGGATATGCTTGGCAGTGGCGGAAAATCGGATACCGTGATAGTCCGCGCCATTGGCAAGCTCGGCGACGCCGACGTGATTTCAAAAATCTTGCCAATGCTGAATCGCCCCGAGCGTGAAATTCAGGTTGAAGCGATCAAGGCCATTTCGCACCTGGCGGACGAAGATCATGCGGATACTGTGCGCAGCGTATTGCTGGAGGTCAAAAAATCTGAAGACAAGACCATCATCAACAATGCCGACATAGCGATAAAAGAGATCGACGCCAAATTCTCCGAGAGCGTCCTGGCCGAGAATGTTCGTGCCGAGAAAATGTCGGAACATACGAGGACGCTGCTTCTTGAGAACGAAGAACTTGAGAAGCTGATCAGCGCCCAGAAGCAACAAGTAGAGCGGACGGCGGAAAACGAGATCCTGCCGGAACAAATGGCTCCTGTATTGGACATTGCCAAGCTGGAGCCAGGTGACGTCATCGACGGACGCTACAAGTACATTGAGAAAATCGGTAAGGGCGCATTTGGCACGGTGCTGCTCATGCAGGATCAGGTCGTCGATGAGCGGCTTATTCTCAAATTCCTGAACCCGAACGTATCCTCTGACGAGGAAATGATGAAACGCTTCGTGCACGAGCTGCGCTACTCACGCATGATCACGCACAAGAACGTCATTCGCATTTACGATTTTCTGCATCTGCAGGGAGCCTACGCCATATCGATGGAGTATTTCCCATCGCATACGCTTAGTGGCGAAATTCCCGACAACACGCCCATGGCATTTGGCAAGGCGCTGCAATTCTCAATGGATATGGCCACCGGCATGGCCGTGGCCCACCAGGCCGGGGTTATCCACCGCGACCTGAAGCCTGCAAATATACTGGTTAACGATGCCGGCCTGCTCAAGATCGTGGATTTCGGTGTTGCCGCCGCTGCCAGCAGTGGCGATACGCAGCTGACAAAGACCGGCTACGTGATCGGCTCACCCAAGTATATGGCGCCGGAGCAGATTCTCGGCAAGAAAGTGGACGAGGCCGCCGATATATACAGTATTGGCGTCATCATGTACGAAATGGTCACCGGAATACCGCCTTACAGCCGTGGCGATCACATGTCCGTCATGTACCAGCATGTGCAGGGCAAAGCGAAACTCTGCCAGGAAGTGAACCCGAATGTCCCTGACGACTACGCCGAACTCATCGCCAAGGCAATGTCTGTGGACAAGTCCAGGCGTTACCAGTCAATGGACGAATTGATGGAAGCGCTGACCGAAATACAGCTCTAGAACCCCCGCAGCAGTCGCTGTCGGCTAAATTGTGTACGAGCGCACTGGCGCGATCACCTGAATCCGCCTAGGATACGTCCAAACCTATGATTTATGGGCGTAATTAACTCTTGGAAGCAGGATAGCCATGCCACGCATTGATTCGTTCTTGAAGCTCGGGCTCGCCCAGGGTTGCTCCGATGTACATCTCGCCGTAGGAATCCCGCCGATGCTGCGCATGAATGGCGATCTGATGCCAATCAAGTTCAGGGAACTCGCCGATACTGAGCTCGAGAGCTACGTGACAGAAATCTTGAGCGACTCACAAAAAGACATTTTCTATACGGGCAAGGACCTCGATTTCTCATACGTCGCGGAAGAAGGTTCTCGGTTTCGAGTCAACCTGTTCCACAAAGACACGGGGGTGGGCGCAGTATTTCGTTACATCCCGAATGAAGTCCCGACACTGGACAACCTGGACGTTCCGCCGGTCATTCGTGAATTCTGCGACTACCACCAGGGAATGGTGCTGGTTACCGGCTCGACGGGCACCGGTAAATCGACGACGCTTGCTGCAATGATCGATTACCTCAACAGTACTCGCAGCCTGAATATTATCAGCCTTGAGGACCCAATCGAATTTGTCCATCCCAGCAAGCAGAGCCAGGTCATTCAGCGCGAACTTGGCACGCACCTGACAACATTTGCGGATGGGGTCCGCTCGGCTATGCGCGAGGACCCAGACGTAGTGCTGGTCGGCGAAATGCGCGACGCGGATACGATATCCATGGCCATGACCGCTGCCGAAACGGGACACCTTGTCCTTGGCACACTGCATACCACCAGCGCGGTCAAGACCATCGACCGTATAATCGATGCGCTTCCCGGCGATCTCCGCGAACAAACCAAGAGCTTTCTGTCACAAAGTCTCAAAGCCGTAGTGAGCCAGGTACTGGTGAAGACGCCCGATGGTCGAGGCCGCAGGGCGGTCATGGAAGTCCTGGTAAACAATCGCGCCATCTCAAAGCTGATCATGACCGATCAATCACACCAGATTCCTTCGCAACTGCAAATGGGCAGCGATACGGGCATGCAACTAATGGATCAGGCGTTGCTGTCTGCCATAGAGGCGAAAGAAGTCGATCCCGAAGACGCATTCCGCCACGCTCTGGACAAGCGAAAATTCCAGCGATATGTCAGTGACTCTAACATTCTCCCTGTGATTGACAGCAGCGACTCGGCGCTGGTCGAAACCGGAGATATCGTGTGAACAGAATTGACATTTTTCTGCAAGATGCCCTGGCAAAGAACAGCTCGGACCTGCACTTCATCTCTGGCGACCCACCGCGGGTCCGGATTCATGGCTCGTTGACATTGCTGAACGACCAGGTGCTAAGCATCGATTTCGTTAAGGAATCGTTGTACGAGATTATGAGCGGCACCATGCAGCGTGATTTTGAGAAAAATGACGCGGTCGACTTCGCCTACGAAATTGACGGCGTATCCCGCTTCAGGGTCAATGTCATGCGACACCTGAATGGCCTTGGCGCCATCATGCGGGCTATTCCGTCGAAGGCGCTGACACTCGATGAGCTCAATATGCCGCTCGCGGTCAGGAATCTCTGCAAGCAGTCGCAGGGCATGATTCTTGTTACTGGCAAAACCGGCTCTGGAAAATCGACCACGCTTGCTGCGATGGTCGACGCCATGAATATTCAGATGAAGGGCCACATTCTCACCATTGAGGATCCGATCGAGTTCGTCCATGAACGCAAGGGATGCCTCATCAGCCAGCGGGAAGTCGGGCTGCACACCAACAGTTTCGCGGAGGCATTGCATTCAGCGTTGCGTGAGGATCCGGATGTGATTCTCGTTGGCGAGCTACGCGACCTTGAGACTATCTCGGCTGCCGTGACGGCTGCCGAAATGGGTATCCTGGTTATGGGCACGCTGCACACCAATGGCGCGGGTCAAACCGTGGACAGAATCGTCAATACCTTCCCGTCAGACAAGCAGAGTCATATTCGAACAATGCTTTCAACTTCCCTGCGCGGCGTTATATCTCAGCAACTTCTGCCGACGAAGGAAGAGGACGGCCGGGTAGCGGCTCTGGAAATCATGGTCAATACGCCGGCAGTAGCCAATCTTGTTCGTCAGGGAAAACTGGATCAGCTGGAAACCGCGATGCAAAGTGGCGGTGCCAATGGCATGCAGACGATGGACACCGCTTTGATGGATCTCGTCAGGAAGGGCCGCATTGCCACTCTGGAAGCTTACCAGCAGGCAAATAACAAGAAGATGTTCAAACGACTGGTGGACGAGGAAGAAGAGCTCGCGCAGTCAGAATCTGCCTAGAAACGCGCCCAATCAAATCAGCCCGACCGTCGCTCGCGTGGCATAATGCGCCGCGATCTCCTGTTTATACACTCACTGACGCATGACTAAAGACGTACGGAAAATAATGGTGTCCAGCGCGTTACCCTACGCGAACGGGGACATTCATATGGGCCACCTGGTCGAGTATATCCAGTCCGATATCTGGGCCCGGTTTCAGAAGTTTCGAGGTCATGTGTGCACCTATGTATGCGCTGCAGATGCACATGGCACTCCTATCATGATCAAGGCTCGCGAGGAGGGAATCACACCAGAGCAGCTCGTTACGCGTGCAGCAAAGACACAGCACGAGGACCTCCGTGCATTCGATGTCGAGTTTGACAATTTTCACACTACGCATTCGGATGAGAACGAGCAGCTGGTCTGCCGCATGTTTAAGGCGCTGCGTGACGCTGGCCATATCTATACCAAGACCATTGAACAGGCATTCGACGAACAGGAGCAGATGTTTCTACCGGACCGCTTCGTCAAAGGTGTCTGCCCGCGCTGCAAGACCGCGGATCAATACGGCGACGCATGTGAAAATTGTGGCGCTACGTATACACCGAATGATCTTATCGAGCCGATCTCGATTCTGTCGGACAGCAAGCCAGTCTGGAGGGAATCAGAACACTACTTTTTCAGACTCAGTGCATTTGAAGACCAGCTTCGATCCTGGATGAAATCCGCCAGTCTGCACCAGCACATCACCAGCAAGCTTGAGGAATGGTTTGAAACCGGACTGCAGGACTGGGATATTTCCAGGGATGCGCCCTACTTCGGATTCCAGATTCCAGGCACAACAGACAAGTATTTCTACGTCTGGCTCGACGCGCCGGTCGGATACCTTGCCAGCTTCCTGCAGTACTGCAATGCCCATGAATCGCTTGATTTCGATGAGTATTGGCTACCGGGCCACGACACCGAAACCTATCATTTCATCGGCAAGGACATCGTCTATTTCCACACCCTGTTCTGGCCCGCCGTTCTCGAAGGCGCGGGTTTTCGAACGCCCGACAGCGTGTTTGCCCACGGCTTCCTGACCATAAACGGCAAGAAGATGTCGAAGTCCCGCGGCACGTTTATCAATGCGCGGACGTTCATTAATAACATCGATCACAACCACCTGCGTTACTACTATGCGGCCAAGTTGGGTCCTGGCATGGACGATATCGATCTTAATCTCGACGACTTCATTGCCCGGGTTAATTCTGATCTCGTTGGCAAACTAGTCAATATCGCAAGCCGCTGTGCAGGCTTTATCAGCAAACGATTCGAAGGGCAGCTGGCGGACACGCTGGACAAACCGGCGGAATTCGAGGAATTCTCGGCGGCGGCTGACACCATTGCCGAACATTACGAAAAGCGGGAATACTCAAAGGCCATGCGGTTGATCATGGCGCTCGCAGATCAGGCCAATCGTTATATCGAGGACAAAAAGCCATGGGTTATGGTCAAGCGGAAAGATCAGGCCGATGATGTGCAGCAGGTCTGCACGCAGGGACTCAATTTGTTCCGCTCACTGATGATTTACCTGACGCCGGTCGTGCCGCAACTGGCGAAGAAGGCACAAGCGCTATTCCAGGAAGACGATTGGCATTGGGACTCGGCGCGACGACCGTTACTGTCGACGACGGTGAAGCCTTTCAAAGCATTGTTGACGAGGGTAGAAGCCGAACAGGTAAACAAGATGGTCGAACAGTCCAAAGAATCGAGCGCCAAGCCGGTGGCCAGCAAAACAGAGTCAGACGGCAGTGAAATCACGATCGATGATTTCACGAAAGTTGAGCTGCGCGTGGCGAAGATAGAAAAGGCCGAGACTGTAGAAGGCGCGGACAAGCTGTTGCGCCTGACGTTGAATCTCGGCGACAACAACCGCCAGGTTTTTGCGGGCATCAAATCGGCCTATGAACCCGAAGAACTGACGGGTCGCCTGGTCGTCGCAGTAGCCAACCTCAAACCACGAAAAATGCGTTTCGGCATGTCCGAGGGCATGGTCCTGGCGGCGGGCCCGGGCGGCGAGGAGATTTTCCTGCTCTCTGTCGACACAGGCGCCACTCCTGGTATGCGCATCAAATAGGCGTCGCTGAACGCTACAGAAAGGTGTCATAGCCGGCCACACCTTTTACAATAAGCCCACAATGTCAGATTTGCTTCTCATCATCGTTGGCACGGTCCTGGTCAACAATTTCCTGTTGGTCCGGTTCCTGGGGCTGTGTCCGTTCATGGGCGTTTCCAGGAATCTGGAAGCCGCATTTGGAATGTCGATGGCGACCGCGTTTGTATTGACCCTGTCATCGGCGATCGCCTATCTCATGCACGAATATGTGCTGGTTCCACTCAGTCTCGAATACTTAAAGACGATTAGTTTTATTCTCGTCATAGCCGCGAGCGTGCAATTTACTGAGATCATGGTTCGACGACTCAGCCCGCTTTTGCACCAGCTTCTCGGCATTTATATTCCATTAATTGCAACAAACTGCGCCGTGCTCGGGGTTGCCCTGTTAAACGTGCAGGAAGCCCAGGGTTTCATTCAGTCTGTATTCTATGGTTTCGGCGCCGCCGGTGGCTTTGCGCTGGTACTGGTACTGTTTGCCGCAATACGGGAGCGATTGCAGGCTGCCGACGTACCCAGGCCTTTTCGCGGCACAGCAATTGCGCTCATGACCGCGGGCATCACGTCACTGGCGTTCATGGGTTTTTCGGGGATGGCGAGAATCTGACGCAGGATGTGGACATCGACCGTCATTCCTATTCTCATAGTTGCGGGGATCGCTCTCGTTGCCGGCCTGCTGCTTGCCTATGCAGCGCGACAGATGCCGGGCGATGCCGAAGAAATCGTTGCTCAGGTCGATGCATTGCTGCCACAAACACAATGCGCGCAATGCGGTTATCCCGGCTGTCGGCCCTATGCTAATGCAATCGTCACCGGAGAGGCGCCCGCTAATTTGTGCCCGCCGGGTGGCGACGAGACTGTCCAGCGCATTGCCGACCTGCTTGGCATCGAGCCGGATCCATTGCTGGAAGCAAAGGTTGAACCGAGTGTTGCGCTCATTGCGGAAGCTGAGTGCATTGGCTGTACGCACTGCAAAGTTGCCTGTCCCGTGGATGCCATTATCGGTGCGCATCAGTTCATGCATACCGTAATCGCATCCGAATGTACTGGATGCGAGCTGTGTGTCGCGCCCTGTCCGGTTGATTGCATCAGCATGGTGGCAGCACGATGAGTTCAGGTGCCGCCACATACGATCTTGGAAAACTACACGGCGGTTTAAGGCTGCCGGCCGAGAAAACGGAGTCCACCTCTGCTGATATCCAGGTTGTGCCGGTGCCCGACCAGCTGGTGCTACCTATCGCCCAACACGTCGGCGGCCCTGCGCAGCCTGTCGTCGGAATCGGCGAGCAGGTGCTGAAAGGACAACTGGTCGCGGAAACATACGGCTCACTCAGTGCACCAGTACATGCATCGTCATCGGGAAAAGTCGTTGCGATCGAACCGTGGCCAGTATCCCGCCGGTTTGGCGACAACGCGCCGTGTGTCGTTATCGAATGCGACGGCGAGGATCGAGCTATCGAGGCAGTCGATCTCGCTACACCCTATAACACTCTCGAACCCGAATCACTTCTGCAGCTGATTCTGCAAGGTGGCATCGTCGGTCTGGGTGGCGCGGTGTTCCCGACCGGTCAGAAGTTGATGCAGGCGACGACCATGCCGCTTGAACACCTCATTCTCAACGGCGTTGAGTGCGAACCCTACATAAGCTGCGATGACATGCTCATGCGCGAACAGGCAGCCGAGATTCTCGGGGGTGCCCAGATTTTGCTGCACGCCCTCAATCTCGATAACTGCTACATCGTTGTCGAAAGTGATAAACCGGAGGCAATTTCTGCTATCGGTGAAGCACTGGGCCTGCTTGATGATGCACGCATTACTTTAAAGCAGGTGCCAACGATCTATCCGTCGGGCGCGGAAGACCAACTTGTGCAACTTGTCACGAACCGGGAAGTGCCGAGCGGTGGACTGCCCACGGACATTGGCTGTGTGGTGCAAAATGTCGGCACCGCCGCTGCGATTTATCGCTGGATGTGTGAGGGCGAGCCGCTGATTTCCCGCGTGACAACGGTAACAGGCCCTGGCGTCGGCAAACCGATGAATGTCGTCGCCCGTATCGGGACGACCGTTGCCGATGTCATCGAATTTGCGGGCGGATACACCGACCAGGCAGATCAACTCATTATCGGTGGTCCGATGTGTGGCAAATCCGTCACCACAGACCGCGTTCCGCTCGTGAAGGCGACGAACTGCATACTCGTACTCAACGAACCTCGATCAGTGAGTGCAGAACAGCCGTGTATTCGCTGCGGAGAGTGTGCCTCGGTCTGCCCGATACAACTATTGCCGCAACAACTCTTCTGGCATGCCTGTGCAGACAACGAAACAAAACTGCGTTCGTACGGACTAACTGACTGCATTGAATGCGGCTGCTGCGATCTTGTGTGTCCCAGCCATATTCCGTTAACTGCCAATTTTCGTAATGCCAAAGCACGCATTCAGGAGCTGGCCGATGAAAAAGCCAGGGCGGAACGCGCGCGGATTCGCTTCGAGTCCCGAAACGAAAGGCTCGAAAATGAAAAACGCCTGCGCGAAACCGAGCTGGCCAGGCAAAAGGAAGCAGCCGTCAAGGCCGGACCGACCGCGATCGAGGAAATATTGCAGCGGCAGAAACGAAAACAGGATCAGGACGAGGATTCCGACTGATGGAGTTCGAGAGACGGGTTGCACCTTTCAAAGCGCCGTCGACGGACGTGGCGTCCGTAATGCGGCACGTATTGTACGCCCTGATTCCCGCGGCCATCGCCTACGTCTGGTATTTCGGGCCCGGATTCATTTTCAACCTGATTGTTGCAAGTGCTTTCTGTATCGCTGGCGAAGCGGTCATGCTGCGCTTGCGCAACAGACCTGTAGAGGCAACGCTTGGGGACTACAGTGCACTGGTCACGGCCACCTTGCTGGCTTTCGCAATGCCGGCACTCACACCATGGTGGGTAACCGCAACGGCTGCCCTGTTCGCAGTGGTCGTTGCCAAACACCTCTATGGCGGACTCGGCTACAACCTGTTTAATCCGGCTATGGTCGGCTATGTCGTTGCCCTCGTTGCTTTCCCGATGGACATGAATCTCTGGACAGCGCCGCGCATGGGAGATCTCGACTACCAGTTCCTGACATTCGCAGAAACGGCGCGATTCACGCTTACCGGGTCATTTCCGGATACGCTGTCATTTGACGCCGTCAGTCGGGCTACGCCGCTGGACGTCGTCAAAGCCGGGCTGAATAACATGCAGACATTCGACGAGTTGCGCGTGTACCCGATGATGGGCGACTTCGGTGGTCGCGGTTGGGAATGGATAGGCAATTTTACGGCGATCGGCGGCGCATGGCTGCTCGTCAAAAAGATTATTCGCTGGCAAATCCCGCTGGGCGTGCTTGCCGGTCTGCTCATCCCGTCCAGCCTCATGTACTTCCTGGTTCCGAGCATCAGTCCCAGCCCCGGATTTCACCTGTTTAGCGGCGGCGCGATTCTCTGTGCTTTTTTCATTGCTACCGATCCGGTATCGGCGGCTACCAGCGACAGGGGACGCTTGGTTTATGGCTTCGGCATTGGTTTCCTGATCTATGCAATACGCGAATGGGGCAGCTACGCGGATGGCGTCGCTTTCGCAGTATTGATGATGAATATGGCCGTCCCTGCAATTGATTACCTGACCAAGCCACACATCGTCGGGCACCCTTTGCGCAGTCGTGGTGGTCGATGACAAAGACCGCGCACAATGCGTCAATCTGGACCAGTGGCCTGATACTGGGCGGCCTTGCCGCCATCTGTACAATGCTCGTTGCGCTTACGCACAGCACAACAGCGCCGCGTATCGCTGCCAATCAACAGGCTTTCCTCGAACAAAGCCTGCAACCGGTACTGGCCGGTATCAGCTACGATGGCAAGCTTTCCGAATCAACCAAAACGATACCGGCGCCGCATGACTTACCCGGCAACGATGATGTAACCGTATACCGTGTCTATGCCGACGAATCACCGATCGCGGCGCTGTTTATCGTCAGTGCACGAGATGGCTTTTCCGGACCCATACAACTGTTAGTCGGCGTTCATGCAAACGGCACAGTTACCGGCGTGCGCGTACTGCAACATCGCGAGACCCCGGGCTTGGGCGACCTGATCGAAGCGTCCAAATCCGACTGGATTTTGCAGTTTATCGGCAAGTCCCTGTCCGAGCCGCCTGCGGCGGCCTGGGCGATCAAAAGAGATGGCGGTGAATTCGATCAATTGACGGGCGCATCGATTACACCAAGAGCGGTCATCAATGCCGTGAAAGAAACACTGATATATTTCGAAGACAATCGCGCTACCATCTTTGAACGCACCGAAGAGACATGAGCAAATATGAGCAATAACACGGGTCTTGCGGCAAAGTTCAAGAGCGGCGTCTGGAGCGACAATCCCGGCCTCGTGCAACTGCTTGGCCTGTGCCCTTTACTGGCAGTTACGACGACATTCGTTAACGGCCTGGGGCTGGGGCTGGCCACACTACTCGTTCTGACCTTCTCCAATGTTCTCGTGTCAGCAACCCGACAGCTCATTCGCCCGGACATCCGCATTCCGATGTACGTGCTAATCATTGCCAGCCTGGTCACCTGCATTGAAATGATTGTCCTCGCCTGGTTTCCATCGCTTGGCCGGTCTCTCGGTATATTCATTCCATTGATCGTGACAAATTGTACGATCGTTGCACGCGCCGAGGTCTTTGCATCGCGAAACAAAGTTGGCGGCAGCTTCCTGGACGGCATCACAATGGGTAGTGGTTTTGCACTGCTCCTGGTTGCGATCGGCACGTTTCGCGAACTGGTCGGTCAAGGATCAATAATGTCACGGCTCGACATGCTGCTTGGCGGCGAACCTATGGCTGGCCTGGTCCTGGTAGATGGCGGATTCCTGCTGGCCATCCTGCCACCGGGTGCATTCATGAGCCTGGCTCTGTTTGTTGCCGGAAAAAACGCCCTGGACAGGCGTCGCCAACAAACCAGTCGCGCGCTTTCTACAAACCGACCACGCTAGGTTTTATCTCGTCATGAACAAAGCCATCAGAACGGAGATCTATGCGCGCCTGCAGAAGAAAATTCCTGATCCTGAAACCGAATTGAATTACGTGAATCCGTTTGAACTACTCATAGCGGTCATCCTGTCCGCGCAGGCGACCGATATCAGTGTAAATAAAGCGACGTCCCGCCTTTATCCAGTCGCCAACACGCCGCGGGGCATCCGTGACCTGGGAGCTGACAAACTCAAGACCTACATTAAAACGATCGGGTTATACAACGCGAAAGCCGCGAACATAATCAAAACGTGCGACATCCTGCTGGAACAATTTGATGGTGAAGTTCCGCGCACACGGGCTGAACTTGAATCACTGCCAGGCGTCGGACGAAAGACTGCGAATGTGATTCTCAATACCGCATTCGGCGAACCGACCATCGCGGTCGATACCCATATTTTTCGTGTATCGAACCGCACGGGACTCGCGCACGGAAAGACCCCCCTCGAGGTCGAAAAACGATTAACACGACTAACGCCGAAAGAATTCAGGCAGGACGCGCATCATTGGCTCATCCTCCATGGCCGCTATACCTGCAAGGCGCGCAGACCAGATTGTCCCGGGTGCGTAATCGCGGATCTGTGTGAATATCGCCGTAAGACGCCGGCTGAACCCGCATGATTTTTGGCCAGGATCGAAATGAGCTGCGACAAATGTATATTGATGCCTGGGCGAAATCGACGGCGGGCGATATCCTGTCGCCACTGGAAGCACAGATCGTTGCTGTCATTAACGATCATCCCGAATACCAATCGGCGCTAACGGCAGAGAACTTGGACAAGTCTTTTTCCCCTGAATCCGGTCAGACAAATCCTTTCCTGCACATGGGATTGCATCTTGCAATACGCGAACAAGTTGCTACGGACCGTCCAACAGGCATCAAATCCCTGTTTGCCGAGCTACGAACAAGGCTCGGCGATCATCACGCGGCGGAACATCTTGCGCTCGAATGCCTGGCGGAAACGCTGTGGGAAGCCCAAAGCAACAACGCTATGCCAGACGAGGCTGCTTACCTGCAGAGACTGCAGCGTCTTTAGCCCGAATCGGGCCACCTGCAACCCGGACGGTGTAATAATAGCCCCCTGAACGCGGTCTATTTACAGAGATCTGGAGCAACCCAACGATGTCAGTCAAAGCACAAAAATACCCGGTTACAGGCGCGGGCCTCGGTCTGCGTCGTGGTCTGATGAGTAAATTGATGGCCAACCCGCCGGCGGAAATTGACTTCATGGAGGTTGCGCCTGAAAACTGGATACGGGTCGGCGGAAAACTCGGGCACAAATTCCGATTCTTCACAGAACGCTACCCGTTCGTTTTGCACGGCCTTTCCTTGAGCATCGGTGCGCCGTCACCGCTCAACGAAGCCCTGCTTCGCGATATCAGGGCTTTTATGGCGGAGCACGGCATCGAATTTTACTCGGAGCATCTAAGTTACTGTGGTGACAACGGTCAACTCTACGATCTCATGCCGATTCCGTTCACCGAAGATGCTGTCAAGTATGTTGCCGGGCGTATCAGGCGCGCACAGGACATCCTTGGGCGAAAAATGGCGGTTGAAAACGTTTCGTACTACACGCCGACAGATACCTCACTCTCGGAGATCGAATTTACCCTCGCTGTTTTGGAAGAAGCAGACTGCGATCTCCTGCTCGATATCAATAACATTGTCGTCAACAGCATTAATCATCAGTACGATGCACGCGAATTCATGTTGAGCATGCCGCGGGAACGGATCAAGTATTTCCACCTGGCCGGGCATTACGTTGAGGCACCTGATCTTCGCATCGACACGCACGGCGCCGCCGTTGATGAACAATCATGGCAATTGCTGGCCGAGGCATACGCTCATTTTGGCGCTGTGCCAACACTACTTGAGCGTGACTTCAATTTCCCACCTATTGACGACCTCCTTGACGAAGTTAGGCAAATCAAAAGCATGCAACAGGCGGCAGATGAAAACGTGCGGGAGTCAGCGCATGGCTGAGTCGCCGGATTTTCGTGACATCCAGTATGCCTTTGCACGTCACATCCGCGACCCGGAAAACCACCCGGCGCCGATCGAAACTGAAGACCGGCGCTTGGCAATTTACCGCGACCTGTTTTTCAACAACTTGCTAAGCCTGCTCAGCCAAACGTTCCCGGTCTTGAAAAAACTGCATGACCCACAAAAATGGCGCTCACTGGTACGCGAGTTCATGGTACAGCACGAGGCACAGTCGCCCTATTTTCTCGAAGTTCCGCACGAATTCGTCACGTTCCTCGAAAACACTTACCAACCTCGGGATGATGATTTCCCTTTTCTCCTGGAACTTGCCCACTACGAGTGGGTGGAGCTGGCACTCTCGGTTTCGGACGAAGAAAACGACCTTGCGGGCATAGATTCTGACGGCGACCTGCTGGCGGGCGTACCGGTGCGCTCGAAGCTCGCGTGGACTTTTGCCTACCAATTCCCGGTACACCGGATATCCGAAGACTATCAGCCTGATGCCGCGCCGGACGAGCCAACTTTTCTCGCTATTTGCAGAAAGGCAAGCGACGACATGGATTTTATGGAATTGAATCCCGTCACTGCGCGACTGCTTGAAATGATCGAATCAAACGATAGTGATACCGGCCGCGAGTTGCTCACAAAACTGGCGGTTGAAATTCAGTATCCTGACCCGGAAGCACTCATTCAGCACGGTTTAACCGCCATGCGACAAATGCTCGACGCAGAAATCCTCCTCGGCGTGAAATAATTCCGACTGAGTTGCGGTCTTATTTGGCGTGACTAGCAACGCTAACTCGGAGTGCAGACGATGGATCTACTAAGAACAATGCAGGGCTGGCTGAACAAGACAAACGTCGCCGATTTTCTCGGCCCGCTTGCCCTGAGACTCTATCTCGTGCCCGTATTCTGGGTTGCGGGTATGAACAAGCTCAGTGGTATTGACAACGTAATCTCCTGGTTCGGCAATCCGGACTGGGGTCTGGGCCTTCCTGCACCCGCCCTCATGGCTTACCTGGCCACGGGCACTGAGGTTTTGGGGGCAGTGGCGTTACTCATCGGCCTCGCAACTCGCTGGTTCGCGATACCCCTTATGGCCACTATGTTGGTCGCCGCATTCTCGGTTCACGCAGAAAATGGGTGGCAGGCTGTAGCCGACAAAGCCAGTCCATTTGCCAATGAAAATGTGGACGGTGCGATAGAGCGTCTCGACAATGCTAAAGATCTGCTGAGGGAGCACGGCAACTACGACTTGCTGACCGAAACTGGCAACTTCGTGGTCTCCAATAGCGGCATGGAATGGGCGATAACCTATTTCGTTATGCTGTTGGCGCTGTTTTTCACCGGCGCCGGCAAGCTGAGCGTGGATCACCTTCTCGCCAATAAATTGCAGAAACAATAAACAGCATTTCGGGAACTTGCCGTCGCGAGCTACCGTTGTGCAGTTGCGCGTCCCCATTAGCTCTGATACAGAGACCCATCACCATTGGGAGAGATAGTGATGAGAGATACATTTGTAAATGCATTGGATGCGGTACAAGTACTTTCCGCCATCCTGGTGTTCCTGCTCGGCCTTGGCTTTCTCGCAGTAATTTTCATGTACGTCGTCGACGTAAATCAGACCACGCATGCCATTCGCCGCAATTTTCCGGTCATCGGACGCTTTCGCTATCTTTTCGAAACGCTTGGCGAGTATTTTCGGCAATACTTTTTTGCCCAGGATCGCGAGGAAATGCCTTTCAACCGGGCACAACGAACCTGGGTGTACCGGGCGGCGAAGGGCATCGACAACACAGTCGCGTTTGGCTCGACACGGGATTTGCGTCCGGTCGGCACAATGATTTTCGTCAATTGCCCCTACCCTATCCTTGAGACAGACGTAGCGCCTACGTCACCCGTAGAAATCGGGCCGTATTGCAAGACTCCGTATATAACGAACTCGCTCTTTAACGTTTCGGCGATGAGTTTTGGCGCGATATCCAAGCCTGCTGTACTCGCACTCTCCAAGGGATCGGCGAAGGCCGGTAACTGGATGAACACCGGAGAGGGTGGCCTGTCACCGTATCACCTCGAAGGGGGCGCAGACATTGTTTTCCAGATTGGAACTGCAAAATACGGCGTAAGAACACCCGACGGAAAACTCAGCGATGAAAAGTTGCGTGAGGTCACTTCACACGAACAGGTGAGAATGATCGAACTGAAACTCAGCCAGGGTGCCAAACCCGGAAAAGGCGGGATCCTGCCGGGTGAAAAAGTCACCGCGGAGATAGCAGGGATTCGCGGCATCGAAATCGGTCAGGACTCAATCAGTCCAAATCGTCATCCTGAAATCGAATCGGCTGAAGACCTGCTGAACATGATTAATCATGTCCGGGATGTCACTGGCAAACCGGTTGGATTCAAAAGCGTTATCGGCGCCTACGGCTGGCTGGACGAACTATTCGACCTCATTCGGGAGCGCGGCATTGAGAGCGCACCAGACTTCATCACAGTTGACAGCGGCGACGGTGGCACGGGCGCCGCCCCCATGAGCCTGATGGACAACGTCGGCCTACCGCTTAGAGAGAGCCTGCCACTCGTTGTCGACCAACTAATCAAACACGGATTGAGAGATCGGATTCGGGTGATCGCCAGCGGCAAACTTGTGACGCCTACCGAGGCCGCCTGGGCACTCTGCGTTGGTGCGGATTTCATCAACTCAGCACGTGGATTTATGTTCTCCCTCGGTTGCATCCAGGCCTTGCAGTGCAATCTGAATACTTGTCCAACCGGCATTACCACGCACGACAAGGACTTACAGCGCGGTCTCGTGGTGAAGGACAAAGCTGAACGCGTCTATCAATACTCAAAAAACATGCAAAAGGAGATCGGTATTATTGCGCATTCATGTGGCGTCAGAGAGCCGCGACAGTTGCGGCGATTTCATTGCCGGGTCGTCCAGGATAACGGGCAGTCTCTCCCTCTGAACGAGCTTTATCCTGAGCCCGCATAGATCAATTTGTGGGCCTTGCTGACGGCGCGAATGCAGTCAATGAGGATCTAACAAGCAATTGACATTTCGTTCGTCGCCGGTCGAGCTTGCGTCTTAGCGTGCGACCAGCATTCGCGCGAGATAACGACCGAACTGCCACACATTTCTTTCAAGGAAGCTCAACGGTCCCTGCATTGCTTCCGGCGATCGTGTCGTTCGGCAAACACTTTCAACAACAGGTTTGTCCTCGCTATTCACCTGGTGCAACAAACTCATCACTTCTTCCACGCACGTCTCGCGCACCTCCGCTGCGTTCAAAATTTCAGCCGGAATAGATACCGCCCAGTGGATTTCCACGCGCTCGGTCCCCCGCGGCAGTATTGACAGGTACCACAACATGTCAGGCTGCAATTGAATTGTGTGCGACGGAAACACATTTATGAGGTAAGTGCGATTTCGATTGTCACCGTTAAGCCAGGTATTGTCCGGATGGGCGTGAACTGATTTGGGATCCTGATCTTCCTGAACGAAGTGATAGCTATAGCTGTCCTGCCCATCGAACAGCCGCGTCTGTGCTTCAGGCGAACTGTGCTTGCCAAACGAATCTTTGTGCACCCTGTGAATATGGTAGGCATCCATAAAATTTTCAACAAGACACTTCCAGTTCGTATCCCAGACATCTGTCCGTGAGAAAACCGGCACGTAGTCCTGCATACGAAAATCGCCGATAATTTCTGACAACCCCTCCAGTCGTGCGCTGACAGACTGCGCGCCAGCGTGCAGATTGACATACATGAATCCTTCCCAGGTTTCGCAGGCAAGCTCAGTAAGTCGGTGTGCGCCAACGCTGAATCCACCGGTATCCTGCATAAACGGAGCGCCGATTAACTGGCCGTCGAGCGCATAAGTCCAGGAATGATACGGACAGCTAATACGGGATGTATGACCGCTATCCGCCAGCAAACGTGCGGCGCGGTGCGCACATATATTGGCAAACGCCTTTACCGATTGATCGCGCTGGCGGACGGCGAAGACCGGGGAATCGATAATGTCGCGGCAAACATAGTCGCCAGGCTCAGGAATCTCCGCGCACCGCCCCACGCAGATCCATTCATGGCGGAAAATCCGGTCTCGTTCGAGCTGGTAGATACCGGCATCGTGATAAATTGCAGGCGGCAGACTCTGCGCAGCATTAAAGTCTCGACCGGCGTTTTCCGCCAGCGACAGAAGTAGTTCTTCGGTAGCCTTTACCAAACGGATTTACCGCTTTTTCGGCATATACAGGTCGGTCAATGTGCCCTCGAACGCTTCCGCCGCAAATGCGACCGTTTCGGAAAGCGTCGGATGCGGATGGATCGTCAGGCTGAGATCAGCTGCATCCGCTCCCATCTCTACGGCCAGGCCAACCTCGGCAATCAAATCACCGGCGTTCGGACCGACGATGCCGCCACCCAACACGCGCCCGGTGGATTTGTCGAATAGTAACTTTGTGAATCCCTCATCGCGCCCCAACGACAATGCGCGCCCGCTGGCAGCCCACGGAAACTGGGCCTTTTCGTAGTTGATTCCGTCCGCCTTTGCTTCAGTTTCTGTCAACCCGACCCAGGCGATTTCCGGGTCGGTGTAGGCGACAGACGGAATTGTTCGCGCGTCAAACGCACTTTTTTCTCCGGCGGCGACTTCGGCAGCAACTTTCGCCTCATGGGTCGCTTTGTGAGCGAGCATAGGTCCGCCAGCAAGATCGCCAATCGCAAAAATGTGGTCTACATTGGTTTGCATCTGCTTGTTCACGGCAATAATGCCGCGCTGGTCGACGTTTACGCCGGCGTTTTCGGCATTCAGCTTATCGCCATTTGCACGGCGGCCAATGGAAACCAGCACTTTGTCAAAAGTCTCCGCCGAGTTTCCGTCTTTGCTCTCGAACAATACCTCGATGCCGCTTTTCGATGCCTGGATCTCCGCTACTTTGGTGCCCAACATGATTTTCTCGTAGCGCTTGTCCACGATTTTTCTGAATGGCCTGACAAGATCGACATCGGTGCCCGGCATCAGGTGATCGGTGAGTTCAACGACACTGACCCGACTGCCCAGTGCGCTATAGACGCAGGCCATTTCCAGACCGATGATGCCGCCACCAACGACCAGCATAGTGTCAGGCACCGGATCGAGTTCCAGTGCGCCTGTGGAATCAACGATTCGGGGATCGTCTGGCAGACCTGGCAACATCGCAGGCTCCGAGCCGGCGGCAATAACGCACTTGTTGAAGCCCACGATCTCGCCGTTGTCCAGCTTCACGGTGTGCGGCGATGTAAATTTAGCGGTGGCGTGAATCACCTGAACTTTGCGCTGCTTGGCAAGCTGCGTGAGGCCGCCGGTCAGTCGACCGACCACCTTGTTTTTCCACTCTCTAAGCGCACCGGCGTCAATTTCAGGCTCGCCGAATTTGACACCATGCGCGCCCATCGACGCCGCCTCCTCTATCACGTTGGCCGCATGCAGTAACGCTTTGGATGGAATACACCCGACGTTCAGACATACGCCGCCAAGCATGGGCGAACGCTCTATTAGAATGACACTGAGGCCGAGATCAGCAGCCCGAAACGCCGCCGTGTAGCCACCGGGACCCGCCCCAATAACCACCAGGTCAGCATGGTGAGTTGTGTCAGCAGACGGTTTCGCTTTCGCAGTCGCTTCCCGGGCGTTCGAAGCGGCCTCGAGGATTTGCTTTTGCTCTTCCGACGATATCACCACGGTCCGATCTGCCGGTTCATCTATGGCGATAGCCTCAATGGTCGCCACGGTATCCCCGGCACTAACCTTGTTCCCGACGGATACTGCAATGTCGGCAATTATGCCTGCATGCGATGCGGGCACGTCCATTGTCGCCTTATCCGTTTCCAGCGTGACCAGCGGGTCCTCCACCACAACAGAATCACCAACTGCTACAAGCACCTCGATGACTTCCACGTCCTCGAAATCGCCGAGGTCAGGAACGACCAGTTCCAATTTTTTCGCCATTACGGTGTCGCCGCCAGGAGTTCGTCGACGTTGGCCAGTTGTTGGCACAGAAAAGTCGTGAAACGGACGGCATAGGCGCCGTCAATCACTCGATGATCATAAGAGAACGAGATGGGCAGCATTAGCCGGGGTTCGAATTCCGAACCGTTCCAGACCGGCTGTGTCGTCGAGCGCGACACGCCGAGAATTGCGACTTCGGGTGCGTTTACTATCGGCGTAAATGCGGTACCACCGATGCCACCGAGGCTGGAGATCGTAAAGCTGGCCCCCTGTAACTGGGTACCTTTGAGCTTTCCGTCCCGGGCATTCGCTGACAATGAGCCGAGTTCCGCGGCAAGCTCGTAAACATCAAGTCGATCCGCATCTCGAATGACCGGCACCATCAGGCCATTTTCGGTATCGGCCGCGAAGCCGAGATGATAGTAGTGCTTGTAGACCAGCTCATCGCCACCTGCCGACAACGACGCATTCACCTTGGGAAATTCTTTCAGGGCAGCGATACAGGCCTTCAGGATAAACGCGAGCGGCGTCAGTCCGATTCCTTTTTCCTTTGCTGGCCCTTTTAGTTTCTGGCGCCGGGCTTCGAGCTGCGTGATGTCGGCCAGATCATGCTGTGTGACGTGCGGCAAATTGATCCAGCTTGCCTGCAATCTCGGTCCGGAGATCTTTTGTATCCGTGTCAGGGGCTGCGTACTGATCTCGCCAAACTTCGCAAAATCAACTGCGGGAACAGCCGGCAAAGACGCTCCGCTCGCAGCTGCGCCGCCGCTTAGAATCGCCTTGACGAATGCTTTGACATCGTCATGGAGTATCCTGTTTTTTTGCCCCGATCCCTTGACCTGGGCGAGATCGACACCGAGCTCACGCGACAGCTTGCGCACCGAGGGGCTGGCGTGCGCCCGGGAAAAACCGGCTTCGTCGATGGGTGGCAATGTACCGGAAGCCTTGGCGACCGCTGGTGCCTGCTGCACTACTGTCGGTGATGTTGTCGTTGGAGATGGTGCTGTCGAGGAAGGTGCAGCGGATGCGATCGCAGCGCGTTCGGTTACCGTTTCCGCCGCGCCTCCGGCAACGGCCTCGGCATTTACGATGACGACTGGCGATCCTTTTGCAACCTGGTCGCCAACAGCGACCAGTACAGACTCAATCGTTCCCGCGGCAGTCGACGGCACATCCATCGCCGCTTTGTCCGTCTCCAACGTAATCAACGCATCGTCCATGCCAATTTTGTCGCCCTCGGCAACATGCACCTCGATGACGTCAACCGCGTCGAAGTCTCCAAGATCGGGCACCTCGATAGTCAATTGTTCACTACCGACAGGCTGGGGCGTTGCAACAACGGTGGTGTCGCCTTTCAACAGGTCTGCATTGATTGCGGGCGAGACGACAACAGTATCGCCAACTTCGACGGTCATAGTGCCAATAACATCGCCGGACGACACGGTGTCACCAACGGCAACTGTTATTTCTCCGATTTGCCCTTTGTTGGGTGACGGCACATCCATTGTCGCTTTGTCTGTCTCAAGCGTTACCAGGCCGTCTTCCCTGACTACATTGTCTCCGGGGCCGACCAGGATCTCGATAACTTCGACGTTTTCAAACTCGCCGAGATCCGGCACGACAATATCGATAATTTCTGCCATCAGAGCGTCACCGGATCGGGTTTATCTGGATCGATCTCATACTTCTCTATCGCTTCGGCGACGGTCTTTTGATCGATCTTGCCGTCATCCGCCAGCGCTTTTAAAGCCGTCACGGCGATGTAGCGTTCGTCCACTTCGAAAAACTGCCGTAGCGCGTTACGGCTGTCACTGCGACCGAACCCGTCTGTACCAAGACTGATATATTGTCCCGGCACCCATCGCTGGATCTGGTCGGGAACAATCTTCATGTAGTCGGTTGCCGCGACGTACGGACCTTCCCGGTCACCGAGACAGGTTTCAACGTAGCTCTTGCGCGAATCGCTCTCCGGATGTAATTGATTCCAGCGTTCAACGGCCAGCGCTTCGCGCCGCAATTCGTTGAAGCTGGTAACTGACCACACGTCCGAAGGCACACCGAAATCGTTAGCGAGCAGCTCTGCCGCAGCGAGAACTTCGCGCAAGATCGTGCCTGACCCCATCAGCTGAACCCTGATTTTGCCCTGGCCGCCAACCTGTAAAAGATACATACCTTTTAAAATGCCATCCTCAACACCACTCGGCATTTGCGGATGCACATAGTTTTCGTTCATGCAGGTGATGTAATAGAAAACATTTTCCTGTTCACCGATCATGCGCCGCAAACCATCCTGGATTATGACCGCCAGTTCATAGGCGTAAGTCGGATCGTAGGAAACACAATTGGGCACAGTCGATGCCGCGACGAGACTGTGTCCATCCTGATGCTGCAAGCCCTCTCCCGCCAGGGTCGTTCGCCCGGCAGTGCCGCCGATCATGAATCCCCGCGACTGCAGATCGCCTCCCGCCCAGACGAAATCGCCGATGCGCTGGAACCCGAACATTGAATAGTAAATATAAAAGGGAATGGTCGGGACATCGTGATTGCTGTAGGACGTACCCGCTGCCAGCCACGAACAGAATGCGCCAGCCTCGTTGATTCCCTCTTCGAGAATCTGTCCTTTCTTATCTTCGCGGTAGTACATGAGCTGGTCGGCATCCTGCGGCGTGTACAGTTGTCCTTTTGACGAGTAGATGCCCACCTGCCTGAACATGCCTTCCATGCCGAAAGTGCGCGCTTCGTCGGGTACGATTGGCACAATATTTTTGCCAATCTGTTTGTCGCGCAGCAGCGTAGTAAGAATGCGGACGAAGGCCATCGTTGTCGAGGCCTCGCGCTCACCCGTGCCCTCCAATTGCGTCTTGAATACCTCCAGAGCCGGAATTTGCAGCGATTCTGACTTGGTACGTCGCGTCGGCAGATAACCACCGAGCGACTGGCGGCGTTCCTGCAGATACTCCATCTCAACACTGTGGGCATCAGGCTTACAGTAGGGAATGTCTTCAATGTCCTTGTCCACTACCGGAATATTGAAACGATCACGAAACTCCATAAGTGCATCGACATCGAGCTTCTTCTGCTGATGTGCAACGTTTTGCCCTTCTCCAGCCGCGCCCATACCGAATCCCTTGACGGTTTTGGCCAGGATGATGGAAGGCTGTCCCTTGTGATTCGCGGCGTTTTGATAAGCAGCATATACCTTGCGCGTGTCGTGGCCACCGCGATTGAGCCGCCAGATTTCATCGTCGGACATGTTCGCAACCATCGCTGCGGTTTCAGGATACTTGCCGAAGAAATTCTCCCGCACGTATGCGCCACCCTTGGCTTTGAAATTTTGGTATTCGCCATCAACGCACTCCTCCATCACTCGTTTGAGTAATCCCTGATGGTCTTTCGCGAGCAGTGGATCCCAGCGGGAACCCCAGATAACTTTCAGGACGTTCCAGCCGGCACCGCGAAACGCCGCCTCCAGTTCCTGGATGATCTTGCCGTTGCCGCGGACCGGCCCGTCGAGTCGCTGCAGATTACAATTCACAACAAAGATCAGGTTATCCAGACCCTCGCGCACAGCCATCGTGATGGCACCCATCGATTCCGGTTCATCCATTTCACCATCGCCGAGAAAGCACCACACTTTGCGATCACTGCGCGGAATCATTTCCCGGTTTTCGAGATAGCGCATAAAACGAGCCTGGTAAAGGGCCATCATGGGGCCAAGTCCCATTGAAACGGTCGGGAATTGCCAGAAATCCGGCATCAGCCACGGGTGTGGATAGGACGACAGACCGTCACCGCCAACTTCCTGTCGAAACCGGTTTAGCTGATCTTCATTAAGGCGCCCTTCCAGGTAGGCACGGGAATAAATACCCGGTGCTGAGTGGCCCTGGATAAAGACCATATCGCCCCCGTGCGTATCGGACGGTGCTCGCCAGAAGTGATTGAAGCCGACTTCATAGAGCGTTGCAGAGGATGCGTAACTGGAAATGTGGCCACCATATTCGGAGCTTATCCGATTTGCGTGGACCACCATTGCCATCGCGTTCCAACGAATGTAAGCCTCGATCCGCCGCTCGATGGAACGATCGCCGGGGTACTCCGGCTGGCGACCTGTTGCAATCGTATTCAGGTAGGCAGTGTTGGGTGTATAGGGCAAATACGCACCCGAACGTCGCGCGAAGTCGATCATCTGGTTCAACAGAAAATGCGCGCGCTCAGGGCCATGAGCACCCAGGACCGAATCGATGGACTCCAGCCACTCGCGGGTCTCGGTAGGATCAATATCGTCAAATCTGCCTGGCTCGCTCATAAGGTCGCTCATAGTTCGTCCACAAACATGCCGCCCCAAAACTGACGGGGATTAACGGCGTGAATTCGGTCAGGTGTCCTGCTAGGATCACCGCTCGATCGAATCCGGGTACCTGCCCGGATTGCGTTTTTCTGATACGGCGTATTATGGCCCAAGCAGGGTAAAAAGGTTAACACTGAGATGCAAAGTCTGCTCGAGAAATACAACAAAAACACGCCGCCGAAAATGACGCAGGCCACAGGGCGCCCGGATGCGCGTGCGCTCGCCGGCATCGATCAGTTGCTGTTGATACTACCTAGCCGGATACCAGCAGCGCTGTGGCGAAAGATTCCGCAGGGTAACAAGGTGCAGGCGCTGATGCGTCGCAGCAATGCTGATGCCGTACCAGTCGTCTCAACTCGCGTAAACAACAAGCGCCAATCTGCCTTGCACGTGGGCAAGGCGGATAGCGGGGACAGCGAATTTGAATCGCTCAGCTTTGCCCGCAAGATGGTTGCGGCTGCAACTTCAGGCAAGCCGGGCACGGTCGGCATCTGGGTCGCAGGATTCGACGCCGAATCTGAGAAACGCCTGGTCAGCCATATGGCTGCAGCTGCACTCGCCGCAGCGTTCGTCATGCCGAGTTTCAAATCGAAAGAAACGCCGTCACCCATAAGGACAATCAGAATTCTCGGACTGAGCAGCAAAATAGACATGAGCAGAGTGTCTGCAGAAGCTGCGGGCAACGATATGGCGCGCTGGCTTACAGCACTGCCCGCTAACAAGTTGGACGCCGCGAACTACGCAGTCTTTCTCAAAGAGCTGGCGACAGAAAACGACTGGCAGTACAAAAAGTATGGTGTCGACGAACTCAGAAAAATGGGCGCAGGTGCATTCCTCGCAGTTGCCCAGGGAAATGCGGACAAGAGCGCGTCTATCGTTCGCCTCCGCTACCGGCCAGGCAAAAAATCCGCGACCCCCGCCCTGACCCTCGTTGGCAAAGGAATTGTTTTCGATACGGGCGGCACAAATCTCAAGCCATTTACTTCCATGCTCGATATGCATATTGATATGGGTGGCAGCGCCGTGGCGATTGGCACATTGCTAACACTGACGCAGCTGGAAACAGAACACCCTGTCGATTGCTGGCTTGCAATAACCGAGAACAGGACCGGTCCAACCGCGTACAAGTCACAGGACGTCGTAACTGCCCTTAATGGAAAAACCATTCAGACCATCCATACAGATGCGGAAGGTCGCATGGCGCTGGCCGATACCCTGGCACTTGCGTGCAAGGATTCTCCAGCAGTTGTTATCGACTATGCGACTTTGACCGGCGCCTGTGTAAGCGCGGTCACGACCCGTTACAGCGGTGTGTTTACGAACAAACCGGATTTACACCCGGTTCTCAAAAAGTCCGGCCGCGATAGTGGCGAACGGGTATGGCCGTTCCCCATCGGTAAGGAGTTTCTCGATGATCTGAAGAGTGATACTGCCGACCTTATGCAATGTTCACCCAGTGCCGCGGGCGATCATATCCTCGCTGCGAGTTTCCTTGGAGAATTTGTCGACAACGATTGTACCTGGGTGCACGTCGACCTGAGTGCCTGCAGTCGCAAAGGCGGCCTTGGACCAGTTCCTACAGAGATCACCGGGTTCGGCGTGCGCCTGACGATGAACCTGATCGTTGACAAAAACATTGTCGACCTTGCGGGGCGGCGCTGAGCGTTTCACTACAGTGACTTACCCTGCTGAAATTTCGCAGCGCTTCCGTGGTTTCCTGCCAGTTGTCGTTGACGTGGAAACTGGCGGTTTCAATTGCAAGACCGACGCGCTCCTCGAGATTGCAGCGGTCATGATCGAATCACACGATGATGGCACATTGACCCGTGGTCATACGGTCCGTTACCACGTAAAACCGTTTGCCGGCGCCAATATGGAGCCAGCATCCCTGGCGGTAAACGGCATTGATCCGGATCATCCGTTACGTCCGGCAATCGAGGAACGTGAGGCCCTGAAAAATGTTTTCAGCGAAGTCAGGAGAGCGGTAAAGGAAGCGGGTTGCAGTCGAGCGATTCTTGTCGGTCATAACTCTGCGTTCGACCTGGGATTTTTGAACGAGGCGGTGGAGAGGACAGCGATCAAGCGCAATCCGTTTCATCCATTCAGCAGCTTTGATACGGCCACACTGTGCGGCGTGGCTTACGGGCAAACTGTTCTGGCTCGTGCCGTGCAGGCTGCAGGATTTACTTGGGACGAAAGCTCGGCCCATTCAGCAGCGTATGACGCCGAAATTACTGCCGACATATTTTGCGATGTCGTCAACCGGTTTCAGCCATTTTTCCAGGCAGTGCCAAACCCGACGTAGTAAATGCAATGCGGTGCCGGCGAACAAAAACCTACCGGGTGTCGATGTTAACCTTTGTGACCGGTGTGTTTGTGCCGCCTCAGGTTGATTGGAATTGGCATTGACTTGGTGGTCGGCACTGCCGTCGGGCGACCGATGAAATAACCTTGCGCATAGTCGATGCCGAGATCTGCAAGCAGTGCCAGGGTCGGGCCGCTCTGTACGTATTCCGCGATCGTCTTCATGCCGGCTTCCTGCCCGATTTCTGCAATGAGCCTGATCATTTTCTGATCAACGGGATTATCGACCAGTTCACGCACGAAGCAACCGTCGATCTTGATGTAGTCAACCTCGAGTCGTTGCAGGTAGCCGAACGAGCTGTAGCCTGTGCCGAAATCGTCGAGCGCGAGTTCGCAGCCCAGCTTCCTCAACGAGGCAATCTGACACTCGACATAGGACAGGTGTCTTACCGCCAGGCTCTCGGTAATTTCGAATATCACCGCATTCGGCGGGATGTCGTATTTTTCCAGGTGAGACTGAATAAACCCGGTAAGATCCTCAGCCTCGAATGCGTTGGCTGAAAGATTGAGAGAAAAGCGAAGATCAGGACGTGTTTCCCGATACTCGGCCAGGATCCGCAGCGCATTCGTCACGACCCAGGTATCAATTTCGGCCATAAGACCAAAACGAACAGCTGCCGGCAGGAAAGCGTCTGGCGATATTGTCTTGCCGTTTTCTCCAATGAGCCTCAGTAATACTTCGTGATGCGTGATGATGCCGGTTTCGATCTCCACAATCGGCTGGAATCGAAGAACAAACAAATCATTATCAATTGCTTCACGCAGCTTGTTGACCCAACCGACATCGGCAACGATCTTTTCCGCCTCGCGATCCGACATACTAAAGAACTGCAGTCGATTTCGACCACTCTCTTTGGCCTCCCGACAGGCGATATCAGCTTGCGCAATAATGTCATCGTGATCGAATTTTCCGGAGGAAATCATCGTAATGCCGATGCTGCAATGCACGTGAAAGATGTGATTGTCTTCAATGTGCGCGAGACGGCGCATATCCTCGAGAACCCGGTCCGCAAGCCGCCGCGATTCCTCTTTACTAATGTCTCTGACCAGCACGGCAAATTCGTCGCCACCAAAACGGGCGACCAGACCTGCCGGAGACACCGTGCGCTTGAGTTGATCTGCTACCTTGCGTATCAGTCGATCTCCGGCGGGGTGTCCGCAGGTGTCATTGACGTACTTGAACTGGTCGAGATCAATGAAGAACATCGCGCTGCATGTTTCGTTCACCGTGACGTTGTCAATTTCCTTCTTCAGCTCTTCAACCAGGCGTCGTCGATTGAACAGTCCCGTTAAGCCATCGTGATTCGCGAGGCGCAGTAGCCGTGCATCGCGCTCGCCCAGCGCTGATGCTGTTGTTTCCAGCGCCTCCACGATTTCTGAAATTTCGCGATGTTCCGCCGGTTTGAATTCTACGGCCAGATTGCCTTTAGCCAGTTCTGCAATCGGCTGCTGAAGATCCGAAATAGCCGTTAGTGCTCTCGCAAGATAGCGGCGGCCGAGGAATCCGGAAACGACCAGTAAGAGGAGCAGCACACTGATCGCAATTTTGATATTGGTTAACAGGCGATTGTGGAAGAGCGAGAAATCCAGTTCGAGTCCAACAAAGCCGATCAGGTTGGTTTGTTTTCGTGGTGAGTCTGCTGAGGGGTCAAAATTGAACAGGCCATCCCCCGGAATGGATTCAGTCCATACG
The DNA here is from genome assembly GCA_051007895.1 of Woeseiaceae bacterium. GTDB lineage: Bacteria > Pseudomonadota > Gammaproteobacteria > Steroidobacterales > Woeseiaceae > SZUA-117. The sequence continues at coordinate 63,164 of JBPCYD010000089.1, forward strand.
GGTGCCATGATCTGGAAGGCGCGTGCATTTAGGAAGCTGGTCTCAACCAGGTAAGGCGCCTCTGTCCCGATCAGGCTCTCCAGCTCATGAAGTTTGGCTGTGCCGATC
>JBPCYD010000090.1:0-3320 GCA_051007895.1 Woeseiaceae bacterium
GCCACAGAAAAAACGACCAGGTCGATGCCGGTGTTGATCAACCCAACCCCAACGAATCGAGCTATTTCCCGCAGCCTTGCATGCATTATCGATCGTCGCCTGAACGGTTATCAATGCTTCTCGCCGATGCCGGTTCGAAGAGGAGTATCGCTGGGCGACGTGATACCGAAATTGCTTGATAAAACACCGACCCTGATTTGCGCGCAACGCTGTGCCGCATCCGTGGCTAGTTGGGGTGCGGCGTCAGTTGAGCCGCCATCGGCGCCGCTGGTGATGCTTGCGATGTCCGCCTCCACTATGACATCCCGCAAAAGCGGGAAGAAAGTCGATGCAGGCGCAGCCTTGTGATAATTCGGCACCTGGAGGCAGAGTTTCTGGTTACGCATGACGGAAAGGGCGGGTGGTTTCGAGAAGGCCAGTTTAGACGACCTTCGAAACAGGTGCTAACGATCAGTTAACACTCAGGATTGGGACTGTGCCCATGACCGCAGCCATGGGCACGTCAACCTGATGCTGGTCTATGTGCGATTCGTCTGCGGCTCGTGCCTAGTTTAGTGTTTTGACGACAACATTCGAGAAGTCGCTTTCGAGGCCCGTTGAGTTTATGGATGTCGCCACGAAATAGTAGGTGTTTGGCGGCAGATTCTCGACGAGATGGGAGGTCAGGCCAGGATTGTCAATACTGATCTGACTTGGATAGTTGCCTTCGAACTGGCCATAGTAAATCTTGTAAGCGGCAAGATTCGTCAGCGCTGTTCCATCTTCATTTTCAGTGGGTGGTACCCAGGTAAGCATTACCGAGTTTGTCGCTACTTGAGTCACATTAATCGCAAAGGGCGGCAGTGAAGCGATCAGTTCGCCGTCGCTGACGGAAATGACGATATTGTTATAGACCGACGAATCACCCACGGCCGGCGTGCCGCTCAACTCACCGGTGGCAGCATCAAATATTGCCCAACCCGGCTTGTTGGCGATTGCGAATGTCAGTGAGTCACCGTCAACATCGTCTGCAGTGGGTGTAAAGGTATAGGCTTGCCCGATTACGGCTGATATTGGTGGTGTACCTGCAATCGAAGGGGAATTGTTCGAGAGGCCATTTTTCACAATGACCGAGAACGCAGGCAGGTCCGCCAATGCATCACCATCCGATACGGAAATGCGAATATTCGAGTAGTTTCCTTCATCGGATTCGCTTGGTTCACCTGACAGATGCCCGTTGGTAGAATTGAACTGTGCCCAGTTCGGTCGGTTCGCAATTGTGAATGTGAGGGAATCGCCGTCCGAATCCGTTGCACTGGGTGTGAATGACCAGGCTCGGCCGGCGACAGCGATTCGACTGGGCCTGCCAGAGATTTTTGGCGCAGTATTTAGGGATGCCAGTACTGCCCCTGATGGGGATCGAACTTCCGCAAACGCACTGGAGCTGGAGCCGTCAGAATCGTCGATTTCGAAACAACCACTCAGGAGCCCTGTTGCAACACAACCAAGAATAGTGAGTGCTTTTTTCGTTACTGCATTAGTCATTACTTGTCCTCTATTGGTCCGGTGAAGCGCAAGCTACGCTGACCATTCTCATGATCGATCGGTGCTGTAGAGGATTGTGTGACGGGAACTGCCGAGATGTAGCTCGACTTTCTCGTCGAACCAGCGTGATTCTCTGGCGGCTCCGCTGTCCTAGGCAACAACCCTTAGACCGGTAGCTTTGCGTCCCTGCCTTTCAGCAGGTTTGCCTTTTTCAGTTAAATGTTTTCTAGTTTCGTATTGCGATGGCGGCCAAGTACCTGCCTGGCAGAACGAATTTCATACGTCGTTTTCCTGTGAATAGGGTTGCGTGTTACTCAATGCATACTTCCTGCGTTTACGAATCTGTTCCGACACAGTTAATTGACGCTGGTCGATGCCACGTTCGAGAACGCGCTTTCAACGCCGCTCGAATTGACAGATGTCGTCACAAAGAAATAAGTTGCCGGCGCCAGGTTTTCGACGACGTAGCTCGTAACGCCGGGGTTATCGACACTGATCTGATTCGGATAGCTGCCTTCAGAAAATCCGTAGTAAATACGGTAAGACGCCAGGTCTGTAAGCGGGCTTCCGTCCGAGTTCAGCGTTGGTGCTGTCCACGTCAACGTCGTCGAGCCGTTGGCGACCTGCGTAACGTTAATATCGAATGCAGGCAGCGAGGCGGTCAGCTCACCGTCACTAACACTAATGACAATGTCCTCGTAAACGGCGGAATCGCCCAGTCGCGGGGCTCCGCTCAATTGGCCGTTTGATGGCTCAAATATTGCCCAATCGGGGAGATTGGTGATAGAAAACGTCAAGACATCACCATCGATATCGGAGCTATTTGGCGTAAACGACCAATTAACACCAACAACTGCAACATTGCTGGGCGTGCCAGAAATATTCGGCGCCGAATTATTGGCGTTTGGATCCGGATCGGCCTGGCCGGCAACAGGCGTAAAGCTCGAGTCGCCGTCTTCTGATCCGCCTAGGTCGAAGCAACCGCTCAACGTGATCGTTGTGGCGAGCGCTACGGTTAAAATGGTACGTTTCCTTATTGCATCTGTCATTGCAGGTCCTTTGCTGTATCTCTAACACAGCGACCGATTCCGCGCCGACTGGAATAGCCGGCTGCACTGAAGGGTTCAGGAGACAGAATCTGCACAAGAGAAGCATCGCCGATTTAGCTCGATGCGCATGGTTCTCTGGCGGCTCCGCTGTCCTAGGTTAAACCCTTAGATCGGTAGCTTTGCGTCCCTGTCTTTCGACAGGTTTGCCGTTTTCAGTTGAACCTACTTATAACAGAAAGATTCCATCGCGCAAGTGTAAGGATTGCAGTTCGATTGCGGAAACGAAAACAATGACCAAATCGTCTCTAATCGACGACAGTATTGGTGGAATATGTAAAAAAGCCGACGGTGTTGCTTCGCTAGGGGATAGTTGCCGACGCTTCGTTCGAGAATGCGCTCTCGATATCCTGGCTGTTAAGTGACGTCAGGACAAAGTAGTAAGTATCCGCATTGAGGTTGTCGATCACATAAGTCGTAATGCCGGCATTCGATATCTCGATGCTGTTGGGATAACTGCCGGATTCCGTGCCGTAGTGAACCCGGTACGCGCTTAGGTCTACTAAGGTTGTCCCGTCGGTATTCAAGGTTGGCGCTGTCCAGGTCAACGTGACCGAACCCGGGGCGGCCTGGGCGACGGTGATCGAAAATGCGGGTAGCGACGAGGTGGTACTGCCGTCACTGACGGTAATCTGAATATCGTCATACACGGCCGCATCGCCCGGTGCGGGCGTTCCGCTCAGGCTGCCG
>JBPCYD010000091.1:0-50865 GCA_051007895.1 Woeseiaceae bacterium
CCTTCCACGATCCGGAGACGGGCGCAAATGTTGTAACCACAGAGTATTCAGACTGGGCAACCAGCTGTCCTGAATACAAAGTTACTGCAGTGCAGGTTGCGCCAGCGGTGCATCGCTCGAAGTGGCAAGAAGGCTTTGAGAAGAGAGCCAGCGAACAGGGAAAGATCCTCGAACCAATCTAGGATTCATCATCATCGAACAGCCAGCCTTCCAGCGGCCCTTTAATGAACTTCGGAAAAACGATAAATAACCCGGCCAGGATTATCGCGCCCCAAGTCGGATTAATCTCGACTACGTAAACAGGCCACATGAATGCGCTGATCGTGTTCTGAAACGATTCGCCAATGTATTTGAACAATAACTCCGACATCTGCGATGAGAAATATCCGCTGACGCTTTCCGCTTCATAGATATCGACGAAGAACATGCGGATTTCCAGGAAGACGAAAGTTACCAGGAAGCCGCAGGCGTAAAGTCCACCACCGCGCGCGTCCCAGACGGTACGCAACGAGCGCTTGATGAGTTTTAGTAAACCGGCGGGAAACGACCTTGGGTCGTTGGCGAGCACCTGCCCAAGCGCTTTTAGCTCGCGCCCACGATTCGCCATCCTGGCAAAGAAAGACGGTTTCTTCTTCTTGGATTTAGCATCACTCAACTTGTTATTGTTCTCGTTGACGCTATGGCGTAGTTTGCCAGGACGCCCGGCCGCCAGACAGGGCGTCTATTGTCGAATATCTAGTCTTTCTTGATACGCGAAATCTTGGTGCCTTCAAGAGTCAGGTTGTACATCAGTCCTTTGGCGCCAAATATGAATCCGACCACCGGATCCTTGATGTTGCCGGTATTGATTTGCTTTCCGGCACCAAGGTCAATCAATGCAACGGAACCGTCCACGCCGACCTGCCAGCCGGAGCTTTCCCGAAATTTGGCCAGCGACTCTTTGGTCATGAAGGCAATAACCATTGATTTCGCCTGCGCACCTAACTGCAAGCCGAACGAACCCGACGTCGTGCGAAAATATGCTGCGGACCTGCCGTTGACGACCAGCGCTCCTTCGCCTGTCTCAGCACCAACGCCGATGCCAACTTTGATGACGCGGGGAAAAACCAGGTAGCCAGCCGCCTGCCTGAGAAAAACATCCGCACCGTTCACGTCGCTTTTGAATACGGTAATGGTTGCGGCGACGTCGGCGTCGAGTTCGGCCGCCGAAGCCGCATATACAGTGGTGGCCGGCAGCAACGCGAGTGCACTCAACAATGCGGTTACGAACGATTTCTTCATGACCTTCATTCCCGTAAGAAACAATTTAGCGAAGCTTAATGAATCATAGCCCACTACAGCGTATGTGCGACAGACGTCGCGGAATGGTGACATATTACCCGCACCTTTCTGAAAGGTCGCTGAACGGTTAGAAGGTAAGTTGAAACAATCTGCATTGCCAGAGTTCGATTCGCACCGATCAATGTAGTTCAATCGCCGAGACCGATCATAGTAGATGGCAGTGGAGTCAAAATAGGCGTTTCACTGAAGGTCGGTCCGCACCGATCTTTGTGGCTTATTTGCCGGGAGCGGGCTTGGCAAGTTTCCGTGGCAGCCTATTTGGCCTCATTACTAAAGGTCGATCCGCGACGGTCTATAGGGCTTTTCTGACCGGCTCAGGCGGAACGCATGGCAATGGAGTCTTAAATGAGCATTGTTACTAAAGGTCGATCCGCACCAATCTAGGTGGCTTATTTGCCGGGAGCGGACTTAGCAAGTTTCCGAGGCAGCCTATTTGGCCTCATTACTAAAGGTCGATCCGCACCAATCACTGTGGCTAAGTCGCTGGGGTCAGGTGGCTCTGGCCAAAAACATGGCAATGGAGTCTTAAATGAGCATTATTACTAAAGGTCGATCCGCACCCACCATTGTGGCCTATTCACCGGAGGCAGGCGGATCGGGCATTAGCGATGGTGGAATCGGCGCCCTGCGGCGGTTCGGCTGCGGTGGATAGTTGGCGCTTAAGTAGTCGAGGATGCCGGCCTCGGTTTCAGGGGCGAACTGCCAGAGATTCTGTGTCGCCTGCATCCAGCGAATGATGTCTAGCCAGGTCTGCCGATCCGCCCGCTGGCCGGTCACCAGCGCATGCGAATGACAACCACCACAATGAATCCTGACCAGTTGCCAGCCATCGTCAATGACCAAGCCTGTGGCCGCATCGCGCTCTTGGGCTGCTGCGACCGAGGAGCCGAAGAAAATGATTACAGGGAGCAGAAATCGGCGCATGTCTCAGGCGATTACGCTGACCGCAATGCGATGGCAGGCATTATTCAAATAGCCACGCGGGTTCCATCCAGGCAAGACGTGCGGTTGCGAGACGTCATTCTCATCAACGGCGCGAGCCCAGACCTCGTAATAACCCACTTCCGGAAACTCGATCGACGCCGACCAGTGCTGCCACGCGAGTCTATTCGCCGGCTTTTTCAATTTGGCTCGCTGCCAGGTCGCGCCGAAATCAATCGAGGTAAATACGCGCTTGACGCGATGGTCGCCGGCCCAGGCGTGTCCGCGTACATCGAGCGATGAACTTATTGACTGCGTTAGTCCTGACTTCGGCCAGGTAGTCAGCGACTTCACCGGCATCGACTCGATAATGCACATTTCCTCATCGGGAACCGCAGTGCCTGGCGCTACCGGTTTGCAGGGTACCCGGTAGGACTGACCTGTCATCTTTTCGCCATCGTGCACGCGGTCCCTGATCATGATGCGATTGAGCCACTTGCCACTAACTGACGCCGGCCAGCCGGCGCACAGCATGCGCATCGGGTAGCCATGCAATAACGGCAGCGGTTCACCGTTCAACGACCAGACGATCAGCGACTCATCTTCCATCGCTTTGTGGAGCGGCACGCCGCGGGAAATCGGGCGCTTGCCAGGATCTCCGGAGAGATGCGTATCGGCACCCTCATAGGCGACATAGATCGCATCATCCCTGATGCCACAATCCTCGAGCACATCGCGCAAGCGCACACCGGTCCATTCGGGGCAGCCAATCGCTCCAGTCGTCCATTGATTGCCGCGCGCCGGCGGATAGAATTCGGATCGACCATTACCGCCGCATTCGATTTGCAGCTGCAACGTATGCTGTGTGAATTTTTCCTGGAGATCTGCGAGCGTATACGTCTTCCCGTCGACGACAGATTCACCGCCGACTTCCAGTGCCCACTGTTCGACATCAATATCAGCCAGCGCCGGTGGGACACCGTTATTACGCACGAACAATCGTGACGCCGGCGTAATATTGTCGTCGAGCAAATGCGCTGGCGTTTCGGCATTAATCGGACGATCGTTCAGTATCGTCATGCCATCTTTGCCCTGTAGTTGAAACGGCTCGTCGCTCTGTGCAAGTGCCACAGGAATCAGGCCACCCGGCATGTATTTGGCAAACGGAATACTCGCACCCACTGCAGCAGTCATCGCGAGCAGACCGCTGCCGCGAATGAAGCCGCGCCGCGACACGGGATCGACACGCCGGCCCCACACCAGGTCGTCTGCCTGCGACGAATCTTCGGCGTAGACCTCATGCAGACCAATTTTTTTCATTTATTTTCCCTGGCTGTCGTCATGAATGCCGCTAGCATCTGTCGTATTACATCCCGGGCTTTGACCGCGAGACCGGCATCATAACTCAAATTTTTTTCAGTCATGTAGCAGCGCTGCGACAGCTCCAGCTGGATCGCGTGAACGCCCTGCCCCGGATTACCGTAGTGGCGCGTAATGAAGCCGCCACGAAATCGGCCGTTCGATACTGATGAGAAATCGGATGCCCTGGCAACATCCATAACGGCGGTTTCGTAGACATTGCCACAACTGCCGCCGCCGTTCGTACCGATGTTCAGATCAGTGAGTACGCCAGGGAACAGCCTGGGAACTTCGGACGCGATCGAATGTGCATCCCACAGCAGTGCATAACCAAACTCACTTGTTAACCTGGCAATCCTTGCCTGTAGTTCGTCGTGATACGGGCGCCAGTATTGCTGAACACGCGCTTCCTTCTCCGCAGCCGAGACGTCCTCGCCGGCAAGATAGATGTCTTCCCCTGCGAATGTCTGCAGCGGGCACAGGCCGGTCGAAACCTGCTCGGCATACAGTTGATCGTCGCTAGCAGGCCGGTTCAGATCCACGACATAGCGTGAATAGTTTGCAGCAATGGTGCTCGCACCAATATCACCGGCGAACGCGTACAGGTCTTTAACGAACCAATCGGTGTCAGGAGTCGTACGACCCTGCGTCGTCATGCGCTCAGCCTGTCCGGGCATAAGCTTGCGGCCGTCGTGGGGAATGCTGATCAGCAGCGGCGTCGTTCCTTCCGCGAACGAAAAAACTTCCGTCATTCGCGAATGCTCGGCATTAGCGATGCACAGAAGTTCCGGAATCCGCCATTGTCTATCAGCATTGCTAATGCGTCGATGTCCGGTTTGAGCGAACGATCCTTTTCCAGGACTGCTGACACCTCCCGGATCATCGCGTAAGCCTGCTCCAGCACCACAGAACTCTTCTGGGGATGATGAAAGTGGATCCCCTGGGCAACAGCCAGCAGTTCAATGGCTACTATGTTGCAGACGTTATCGAGCATCGTGTGCAATCTGTTAGCTGCGAATGTCGCCATACTGACATGATCCTCCTGGTTGGCACTGGTCGGAATCGTGTCAACGCTGCCCGGATGCGCCAGCGACTTGTTTTCGGATGCCAGTGCCGCTGCAGTGATCTGTACGATCATAAACCCGGAATTCAGCCCGCTGTCCTTAACAAGAAAAGCGGGCAGCCCCGACATATGTGGATCAACGAGCAAAGCTATGCGTCGTTCTGCAATCGCGCCAAGCTCGGCGATCGCCAGGGCGAGATAGTCAGCGGCGAACGCCACAGGCTCAGCATGGAAATTTCCGCCGGACAGGATACATCCGGTTTCGGCAAACACGAGTGGATTATCCGTCACCGCATTTGCCTCTGTCTGTAACACATCGCAGACGTGGCGCAGTACACCCAGGCAGGCACCGGCAACCTGCGGCTGACAGCGAATTGAATACGGGTCCTGCACTCGCTCGCAATCGACATGCGAGGCGCGAATAGTGCTGCCGTCCAGCAGCTCTCGCAGCACTTGCGCGACATCTGCCTGGCTCGAATGTCCGCGTGCCGCGTGTATACGCGCATCGAAAGGTGTGTCGCTGCCCTTGATTGCATCGGCCGCCATGGCGCTGGCTGTCACGGCCGCCGCCAGCAGGTTTTCTGTTCGAAATGCGGCGGCCAGCGTGATTGCGGTAGATACCTGCGTGCCGTTGAGCAGAGCGAGGCCTTCTTTTGGTGCCAGTTGGATCGGCTTCAGGCCCGCCTGTTTGAGCGCCTTTGACGCCATCATTTCCTTGCCCGCGACGCGCGCGCTGCCGAGTCCGATCAGGATGCCGGCCATATGCGCGAGTGGCGCGAGATCACCCGATGCGCCGACTGAGCCTTTGGCCGGGATTACCGGATAGATTTCTCGATCGATAAGCGTACAGATAGCATCGATCAGTTCCGGGCGAACGCCGGAGTTGCCCGCGGCCAGTGCCTTCACTTTCAAAACCATGGTCAGCCGCACAACGTCATCTGACAGCGGCTCGCCGACGCCTACCGCGTGCGAACGGATCAGGTTTTCCTGCAAGGCACTGAGTTCATCATCGCTGATGCGCACATTTGCCAGCAGACCAAACCCGGTATTGACGCCATAGACCTGCTCGCCGCCCTCGATTATTGCATTGACCGTTGCCTGGGCAGCCTTCACTGCGTTCCTGCGATTTTCACTGAGCGTCACCTGAACCGGGCCATCCCAGGCGTGGCGCAATTCGCGCAGAGTCAGGTCATGCGCATCGATCTGCAGCTCTTTCATCGGCCTGTACCGTCGATCATGGGTAGATTCAGCTGGTGCTCGTGTGCGCATGCAACGGCTTCCGCATAGCCCGCGTCCGCGTGTCGCATGACGCCGCTTGCCGGATCGTTCCAGAGCACGCGCCCAATGCGTGCGTCCGCCTCCGCTGTGCCATCGCACACGATGACCAGGCCCGCGTGCTGCGAGTAGCCCATGCCAACGCCGCCGCCGTGATGCAACGACACCCAGGTTGCACCGCTGGCCGTGCTCAGGAGCGCGTTCAAGAGTGGCCAGTCAGAGACGGCGTCGGATCCATCGCGCATCGATTCTGTTTCGCGATTGGGACTTGCGACAGAGCCACTGTCGAGGTGATCGCGACCGATAACGACCGGTGCCTTGAGCTCACCGGTTCGTACCATCTCGTTGAACGCGAGTCCAAGTCGATCGCGCTGCCCAAGACCTACCCAACAGATTCGCGATGGCAAACCCTGGAATTGGATACGCTCCTTCGCCGCATCCAACCATTGATGCAAATGTGCATCGTCAGGAATCAGTTCTTTAACTTTTTGATCAGTCCTGTAAATGTCCTCGGGATCGCCGGACAGCGCAGCCCACCGAAAGGGCCCTACACCGCGACAGAACAGTGGCCTGACGTAGGCGGGAACGAATCCCGGAAAATCAAAAGCGTTCTCGACGCCTTCATCGAATGCGACCTGGCGAATGTTGTTGCCGTAATCAAACGTTGGAATCCCGGCAGCCTGGAACTCGAGCATCGCACTTACGTGCGTCACCATAGACTTGCTGGCCGCGCGCACAACCGCATCGGGATCCGACTTTCTCTTTTCGAACCATTCGGCAACGCTCCAGCCGACTGGCAGATAGCCATTCGCTGGGTCATGTGCAGACGTCTGGTCAGTTACCGCATCCGGCCGGACGCCGCGCTTCAATAATTCTGGAAGCACTTCCGCAGCATTGCCGAGTAGCCCTATCGATACGGCGTCCTGATTATTTACAGCATCCTCGATCATTCCAAGCGCTTCATCCAGCGTGTCGGCGCGCTTGTCGAGGTAGCCGGTTTCCAGGCGCTTGTCGATTCGATCAGACTGGCATTCGACGGCCAGCATCGAGGCGCCGGCCATCGTCGCTGCCAGCGGCTGCGCACCACCCATACCGCCTAAACCAGCCGTCAGAATCCACTTGCCCGCCAGGTTGCCGCCATAGTGCTGCCGGCCCATTTCGGCAAACGTTTCGTAAGTTCCCTGCACGATTCCCTGGCTGCCGATATAAATCCATGACCCGGCCGTCATCTGTCCATACATCATAAGACCCTTGCGATCGAGCTCGCGAAAGTGTTCCCAGTTGCTCCACGCCGGAACCAGGTTCGAGTTCGCAATGAGCACCCGCGGGGCGTCTGCATGCGTCTTAAACACGCCGACCGGCTTGCCTGACTGGACCAGCAGCGTTTCGCTATCCTCGAGCTGTTGCAAAGTCTCGACGATTTTGTCGAAGCACTCCCAGTTACGCGCTGCCTTGCCTATGCCACCATAGACGACCAGGTCCTCGGGACGCTCCGCGACGTCCGGGTCCAGATTGTTCATCAGCATGCGCAGCGGCGCTTCGGTCAGCCACGACTTTGCCTGCAAATCGGTTCCGGTTGGCGCTTTAACTGTTCTTTTTCCTGCGTTAGTCATTCTCTGTTTCTCCAGTCGCTGGATTTTTTTCCGACGTCTTCGTTCCAGGTGGCGTGTAGTGTCCGGACAGTTCGAACCGCGACCCCGGGTGATACAGGCGCGCAAAACTGACGGGGCGTCCATGTGCCCAGGTTCGCCTTGTGACCACGAGGCACGGCTCCTGGTCGCTCATCTCGAGGTTCTTTTTCGTGAACGCATCAGGCATTTGTGCGCGCACGACATGTTCTGCCTCCTGCAATGGAGAAACAGAACTCAAGAATGCGCTCGGCGTCGTGATACGAAAATCCTGCCGCAGAAAATCGGGCGCGAAGTCCGGCACTACGTAACGGTCCTCCAGCTGGATCGGCACGCCGCTTTCCTGGTGCACGATACGTACACACAACAGCGGTACCTCCGCCGCGACGTTCAGTGCGGCGGAAGCTGCGGCATTACCGGGCGCTTCTGCGCTGAAGAGGATGATCGCGCTATGCGCATGTCCGCGTCTCTCGATCTCGGCAGCAATGTTGCGAACCTCGAGTACATGCGACGCGGCTTTGAAATCTGCAACAAAGGTACCGACGCCCGCAATACGCTCGACGTATCCTTCGTCGTTGAGTTCGCGCAGGGCCCTGTTTGCCGTCATGCGCGACACGCCAGTTGCATCGACCAGTTCGTTCTCCGACGGCACCCGATCGCGAGGCTGTAACTCACCGCTCGAGATACGCCGAATAATCAATTCCTTGACTTGCCGATAGCGAGGGATGACGGTTGCGTTCATTTAGTCACCGTTTCCAGCTGCAACCTTTCCGCCGCCGCCGCGTAAGCGGCGCCTGCCGCTTCCTCGCCTTCCTGCCTTCCATCAGTGACGCACCACTGGCCATCGACCATCACGCGGTCGATCGGCAACGAAAAACCGGAGAACACCAGCGCGTCCAGGAAGGATTTCGTCGTGTGCCCCGCCAACATCGGACTGTCGTCATCGAGCACGACCAGATCAGCATTGCCGCCCTCGGAAAGTCGATCGCTGTATCGGCCGCAGGCCAGCGCGCCACCGGTAAGCGCCATATCGAAGAGACTGCGTCCGGTTTGCGGACGCCGGACGGCCGCCACGTTTCTGCTTTGCGTAATCAGGCGCTGGCCGTATTCGAGCCAGCGCAGTTCCTCGAAGGGATTGATAGAGACATGGCTGTCCGATCCGATGGCGATCTGGCCACCCAGTTCGAGAAAGGTTTTCAAGGGAAACAAACCGTCACCGAGATTCGCCTCTGTGCTGGGACACAGGCCGACAATAGCGCCTGCACGCGCGATAGCTGCGACTTCGGTATCGTCAACGTGCGTCGCATGCACGAGACACCATCGCTCGTTGATTTCGCATTGATCAAACAACCATTCGACGGGACGCGCGCCCAACACCTCGATGCATTCGTCAACCTCCCGTTGCTGTTCGGCAATGTGAATATGCATTGGCACGTGATCACGTTTTGCGACGGCGGCGATGGCCCTTAGCGACTCCGGGAACACGGCGCGCAAACTGTGCACGCCAATGCCCGTCATGAATCGATCCCCCGCCCGTTTGCTGACGTTTTCGTAGTGCTCCACCAGCTCCTCGACAGATCGCGCGAATCGTTGCTGGGCTGCTGTCGGCGTGTTCTCCGCAAAACCGGCACGTTCATATAACACCGGAACGTAGGTCAGTCGGATGCCTGCATCGTCCGCGGCGGTTGCGATTGCCTCGAACATTGCTGCCGAAGTGGCGCGTTCGTCAGGCTCACTGTGCAGGTAGTGAAATTCCGCTACCGAGGTATAGCCGGTGGCGAGCATCTCACCATAGGCCTGCCGTGCTATCGCCTGCAACGCCGCTGCATCGATCTTCCCGGCCAGGTGGTACATGCGCTGCCGCCATGACCAGAAGTTATCCTTGTCGGCGGGGCCGCGATTCTCAGTGTGCCCCGCCATGACGCGCTGGAACGCGTGACTGTGCACGTTGGCCAGTCCTGGAATGACGATGCCAGCGGCAATATCGCCCTTTTCGGCGCCTGCATCGCGCTCCAGCGACCTGATCCGGCCGCCCTCGATGACAATGCGGACGTTTTTTGCCCAGCCGTTTGCTGTGAGCGCCTGCGAGGCGAATAGTGTGGTCATAACGGTGCGTCTTCCAGGTTGTATATACAGGCTAGTGCATGCTACGGTCCATTGCAATCCTGAGACGGTGAGATACATGGCGAACTGGGACCTGCTGTTGACAGACGCAAACGTCGCCACCATGGTGGAGGACGGCCCGGCCTATGGCGCCATCCGCGATGCTGCGGTGGCGATCTCGAATGGCAATATTGCGTGGATCGGTGCCGCGAGCGAGCTGCCGGAGGCGAACATCGCCGCAACACGCTCAGTGCAGGGTCGCTGGATTACCCCTGCACTGATCGATTGCCACACTCATCTCGTGTTTGCGGGTGACCGGGCACGGGAATTCGAACAACGCCTGCAGGGTGCCAGCTACGAAGAAATCGCGCGTGCTGGTGGTGGCATCATGTCGACCGTCAATGCGACGCGCGCCGCGTCAACCGAAACCCTGCTCAAACAGACTCGAGCGCGATTGCAAACGCTGCGCGCCGAGGGCTGCGCTACGGTCGAGATCAAATCGGGTTATGGCCTGAACCTCGAATCCGAACTCCGCGTTTTGGAAGTCGTGCGTGAACTGGGGCGCAGTGCGGGCATCACTATTCGCAGCACGTTCCTCGGGGCGCATGCGATACCCGTTGAATTCAAGAATGACAGTGACGGCTACATCGATCTTGTTTGCAATGAAATGCTGCCGGCAGTGCATGAACGCGGGCTCGCTGACGCCGTGGATGCCTACTGTGAATCGATAGCATTCTCGACTGAGCAAATTGCCCGCGTATTCGAAGCTGCGAAGGCCAGCGAACTGCCCGTCAAACTACACGCTGATCAACTGAGTGACGGTGGCGGCGCCGCACTCGCGGCCGAGTTTGCGGCCCTGTCTGCCGACCATCTCGAGTACACGACAGACAGCGGAACCGACGCCCTGGCAAACGCAGGGACCGTAGCGGTCTTACTGCCGGGCGCATTTCTGACGCTCGGCGAAACACAGGTTCCGCCGATAGAGCAGTTGCGGGACAAGAGTGTGCCGATCGCCATAGCGACCGACTGCAACCCGGGTACGTCACCAGTGTGCTCACTGCGTACGACGATGTCGCTGGCGACCAGCCTGTTCAAGCTGACGCCGGAAGAATGCCTGGCGGGCGTAACCCGGAATGCGGCTCTCGCGCTTGGACTCATTGCTGACCGCGGCACCCTGGAAACCGGCAAGCGGGCCGATCTTGCAATTTGGGACATCAACCATCCGCAGGTGCTTTCATACTGGATCGGCACCAATGAACTTACCGAGCTGCTCGTCGGCGGTCAGCCTTTATAAGTGCATATTCCCCGCGTCCTCGCGCTGCGCGAGTATCGATGAGACGCTGGCATACGTAGAGACACTGAAAGGCACGAGATACGTTAGCGGAATCTTCCAGATGGCGGCAACCGTAAGGTCGCCAGACAGGATGAGGTCACCCTGATTTATCGCCGTTAGCAAGGTTCCGACAATGGCGCCCACCTTCAGGCTTCGAACCACGACGTCGTTACGCATTGCCACTTTTAACCAGTCTTTCATTGCGACCTTCAAAATCAATACTGTGATTGGCGATCGGAAAGCACTATTCTGCGCGATCCTCCCGGAATCTCCAATCGTGCGCGATACCCGAAATGAATAATGGCCTGGCAACATCGCGTCGATTCATCGTCGTCCTCGGATTGTTGACCGCACTCGTCGCATTCGCGCTCGATATCAGCCTGCCCGCAATCCCGCTGATGGTGCGTGATCTCTCGACCAGCATGTCTCTCGGTCAACAGGTCGTCGGCATGTTTATGGCCGGCATGGCGATTGGACAGCTGCCGGCGGGACTCGTTTCTGACCGCATCGGGCGCATGCCGGTTCTGTATTTTGGTATTGGGTTGTTCACACTTGCCGGAATCGTCACGTCCGTAAGCGACGACATCAACGTCATTCTTGGCGCCCGGTTCGTCCAGGGTATCGGCTCATCTGTTGGTATGGTCCTCGCTCGCGCCATGGTGCGGGACATCTCTAGCGGCAAGCAGGCCGCCAGGTTGATGTCGTTCCTGGTCATGGTCTTCACCGCCGCGCCGATGATTGCACCATTACTGGGCGCCTACCTGGTCACTACCTGGGGCTGGCAGCTGCCGTTTATCGCAACCACCATTGCAGGTGCATTGATCCTTGCAGGTATCAAAACGTCGCTGCGCGAGACTCACAGACCGTCAAACAAAACGGGCATCTGGATGCAGTTTCGACATAGCCTTAAAGTGCTTGCAGCGCAACGCCAGAGTATCTTCGGGATCATCGTAATTCTGACCACCATCAGTGGCATCATGACGATCATCAGCGGTTCATCCGCACTCGTCATCGAACTGTACGGCTATCCGGTACAACACTTCGGCTATATATTTGCGATGACCGGTGTGGCGATACTTGTTGGTTCACTGATCAACAGACGCTTCCTGCACCGATTTGACCCGCTCCAAATGATCGGCCTGGGTTCGGCAATTGTCAGCCTCGCCGGCATTCAACTGGTCTACATGGCGTGGCAGGGCGATGCAGGCTTCTGGTGGATATGGGGCAACGTTTGCCTGTTTATGTGCGGCACAGCCTTTTTATTGCCCAACGCGACGGCGCTCGCGCTCGAACCCGTTCCCGAGATTGCCGGCGTCGCAGCCTCCGTCATCGGCACAACGCAAAGCCTCGCAGGCGCCGCCAGCGCGATTATCAACAGCACGCTCTATACAGGGACTATCCTGAATGTAACCCTGGGCGTTGGCATTTCCGGGTTGTTCGTAGGGGTGATCTTTCTGTTTCGCCAAATTGTACTTCGGCAGTCACACCCCCAACCCTAGTCGGTTTCAGTCGATATTTCCGCGACATCTTTGCGGTTCTGCGTCGGCAGCATTTTCGGGTATCCATACCAGATCAGCCCCACCACGAATTCTTTTTCCGCATCGATGCCGAGCAGGTCGAGAAAACGCTGGTCCCGCGTAATCAGACCGGTGGTCCATTTACAGGCGACGCCGGCTTCGGACAAATACAATGTCAGGTTTTGAATCGCGCAACAGCAGCTGGCGTAGTCCTCAAGTTGCAGCAACTCGTCATCTGATTTCTGGCACGTTACGGTCAGCCAGCCCGGAATTTCCGCGGCGGACTTTGCCTTGAATGCCGCCACTTCTTCGTCCTTGTTCTCCGCTACGATCGTGCGAATAAGCTCGATGCTTTTTGCAACCTTCTCCTTGCCCATCAGGTAGAAATGCCATGGTTCGGTCAAATGATGGTTTGGCGCCCAGCGTGCAACTTCGATGGCGTCATGGACCAGGCCCCGGCTCACTTCTTGCTTGAGAAAGAGTTTTGTTGTGCGTCTCGAGCGAATCCGTTCGGCGATCAGCTGGAGGTTGCGGCTCTCGCCATCTGGATGAATTTCACTCATGCGCTTTCGATCACCATAGCTATGCCTTGGCCGACACCAATGCACATCGTGCAAAGTGCATAGGTACCACCTGTACGCCGCAACTGGTAAGCAGCAGTCGTTACCAGCCTGGCACCGGACATACCTAAAGGATGGCCGAGTGCGATAGCACCGCCATTCGCATTTACTCTATCGGAGTCATCGTCGATACCCAATTCCCGCAGGACTGCCAGGCCCTGGGCCGCGAACGCTTCGTTCAGCTCTATGACGTCAATCTTGTCGAGGTACAGATCGGCAAGCGCCAGCACTTTCCTCGCTGCGGGTACGGGGCCGATTCCCATAACCCGCGGCTCGACTCCGGCGGATGCCCAGGCGGCGACACTTGCCAGCGGCTGCAAATGGTACTTGTTGACGGCCGCATCGGACGCAATCAACAGCGCACAAGCCCCATCGTTGATGCCCGATGCGTTGCCTGCCGTGACTGTGCCGTCTTTGCGGACGATAGGACGCAGTTTGGCCAGGCCCTCGATGGTAGAGCCCGCGCGTGGGTGCTCATCCACGCTGACAACCAGCGGATCGCCTTTCCTTTGGGGAACACTGACCGGGACGATTTCCTCATCCAGCGCTCCAGAGGCAATTGCCGCAGCCGCCTTAAGCTGACTGCGCAATGCGAACTGATCCTGGTCATCCCTGGAAACGGCAAAGTCGGCGGCAACGTTCTCGGCGGTTTCCGCCATAGAATCAGTGCCGTACTGTTTCTCCAGCGCACGATTGACGAAGCGCCACCCCAGCGTCGTATCGTACATCTCTGCATTGCGGCCGAATGCCGTCGTCGATTTTGCCATTACGAATGGCGCGCGCGACATGGATTCAACGCCACCCGCGATAACGATTTCCGCTTGTCCGGCCTGGATAGCGTGGGCAGCATTGCCGAGGGCATTCATCCCGGAGCCGCACAGGCGGTTGACGGTCGCCGCCGGCACCTCGGTCGGCAATCCCGCCAGCAGCGCAGACATTCGTCCTACATTACGATTGTCTTCTCCAGCCTGATTGGCACAACCGTATACAAGGTCATCAATTGCCGCGGGATCGAGCCCCAGGTTACGCTCGATCAAAGCCCGAATCGGAATGGCACCAAGATCGTCCGTACGTATCGACGACAGGCCGCCTCCGTAGCGGCCAATTGGCGTTCGGACGGCATCACAGATCCATGCCTTGTTCAAGGTTCACTCCCGCTAGTCGCATCGGCGCGATTATAGACACGACCGAGATAGGCCCCTGCCATTGCCCAGACACCGGCAATCACGGCGGCAAACAGGGCGACACCGCCAAGGCCAAGATTCATGGTCTCGCGCAGACCGGTATGCAGCCAGGCGGTGACCATATCTCCGCCGCGATAGACGACGATGTCTATCACCGGTTTTGCCTTATAGCGAGTCTCGGCGTCGACCTGCGTAAACAGCATTTCCCGACCCGGCCGCGTAATTGCGTAGTTGCCTGCGCGCCGCGCTATTTGCAAACCGATGAGCACCGCCAGCACCGGAATTGCTGCTACGACCAGCCAACCGCCAACCATCAGCATGGGAATAATCGCTAGCGTCGTCGCCATGCCAAAGCGCGTCGTGAGCCTGCTGGTCGCAAAAAGTGCGGTCAGTACGGCGAGTGAATTCACTGCCAGGTCGATACTCGCCTGAATCTCGGTTCTTTGTGCACGTTCGTACGGCGCGAGAAATTCGCGCAACTCCATATAGACGAACGTGCTCATCGTGACATACATCAGGATGAAAACGCCGATCGCCAGCAAATAGGGATCTTTGACGAACAGCATGAAACCCGAAAACGGATTCTTGCCGAGCCGCTGCGCCTGGCTCAGGTCGGCCTGCAAGTCTGCGTTGCCAAGCTCGGTCGTTTTGAGTTTTTCCAACGCGCTGATCATAGGCACAGGAATGAGCAGCATCCCGGCCGAAATGAGCATCAGGTTCATCACCCCTATTTCTTCGGCGAAGAACGTCGGTATCGCCGGGCCGACAATCGCCCCAATGCTCGCGCCACTGGCAATTATGGCGAACAGACGCGGCGCCTGGTCTTTTGAAAAAAGCCCCGACATGAAACTCCAGAAGACCGAGACATGAAAGAGACTGAATACACTCAGCCAGACATAAAACGTCTTGTCGACCAGCGTAGCGTCATCTACCAATCCGGAACCCAGGTAGAAGGCTGCAAAGGTTGTCGCGAAGAAAACATAGACACCTGGCACTACCCGACTGAAGCGAACCCGCGATATGACGAAGCCGTATACGACCACGGCGACGATGCTGAAGAAAAACGTCAGTGTCCAAAGAAAACTCGTTTCCGTCCGGGTCCAGTCGCTGGCCATCGCATCGCGGACCGGGCGGATAATGAAATAGGCCGCCATGAGCGTAAACACGAACAGGAATGACAGAATGGTTGCGCGTGTTTCGTTGGGCTCGACTTTGGTCGCGGCGGAAATAATCTTCGCGATTGGCCCTCTATTATTTTCGTTCACTATTTCGCAGACTCCTAAACAAATCGCCACTCAGCTGGGAGACTGCCACAAAAAAGCGCCGGCAGACTACTTTCGCGGTCTGTCGGCGCTTAAGACCCCGGCAGGGGATTGGATTGCCGGGTTTACAACTCAAACTGGTCAGGCCACGGGATACATCAGTGGACCTGTTCTGCTGATGCAGTCGTCAGGGCTCTCGCCGGCGGAGGTGCCGCACTAACGGCCCTTGAAGCGCTCGACTCTGCCGCGTCGCTTGGCGCCCTGTGATTCAATGTCACCTCGCCCGAGCTGACTGATTCCGGCGCTGCTACGCTGACGGCCTCGTCCGCGGCGTCCACCCGAATTGGATGAGACACGACGAATGTGCTGATCAACAAGGCAACAAACGTTGCATATACGAGTTTCTGAGTGAGCTGCATAACGGAACCACTGCTGCGGATACACAATTGACCGCGTCGGATGCGAATTTATTACGCGTTGAGCTCAGTCGTGGGATATTTCAGGATCTCAGACCGCTTTTTCCAGCAGATCCTTGTCTCCGGCGGGCGAGATCGACCTGCTGCGTTCTTTCGCGCGATACATAGCCGAATCTGCTGCGCGCAGCAGCCCCGTCAAGGTGTTCGCGTGCTCCGGATAGAGCGCGAGGCCGATGCTTGCGGTACACAACAATGGCTGGCCGTCGATCAAGTACTCTTGTTCCAGAGAACCGGTCAGTCGAGTTGCCAGTTTTTCTGCCACCGCCGGGGTGACGTTCGGCACCAGGGCCACGAATTCATCGCCACCGGGCCGGCCAATGATGTCGCAGGACCGGAGGCTCGTCTGCAGGCGTTCGGCCGCATCTATCAGCAACTGGTCACCAACCTCATGTCCATAGCGGTCGTTGATTTGCTTGAAACCGTTCAGGTCAATGAAGAGCAAAGCACCGGTCGCATCGTCTTCGCTTTGCGTTAGAAGCTGCGCTGCGTCGCGCTCGAATCCGCGCCGATTCAATACGCCTGTAAGCGGATCGGACCTGGCAATGGACTCCATTTTTTTCTCTTTCGCCTTGCCGTCCGTTGCGTCGACAAAAGTCAGTGCAAAATCATCGCCGACGGGCTCGCCGATCATTCGCAACCATTTAGCATCGCCATCAATTTCGACGCGGGTTTCCGTATCGAAGACTTCACCACGAGCTGCGGCATCGGCAAAGCGCTCACGCATCGCGACACCATCATCAGTCATTAACCCGGTTGTAGCATATTCCAGAAGACTATCTGCCGTGGCATCCGTTAACGTATGTGAATCAGTATTCAGGTAACGCCCCGCAGCGGCGTTCGCGAATATGCAACGCAGCGTTCGGGTACCTGGCTCGTCGCCCTCGTTAAACCAGCGCAGCCTGACGATGCCATTAACTGAGTGGTCAACCAGCGTCCGTAGTAGCCTTTCGCTGTCTAGCACCTCTTTCTGTGCATTCTCGACATCACTAACGTCGCGGAACATGACGACGCTCGCGTTACTGGCTATCGCATTGTTGGTTGCGATGGGCGTAACCTGAATATGCAGGAACCGACCCGACGTTGTCAGCATCTTCTGTGGCAGCCCGGTATCGATAGCATCATGCACTTCGGACGCGTCCGCGCCGAATACGCTGTCCAGGGGCTGGCGAAGAACATCAGCCTCTGCTTTTTTTAGCAGTAGTTCTGCACCGTGGTTAAGACTGATAATGCGTTCCTCGTCGTCGACGACGATGACTGGGTCCTGCATATTCTGAAATACGGTTTCGTAAGCTAGCGGTGTGAACCCGGCTCTTTCGTCGCCAAACACCAGCCACGCATAGATCGGTAGCATAAGCGCGAACACGATTGGCAGGGTTGACACTGTGTTCGGGGTGAGACCCAGGTCGTAGGCGATGACTGCGATAATCGGGACCACGGCGGAGCCTGCCAGGACCAACAGACTGCGACGCTGCGACGAGGTGACCGCCTTACTGTGCATCATTAGTGTGAGCACGCTGGCGCCGAGCAGCGCGTAACTATAGGGGCCGTGGACAAAATAGAACCAGGGACCAAATTCTGCCGGGCGCGTTAAGAACTTGATAGATTCTCCGACAGCAGGCAGATACCACATGAACTCGTGCCAGTAATTGGTCGCGGCGACAATAATTGACAGTACCGGAACAATGAGTAATGCAATTACTGTGCTTGCGGCGTTAACCTTGCCGGTATATTCACGAAAGCACATAAAGATTGTTACCGGGATTAACGCCGTGCCAACAAAGTGGCTTAAGCGACCGATACTGAAGACGACGAATGAATCTGCCGCCTGTTCAATCGCGCCACCAATTACCCAATAGCTGATAACCAGAAAGGTAATGCCAAGGGGAAGGCTACCGATTTCACGCTTGCCGCTGAGCAATCGCAGGCCGAGGAAAAGGTATCCGACGGCGCCGACCGCGAGCAGAGAAGACAGGATTACCAGCGGATTCATTGACGTAGTTTGACGGGGTCATTGGCCAGAATATGGTTAATGGTACTGCCACCCATCCAGTGATTCCGGAACTGCTCCACAGCTTTTTGCCACTGCATTTGCTGCAGATGGTCAGATTTTCTCATTTCAGGATAGCCGCATTTCAGGCGACTACGATGGCCGTCAAAGATCCACTATTGCAGTTTTGTCGATGCACAGACCTGCTCGAAAGCCTGCCTGGCATTTCCCCGGGGAATCAGGTTCAGTCGCGATAGAAATGTTTCCGCAAATGACTCCGCATCAAGCAGCTTGCTCAGGTAAGGATCGTTTGCATCGCGGAACGACGCGCGCCAGTAAAGTATGACGATCGACGCACACAGGCGCGCCCTGATAAGTTCAAACAAAATTTTGAGCTCAATGGATTGCAACGACGTAACGCTTGCGTATCCGGCAAGGAACTCTGCAATCAACGCAAGCGGATCGCCTTCGCTGGGTCTCAGGTAAGACGCCGCTATTGCGACATCCACGATAAGGGGCGCTTCAAGCATATCGCCAAAATCAATGACGCCGGCGACGACATCAGACCTTGTCGCCTGTATCAACACGTTGTCCGGATTGAAATCGCTATGTATGACCTGGCGACGAAGCGAAGGAAGTTCGGGCCATGCGAACTTTTCGAACTCGTCCAGGGAACGCTTTACGTCCGCACGTACACCGTCTTTCGGAATATGGGTAATGAGTTCGCGTAGTTGCAGCGCCTGTTGAACATCCCAAAGAAGCAACTGCTGGCTACCGGGATGACTAAAACCCCGCAACGCCTTTTGCAGGTATGCCAGGTAGCGCCCCATATTCCGGCAGAGTAATCCTGACGGCACGCGCTCTCCTACCGGCACGCCGTCGACGTAACTGACGACGCGAGCCACATGCGATCTGCCATCCACGTCGATCATCGTATGTGTTTCTCCACTCCGGGTGAGGAGAACTTTCGGCACGCTGAGCGGCGACTTGTTTCCTTTTAGGTACTTGGCGATATGCAACAGTGCTTCAACCTGAAAATGCGTAACCGCTTTTTCTTCAGCACTGCTGGCTATTTTGAGCACATAACGTTGACCATCTGCCGCACGCATTTCGAAGTTTTGATCCCGCTCGCTAACCAGGGGCCGGACGGACACGTCCAGCCCGTACTGCTCGCGAACGATTGATATAGCTGCAGCTTCACTTAACGTCGGTGTCTCTTCTGTAATGCTCGCCAGTGGATCGGTGTGTTGTGGCATAGTTCTGAATCGGGTGTCTGATTTTTCCTGAGTATGAGCGCCAGGCCGACTGGCCGCAACGGACTCAGGCGTGAATTCTGCTCGGGCGCAAATGGCCGGCTAACCCCGATCGGTATACAATCGACGCCAGGCGAATGATTGCGAATTCTGATAATCGGCAGTCGATCAACCGTCGAAAACAATAATCCAAGGACAGCCAGATATGCCACTCGACATTACATTTACACTTAGCGACCACGATCTCGAACATTTTCAGAAAATCGTGGACAGGGCCAAATCCGTTATGGAGGAAAGCCACGATGATGACGCCATAGAAGCCGCGGCACGGCAGCTCGTCAAGGACGCCAAAACCAATGAGCTGCCTGAATTCATAGGCGAACGTATAGCCAAACTCGAGGTTGTGATCAATATGATTGGCGACGTTGAGTGGCAGCTCTCGGCTGACGATCGCAAACGCGTTCTCGGCGCCCTTATTTACTTTTGCAATCCGGAAGACCTCATCCCTGACCACATTCCGGGATTGGGATTTCTCGACGATGCAATCTACGTGGAGTTGGTGATCCGCGAATTAAGGAACGAAATTGATTCCTATGAAGAGTTTTCCGAGTATCGCGTAGCCGAAGAAAAGCGTCGCCGGGACAGTGGGCAGGACCCATATGTGGAACGCGAGGAATGGCTGACGGATAAACGCGCGTCGCTGCATGCGCGAATGCGCAAACGTCGCACGGGTCGCAGCGACACGCGCTCCTGGCGACTCAATTTCTAGACTCTGTCGACCACATACGTCGTTAAGAAAAATTTGTCTTTTCGCGATCGTTTGAACGTGTTTACAATCTCGGCCATCAAAAATTATAAGGCGGGACAATGAATGGACCTGCGCAAACTCGCTAAAGCATACGTCGATGCATGGAATCAACAAGACGTAGATAAAGTACTCGCGCTGATGCACAAAGGTGCAGCGTATTACGATGCGTTCTGGATGGAAACCTGTGTTGGCAAGGACCTGTCCGTATATTTTCGTGCCTGTTTCGAAATAGATAATTTCTACTACAAAATTGTTGGCGATCCGGTAACGGTAAACGGGGGTGTGGCGTATCGTTACAGCGTGCATAACCACGGTGACCCGAACGAACCGGTGTTTTATTACGGCGCTTGCGTTCTCATCGTTCGCGACGGCAAGATACTCACGTCAAGCGAATTCTACAGCAGTCCCAATGAAGCAGACCTCGAAGAGATCTGCAGGTTAGCGGAGAGACGGCATGGCTTGCCGAAATATGCCGAAGCCGGCCTTGGCGTCTGGAAAATCTCGACCTACCGAAAACAATTGTCGAAATTGATGGATGATGATCATATTTTTCTCGACAAGGACCTTACATTGCTGCGCGTTGCCGAACAGCTTGGCTGCACCGCAGAGCAGCTGACTTATGTCCTGCGCAGCGAATTTCAGATGAATTTCGACAAGTTTCTGAATCAGCGCAGAGCAAAATTTGCGAGGCATCTGCTCATCGAAGAGTCGGACGATCCGGACTTCGTGTCGCGGGTTGCTGAAATGGCTGGATTTCGATCTACCGACGAATTTGGTATCGCATTCAGGGGCCTGTTTGGCGTAAGTCCGACAGATTTCCATCGCGACAGGGAAGTAAACCCCGACCAAACGAACCGCTATTCTTCGAATTAAGAGTCCGGGCGATCTGTGGTACGACGATGTGGTTGCTAATGGCGCTAATCGTTACCACCTGGCGCGGTGCGGATTGCTGTTATCTGCCGCTTCGCTTTAGTGGATCTCAGGCAGTCGCGCCATAGACGATTTCGTGTAGCCTGGGCCGCGCTTCGCGCATTTCCTCTCGAGTCAGCGCGTCGAGTTCATGGGGAAAGACCAGCCACTCCGCCGTTTCCTTGAGGAAGAAGTCAGGCTCCATGTCAGTTTCATTGCGACTGGGCTTGAACCATGGCACGGCCACGCGGATGTCGTCAGGAGTATTGCCGCGGGCTTTATTGCGAATCTCCGCGATGACCGCCTTGATGGTATTACCGGTATCAAACACATCGTCAACGATCAGGACCCGATCTTCGCGGCATATTTTTTTGATGATGTAGTTTAGACCATGCACGGCAACCGTACCGCGCTGATCGACGCCCAGGTATGACGACGTCCTGATCGCAATATGATCAGACTGGACGCCACAGTATTCGAGCACTTCCTGGACCGCCATGCCGACCGGCGTACCGCCGCGCCAGATCGCAATGATTAGTGTGGGCTCGAAGCCGCTTTCCAGCACGTCAAGACCCAGCCGGAATGAGTCCTCGAGTAGATCCTGCGCAGACAGCACGGTCTTGTCCATCGGCACGCCTTTTTGTCGTTATAATGTGTTCCGCAATATTACACGCAAACTCATGACTGCCAAAAAGAAGAATCAGGGGCCATTTCGATGAAAAAGACATTTGTAGCGGCCAACGATCTGCTCCTGGATTCATTCCAGCTTGCCGCCAATATCCATGCATCCGGATTTAAACCCGATTTCCTGGTTGGACTGTGGCGCGGTGGCAGCGCGGTTGGAATCGCGGTCCAGGAAGGCCTCGATCATTTCGGCATCAAAACGGATCACATCGCTATTCGGACCTCCTACAGGGGCCAGGCAAGTTATTCAAGGATGGTCAAAAAGGCAGATGCCATTCGGGCCCATGGACTGCGCTATTTGCACGAGCGCGTATGCGAGGAACACTCATTGTTGATCGTTGACGATGCGTATAGCACGGGATCAAGCGTCAATGCTGTGATCGAGCAACTCGCCAAGAAGTCCCGCAGAAACCTGCCGCACGATATTCGCATTGCAACCGTTTGGTACCGCCCGACCGAAAATACGATCCGGCCGCCGGATTACTATGTTCATGAGACCGCGGACTGGCTGGTACTGCCGTATGAACTATCCGGAATGTCCATCGAAGAACTCCGCACTCACAAGGCAGAAATCAGGCCGGTGATTGATCGACTGGAAGCGCTGGTCGAGGCCCGCAAAAAAAAACCGGCAGCCTGACACTGTGTGATCAGACGGGGCGCGCTGAGCGTTCAGGCATGCAAAACAACCGGCGTGCTGAGGACTAACTCGTCGCAGTTATCGATTCCAGGTGCGCGATCGACGATCAGGAATTTCTCGCCGGCTGCAGTTGAGATGAGCGGCATGTGCCAGGTACCGCGATGGTAGTTGATGCCTTGCGCGCCGTTGGTCGAAAACGCTGCCAGGTCCTCAACGTTGACCTCTTTACCTGCAGGGGCCACTACAATCGTGAACGAAAAATTACCCAGCGGAATAAACGCCTGGCTACCAAGTGGATGACGCTCGACAATGTCGAACCGGTAAGGAAGGGTAACGGGAACTTTGCTTTCAGCGATGCTTATCGCCACATGCCCGTTGTTTCTCGTATCGACATCAATCAATGCCAGGTCGTGAAACCGTTCGAATCGCGCTTCGTTCATTACTTTGTTTGTCGCGCTTGATGCTTCTATGACATCACCAAAAGGGGCGAATGCGCCTGGCGTAAGTGGCGTCGAGTCGAGCGTCCATTCGGTCATACTGCTTTTCCCCTGATGCGCATTCGGCTGACTCCGCCATCGGGAAATACATTGAGGCGTACGTGCGAAACCGGTCCTGCGTCCTGATCTTCGATCTTGAACGTATGCACTTTATCCATATCGAGCTTTTTTTCCGGCAGGACGACTGCCCAGCGCTCACTCGATGACACGAGATCATCGCCTGCGGTTGCCATCGCCCCACGTACTTCCGCTCGATCAGGATAATTCCCTTTAAAATAGGCGGTATCGATTTCGATTTCCTCGATAATTCCGGGCCTGCCGAGTTCAAAGACAACCCAGTCGTTCCCGGGTCCACGCCGTCTTGCTGTCTCCCAGCCATCACCCATGTGCGTACCATCACCCGGCAGGTTGAGGTTGTGCATACTCCCGTAGTGTTCATCGCTGCAGCAGACGGCACGCCCGCCGTTTTTCATTCCGATAAGGTCTACCAAACCAGGGGCACTCATCCGTCCGGGATCCGGCCTGACCTGGCCAAAAATACGCAGTCGAGCGACGCCACCGTCAGGGAAAATATTCAATCGCAGATGCGTAACGGTTTCTCCATCATCAATAGCAAAATAATTGTGCGCATCGCCGACGAGGTCCTGGCGGGGCAGGATACTCCGCCAGAGCGCATCCTCTCCCGGAATATCGTCGTCGCATTGGCACACTTCGATTGACGCGGCGGGCGGGAAATTTCCAGTGAAATACCGGGTATCGATGTCGAATCCGTGGATCACACCGGGTATGCCCAACCGCACTACGCAATAATCGTGGCCTGCGGTACGCTTTCGGCGCGACTCCCAGCCATCCATCCATTTTCCGTGATCATCGTATTTGTCATCGATCCAGACGGGCTCCGCGACGTCAATCAACCGCTCCTTCGCAGCAAAAAATTCATCCGTCGCGTATACAACGCGGGTACCCAGTCGCGGCTGTTCCAGGCGTATCCACTGGTGAAACGGGTTCTCGCTTTTCATTGCATTCCCATGGCATTGAGTCGCATCCGCGCGATCTTGTGTATCTCGGCAATCGCTGTCTCGAACTCGTCTGCAGCGTTGTTGTGCAAGCGTGCAGCGAACGCTGACAGGATCGCATTGCGGTTACTGTTGCGTACCGCCATGACAAACGGAAAACCAAATTTTTCGGTGTAGCGATTGTTCAAATCCTGAAATCTCGCGAACTCCTCCGGCGTGCATTGATCGATGCCGGCACTCGCCTGCTCTGAATTGGACTCAACCGTGAGTTCACCCGCAATTGCGGCTCGCCCGGCGAGATCCGGATGGGCCCGAATGAGTTTGAGTCGACGTTCGTGAGACGCATTGTCAACGCACTGGGCAAAAAGCGCTGCGAGTTCGCCTGAATCGTTGGCATGAATCGCTTCGTTAAATGATTCGCGGGGCACCCAGTCCGAGTGTTCATAGATTCCGCCGTAGCGCCGGACGAACGCCTCAATATCCATCGCGGGTTTGCGCACATCGTCACTCATCGTTTGACAGGAACCAGGCGTCCACCAGTGCTCGCTCAGCGTCGCTCATTTGCGTCAGGTTGCCAATTGGCATGGCCTGCAGCACGACGGTTTGTTGATGAATTCTGGACGCCTCAGCATTGATTTGCTCATCGGTATCCAGCATCACGCCGCCGGGAGCCGCGGGAAAGGCGGGGTGCGTTGGGGCTGCGGAGTGACAGATAGTACAGCGAGTTTCAAGGACCGGCCGTACGGTCGCAAGACTGACCTTTTCGACCGCCGTCGCTCTGGACGAGGGTGCGAGTGCGGCAGCCAATGCCAGGATCATTATGGCGGCAATGATGATCGGTACGGGCGACGCCTTGCCCTTGTGGCGGGCAACGAAATACACCCGTATCAGCGCGCCGACCAGCGTTATTGCAATGAGTATCAGCCAGTTGTATTCATGGCTGTAAGTCATCGCGTAGTGGTTGCTGGTCATGACGAACAGCACTGGCAAAGTGAAATACGTGTTATGTACCGAGCGTTGCTTGGCTCGAATACCATCCTCCGGATCCGGTTCTTCGTTGTTCGAGAATGCAGCAACCATGCGCCGCTGCCCCGGAATGATCACCATCAATACATTGGCAACCATAATCGTGCCAAGCACCGCGCCAAAGTGGATGTAAGCACCGCGACCACTGAAAAGCTGACACAGACCCCAGGCCAGGAATGCGGTCATAGCGAACAGGACCACGGCAAATACGCTGTCATTCCGACCCAGCGGCGACCTGCACATCTGGTCGTAGACGATCCAGCCGCCGGCGAGTATGGCGACGGCGATACCAATTGCTAAGCCGGGGCTAAGATCTGCGACGGCACGGTCAATGAGATAGACCTCGGCGCCATACCAATAGACCAGTGCCAACAAGAACATCCCGGTAATCCAGGTCGTATAGGCCTCCCACTTGAACCAGTGCAGGGTTTCCGGCAGGACCTCGGGAGCCACTCGATATTTCTGCGCATGATAAAAACCACCGCCATGTACCGACCAGAGTTCGCCGCCGACGCCTTTATCGTCGTCGGCTTTCTCTTTTGGCGTTTCCAGGTGGTTGTCGAGCCATATGAAATAGAAAGAGGAGCCAATCCAGGCGATTCCGGTAATGAAATGCACCCAACGGCCCAGAAGATTGAGCCATTCGACCAGGTAGGCTTCCATCAGGCACGCACCTCCCTGCAAACAGGATCGGTGGCGTGTGCCATTGCGATCGTGTCCCTGACCTTCAGCAGTTCCGCACTTACCGAGAGGGCAATCTCGACTGGTTTTTTACCCAATATACCGTCGATGCCAATAGGACAAACCAGGCGCTCGAGCAAGTGGCCCGGCAAACCCTGCTTTTTCATGAGCCGCTCGAATCGCCTGCGCTTGGAAACACTGCCTATCAAGCCACAATAGGCAAAGTCGCGTCGCTGCAATACCCGCTGGCAAATCTCCTGATCAAGGGCGTGGCTGTGCGTCATCACGATGAAGTACGACCCGGCCGGCATCGCCAAAATCTCGCGCGCAGGATCACTGGTCTCAACAACCTGAATATTTTCAGGCGTTACATCAGGAAAAACGTTTCGACGCGCATCGATCCAACGGACAGAGCAATCAAGCCGGCTTAATGCATCGACCGTCGCCGCACCGACATGACCGGCACCGAATATCGCAATATTGAATTCGCTTTCGCGCACTGGCTCCAGGAGGTAATCGCCGGCAACCTGGCTTTGGGCGCGTGACAGGAGGACTGCCCGCGCGGCCGAGATTGTCTCCTCGGGACAGTTTCCCGCCTTCCTAAAGGTCTCATGATCGTCGGCAGCAACCAGGATTTTATCCGGTGAACCGTTAAGGGGACTCGCCAGCACGACGGGCTGCCTGCGCTGGTAACAGGCGCTCAGTGCGTGCAGCCAACTGCCATTCTTAACATCGAATGTCTCGAACAAAATTTCGACGACGCCGCCACAACATTGACCGCAGTTAGCACCCAGCGCGAAACGCCGCGTTCCCTGATCCGGCTGCTGGTTGCGTAACTGCCTGTAGGCAATCTGCACACACTGGTACTCAAGCTGGCCGCCGCCGATGGTTCCAATGGTTTCTGTTTCGGTAACAATCATCCTGGCACCAACCTCCCTTGGCGCCGAGCCACGCACCGACACGACTGCCAGTAACACAGCCGATGTTCCGGCCTGTTCGAGCGAGAGCAGGCTGGGTAACAGGCTACGCATCGGATCGCTGTGCCATAACGGCGGTCAATACCGCTTCCGGCGTGGCCGGCGCGTGCAATTCCGGCCGCTGGCGATAGCCGGAAACGCTGGCTACCGCATCGCGGATAGCGTGAAACACGGACAGACTGAGCATCAGCGGCGGCTCACCAACGGCCTTGGAGCGATAAATAGTCTTTTCCGGGTTGGGCGAATCAAACATGCGGACGTTGAACTCTGCGGGAACGTCGGAGCTCGTCGGAATCTTATACGTCGAAGGCGCATGCGTTTTGAGTTCCCCGGTCTCGTTCCACCAAAGCTGTTCCGAAGTCAGCCACCCGGCGCCCTGCACGAATCCACCTTCGATCTGCCCCAGGTCGATAGCCGGATTCAGAGACCGGCCGCAGTCATGCAGGATGTCGACACGTAACAGACGATTCTCTCCCGTCAGCGTATCAATAATGACCTCCGCAACCGCGGCGCCATAGGCGAAATAGAAAAACGGCCTGCCACTGAAGGTGGCGCGATCGTAATTGATCCGCGGCGTTCGATAGTAGCCGGTCGCGGACAATGAAACGCGTGCAAACCAGGCCATATGTGCCAGCTCGGCAAATGAAACAACGTTATCGCCAGCACGGACCTGGTTTCGCGAAAACCGGATGTCCCGCTCCGTCACAGAAAAATGGGCCGCAGCAAATTCGGTCAACCTGTGCTTGATCTTCCTGGCGGCCGCCTGCGCCGCCATGCCATTCATGTCTGCACCGCTCGAGGCTGCCGTTGCCGATGCGTTAGGGACTTTGCTGGTATCGGACGCCGTGACTTTAATCTGGTCAATGTCGATCTGAAGTTCTTCTGCAACGACCTGGGCTACTTTCGTAAACAACCCCTGGCCCATTTCCGTGCCACCATGATTGAGATGGACGGTGCCGTCCGTGTAGACGTGGACCAATGCGCCTGCCTGATTGAGATGCGTTGCCGTAAACGAAATGCCGAATTTAACCGGCGTGAGCGCTATGCCTTTCTTAAGCACATCATTGGCAGCGTTAAATGCTCTTAACTCGGCAACGCGACTTTCGTAGGCAGACGTTTCCACCAGCGAGTCGACGATGTCATGAATGACATTGTCTTCGATCTTCTGCTGGTACTGCGTAACGTCCCGCGTACCAATGCCATAAAAATTACGCCGCCGAACCGCTAGCGAATCCATTTCCAGAAACCGTGCGATTTCGTCGACCACGATCTCAATGCCGAACATCCCCTGTGGACCACCAAACCCCCGGAATGCCGTGTTCGACACGGTGTTGGTCTTACAGCGGTGCGAGACGATGGTGATATTCTCAAGATAATAGGCATTGTCACAATGAAACATGGTGCGGTCATTGATCGCGCCGGACAGGTCGGCAGACATGCCGCAACGGGAAGCGAACATAAACTCGACCCCTGCGATGCGTCCGCTGTCGTCAAATCCAACCTCATAGTCGATAGCGAAATCGTGCCGCTTGCCAGTCATCAGCATATCGACATCGCGATCAAGTCGAAGTTTGCAGGCCTTGCCGGTTTTGGCCGCCATCAGCGCTGCGATGCAGGCAATCAAGGCTGCCTGACTTTCCTTACCGCCGAATGCCCCGCCCATGCGGCGGCACTCGACGACAACGTCTTTGGACTTCTTGCCAAGCGCACTGGCAACGAGGTGCTGTACTTCACCCGGATGCTGCGTCGAGCTGTAGACGAAAACATCACCATCTTCTTTGGGCAACGCGAGCGCAACCTGTCCCTCGAGGTAGAACTGATCCTGACCGCCCAGGTCAACACTTCCTGACAGCCGGTGGGTTGCAGCGGCGATTGCTCCGCTGCTGTCGCCACGTACCAGTTTTTCTGTGGGCAGCACAAATGACGCTTGCGCAACCGCCTCCCGGATATCCAATACCGGCGGCAGCGACTCGTAGTCGACGACGGCAAGGCGCGCCGCCCTGCGGGCGCCATCGATTGTGGTCGCGGCTACGGTGAACAGGGCCTGACCTGCGTACTGGACCAACCCCGGGGCAAGTATAGGGTCGTCATCCATAACCGGACCGCAATTGTTGGTTCCGGGAATGTCGGCCGCGGTCATGACCGAGACCACACCGGGTGCCGCCAACACTGCCGACAGATCGAGATCGACTATTTTTGCGTGCGGATTCGAACTCATGCCAACTGCCAGGTGCAGGATTTCCTGCGGCTCCGGAATGTCGTCCGTATACATTGCCTGACCCGTCACATGCAGACGGCTGCTTTCGTGCGGAATGGCGGCTCCAGCCGCGCCTCGAATTCGAGTTGATTCAGCGCCCATAGTGATACACACCGGCCGTCCGGGAATTGCTCGTATCAAGGAAAAATCGTTGTAGCAGATTCTTGCTGACCTGCTGCCGATAAGCCGCCGACGCACGCATATCCGATAACGGCGTAAAATCGTCGTTCAACGCATTCGTTGCGACCGCAATCGACTCGTCGTTCCACTCCTTGCCGAGAAGCGCTCGTTCACAATTCAGCGCCCGGGCAGGTATCGCCGCCATGCCTCCAAAAGCAGCCACAAACGCCGCGACACGATTGTTCTCGAGCTGCAGGGCGAAGGCCGCACAAACTGCTGAAATATCCTGGTCGAAGCGTTTGGATATTTTGTAGCTTTCTACCTGAACACCCTCGGTCGGCAGCGGCACAAGAATTCGCTCAATGAATTCCCCTTTTCGCAACGCCGTCTCCTGGTAGGCAAGGTAAAAGTCCGCCAGGGGCAGCATCCTTGCCTCATCACCTTTGCGTATCACCAATGTCGTTTGCAGGGCCAACAGTGCCGGCATCGAGTCGCCAATGGGCGAACCGTTGGCGATATTCCCGCCCAGCGTTCCGGCGTTGCGGATAGGTGGAGATGCGAAGCGAATAAACAGCTCCGTCAACGAGGGATAGTGTTCGAGGATCAGTGACATCGAATCCGTCAAGGTGACGGCCGAGCCGATATCGAGATGTAATCCGGTATCGGTTGCGTGTGAGAGTTCGGCAACGTCGCCAACGTAGATGACAGTATCAAGCTTTCGATGCTGTTTTGTCACCCATAAGCCAACGTCAGTGCCTCCCGCCAGGATGGCAGCCGACGGAAACGCCAGCACTAGATCTGCAAGCGTATTGATGTCCTGTGGCGCGAAAAACTGCCGGTTGTCGCCTGTGAAATGCAATGGGCCGTCCCGCCTGATCTCGCGCAGCCGGGCGATGCGCCTGTTCTCATCTTCGCTTACCTGTTCACCGCCCGTTTGATAGCGCCAGTCCGATACCTTCGATTTTGCTTTGTACATGTCGTGGGCCGCGGCAACGATCGGGTTATAGCCGGTGCAACGACACAAGTTTCCTGCCAGCGCCTCATCCACTTCCCGACGACCAGGGTTCGAATTGTTTTTGTAAAGCGCGAAAAGCGACATCACGAATCCGGGGGTACAAAAACCACACTGCGAGCCGTGAGCTTCAATCATCGTTTGTTGCGCCGGGTGGAGATTGTTATCGGCATCACAGAGGCTTTCAACGGTCAACAACTCTTTGCCGTCGAGCGTCGGCAAAAACTGTATGCAGGAATTAATCGCGCGCGCCTGCAGGCGCTTGCCGGCCGCGTCGATTTCGGCAACGACGACGGTGCACGCGCCGCAATCGCCTTCCGCACAGCCTTCCTTGGTACCCGTCCGTTTCAGGTCTTCACGCAGAAATTGCAGCACCGTACGGGTCGGATCTGTTTCTTCAATCGTCACGATTTCGCCATCGAGGACGAAGCGGACGCTACGCCTGGCTTCTCGACCGCAGGGATTCGCAGACGTCATGTCAACTACCGCGATAAGTCGAATAGCTCCAGGGCGAAGCCAGCAAGGGAACGTGATAGTGCTCGTCGCGGGAAAGCGTCACGCGGATGAGGACATCATCCAGGAATGGAGGCTCGCTCTGCCGAGCGCCATTTGCCTTGAAATAGTCGCCGATGGAGAATTCCAGCTCGTAGGTGCCAGCCTGGAATGACTTTACATCCAGGAGCGGTGAGTCTGTTCGGCCATCGCTGTTGGTAATCGCGCTGGTCAATAACTCGCGACCATCAGCCAATCCGTAAAGCCTGATCCGCACGCCTGCGCCGGGTTTACCGGATGCCGTATCCAGCACGTGTGTGGTCAGCTTTCCCATGCGCAGTTCCGATTACTAAAGTTAAATAATATCAGCAAATTAGAGCAACCGAACGACTGTTGTTACTGGCGCAGTTTCCTGTCCGATTCCCGGTGCGGGCGGGCATCCGGTGTCTGTGCTACTTTTGCCGACTGAATTCAGTTCGATCCGCAGGACGAGGGAGCCATTTTATGAGCAGTGATGCACTGACTCGCCGCCTGTTCATGCAGGGGTCCGGGACAATAGCCGGCAGTATCATGATGCGCGCCGGTATTCCGGCATTTGTCGCGGTCTCGCAGGCGGCCTGCTCGGCGAAAGAGGAGGTTGCGGCGTTCGAGCACCTGACCAGCGCCGAGGCACGCGAAGTAATTGCAATTGCAGCACGAATATTACCGACGACAGACACACCCGGCGCGACCGAAGCCGGCGCGGTCTATTTTTTCGACAAAGCATTCGGCTCCTTTTTTGCCAGACTGAAGGAACCCGCGCGCGGCATGATGGCCGGGTTTCAGTCCGGCGTCGCTGCGGCGTATCCCGGCGCAGAGTTGTTTTCGGATCTGGATGACACCGACCAGGACCAGTACCTGAAATCCGTAGAACGAACGCCCTTTTTCCAGGGCGCGCGCTTCATGACAATGGCGGGCGTGTTCGGCATGTCAATGTATGGCGGTAACCGCGACAACATTGGCTGGCACCTGGTGGGCATGGACGGGCCACCGCACGCATGGGTACACCCCTTTGGACACTACGACACCGAGTACGCCACGGAAGCGCAGGGAGCGCAGCAAGATGGCAATTGAGAACCAGGTGGCTTATCCGCTCGATGAGGTCGTTGATTTCGTCATCATCGGATCGGGGTCCGCCGGTGGCATTCTGGCAAAGGAACTGTCCGTGAATGGCTTCCAAGTGGTCGTGCTCGAGCAAGGCCCGTTCCGGACAGCCGAGGACTTCACGCACGATTCCCTGGCCGTCAGTGGCTTTGGAGAACTCACCGGCGGTACCAATAGCAATCACCAGCAAACTTTTCGTAGCGATGACACGGAGGTTGCAGAGGCCCCGTCACAGAGAGGACCCGCATTCTATGCTCAGACCGTCGGCGGCAGCAGTGTCCATTACACGGGTAATTTCTGGCGCCTGCGCGAGGTTGATTTCAAAGAGCGCAGCCTGCTCGGACCGATCAGCGGTACCAATTTCGCGGACTGGCCAATAAGTTATGAAGAGCTCGAGCCTTACTACACCCGCGTCGACTGGGAGATCGGCGTGTCCGGGGCGCCCGGCCCGAATGATTCGTTTCGCTCGAGGCCATTCCCGGTACCACCGTTCCCGATCAAGTCATCCGGCGTACTCATGGAGCGTGGCGCAAAGGCGCTGGGCCTCAATGCGCAGCCCGAACCCCACGCGATCCTGTCAAAGCCTCTCAATGGTCGACCAGCCTGCATTAACTGTGGTTTCTGTATGGGTTTCGGCTGCGAAGTCAACGCCAAATCATCAACGCTGGCAGCGATGATTCCGGACGCTATTGCCAGTGGCAACTGTGAAATCCGCGCAGAGTGCGCCGTGTTTCGTATTGGGACCAACGACGCCGGTCGAGCTGACGAGGTGTTTTACTATGATCCGGACGGCAACGAACGATCGCAAAAAGCGAGCGCGGTTATCGTCTCGGCCAACGGCGCCGAGACGCCGCGCCTGCTATTGAATTCAGCCAGCGCGCAGCACCCGGATGGCCTCGCGAATTCGAGCGGATTTGTTGGTCGGAACCTGATGTACAACAGCCACGCCAATGTGCGGTCCGTTTTTGAACATCCACTAAACGATTATAAGGGTGTACAAGTTTCACGAATTGTCCACGACTTTTACGAATCAGATCCCAAGCGCGGCTTCTATGGCGGCGGCGGAATTGATGCTCGACCGTTTGCTGCCGCCGTGCCGTTCCTGTTTTCCATGATCGGTGCGAGGCCGGACGGACCCACGTGGGGTGCGGAGTTCAAAGAAAATCTCGAGCACGATTTTACGCGCAGCATGTACCTCTTCTGCGGGGCAACCTCAATCGCGCAGGATCGCAATAATGTCACAATTGACCCGACCCACAAGGATCAATGGGGCCGCCCATCGCTGCGCATCACCTACCGCGATCACGACGACGATTTGGCGATCGCCGGATTTCTGCAGGATCGTGCGGCGGAAATTGCGGAGGCGGCCGGTGCTGATCACGTCTGGAAACTACCGTACGGCTACCA
Source organism: Woeseiaceae bacterium (assembly GCA_051007895.1). Taxonomy (GTDB): domain Bacteria; phylum Pseudomonadota; class Gammaproteobacteria; order Steroidobacterales; family Woeseiaceae; genus SZUA-117. The sequence continues at coordinate 32,989 of JBPCYD010000091.1, forward strand.
AGACAGTGGCGCACATTTGCTTGGCACGTGTCGCATGGGGGATGACCCAGCGACGTCTGTCATCGACAAGTATCACCGGTCGCATGATGTTGAGAACCTTTTTGTGTGCGACGGTTCGAGCATGGTCACCTCAGGTCGCGGCCAGCCGACGATGACTATCAAAGCGCTCGCGTTCCGCGCCTCCGAACACATCATGGCCGCAGCAAAAAATAACGATGTCTAAGTCAAACCACAAGTTCAGGAAATTTGTCATCACGCTTGCTGCGATCTTCGGCTCGGTTGCGGTCTGCGGTTGCCAGGCAACAGCCACCGATTCCTCGACCGCCGAACTGGAATATCTGCAAATGCCCATGTACGAAGGTCAGAACCTGCCGTTCTCGGCGGCAGTTCGAGTCGACAACATGCTCTACCTGTCGGGCGTAATTGGCACTGATCCCGGCGCAGCAACGCTTAGTCCCATGCCCGGCGGTGTCGCTGCCGAGACCCGTCGCGCCATGGAAATCATTCGCGACGAACTCGAGACCTTTGGCTCGTCAATGGACCGTGTGGTTAAGTGCACGATATTCCTGGCTGACATGAATGAGTGGGGTGCAATGAACGAAGTGTATGTCACGTTCTTCGATACGCCGCCGGCACGCAGTGCACTCGGGGCAAACGGACTTGCAATCGATGCACGCGTCGAAATCGAGTGCATCGCCGCATTAAATTAGCCGTTACGGCACCGTTGCCACTTCGCTTAACAACATGTCCCTGCGTCTTCCCAGCGCCGTGAGGCGACGCTTGTCCAGTACGTCGGCGAAATTCTCCGTCAGCGTGGCGTCCGTCAATGACCCAAGCGCCTCGATCCAGGTTCCGGTTAACTCCAGGTCGATTTCCGCCAGGTACCTGGGACGATCACGCCTGGTACCGAATGCATTCGCATGCCCCGTCAACAGGAGCTGCCAGTTGGACGGGCTATAGTTCATGTTGCCGGGCGCCCGACCCTCGTTGTGGACGAGAGTGTCAAAAACATACATTGAATTCCATTGGCGCGACAGCGGACACCATGCGCCACCGCCCTGGCCGCCTGCGGTGCGAAAAGCTTCGTCTCGTACATTCTTTGGCAGAAACTGCAGGGAACCACGATCACCGTCAACTTCCCGGGCAACCGTAACCGGCACCATATCGAGACCCAGTAACTGGTCGAGCCGGTAAGCCGCCAGCTCCGTATTTACGCGTTTCGAGCGTGCTTTGGCAAACAGTGCGCTTATGGTTCGATCACCTGCTGTGATCTGTACCATTTTTCTGCCGGCTTCATCGACGTGCACAGATGTGATATTGCCGGTCGCCAGCAGTGACTCCAGCGCTGCCGCACTCAGCTCGTCATCGCGCGCGCCAACGCGACGTGGGTGAGGCACCGGTGCCCCATTGCTTGAATCGGATTCGTTAACGACTGACAGCTGGCCACCCTCAATAACGAGCGCGTTGCCGGAACCCTGGTAGGCCGAACTCAACATCCCGGTGTCGATTTCGATCACCTGGCCGTCAAATTTCTGCAGAACCCGTCGCGTTACGGTTGGCGTATGTCCGATCACAACCCGCTCAGCGCCGATCGCTGCCAATGACTCTGACAGCACGTCGCCCTCCGCGAGTACGCTGCAACCGACTGTCCCGCGATACCATAAGGGACCAATCGCATCGTGCACCCTGGCTTCGTTCAACTCCATGACTGACTGCAGCGCGCTTTTTATCGGGGGCGAAAGCGTCGTATCTGCTGCCAACGTTCCTGCCGCGTCATCATGCTCATAGAAGCTTGCCGCCGGATCGATCAAACCGGCCTGAATGAGAACTTCCAACTGGCGAACATAGTCGACCACCTCTGCGCGCAGCTCATCGTTCAGTCCGTCGAGACCAAGCTCCGCGATCAACGGTGGCAGGCCGCCGTGGACAAAGGCTGTGTCATTTACAACCACGAGCAATGGTTTCGTCAACAGCCAGCGACCGTATTTGCCCTCGCTCGAGAAGGCCGCTCGATGGGCGAAAAAACCAGGCGGGCGGGTCTTGTCGAATTCCGCGCGGAGGCTAGCGTCATCAGCGCTTGCCATTGATTCGATCGATTTTGCCGCGCGATACTGCTGAAACCAGCGCTCGCGCTCTTCGGCGGTCTCGTCATCCGCGAATGCCGCGTATTCACCACGAGCAACGTAGCGCAAATCCCCGACGAGATTCATGACCTCGTGATTACCCAGGGTCAGGTGCACCATGCCGCCCTGCTCCTGCGACTCGGATTCAAGACGCATAACCAGATCCATGATCTTGCGCGAATCGGCGCCGCGATCCATCAGGTCGCCGGTGATGACGAGGTGCGTCGTACCGCCGGACCATGCCAGGGTGTCATCTATAACACTGGCATTTTCGAGGGTTTCAACCAGGGCGTCATACGCACCGTGCGGGTCACTGACCGCAACGATCCGGTCCACGTCTGTCCAGCGATACTGGTCCGCCAGCGCACATGCCGACATACCGAGCGGCAACAGCAGGCAGGCTGCAAACTGATACGCACTGCGACATCGCGCCATGATCTGTATCTCCCTATCTAAACGGTTGCAATGCCCCAGTTTAGACGACCTATTCAACTATGTCGTCATGCTAATATTCAACCCTTCATCCGTCCGTCGCCGGGGAGCCGTACGAATCATGAATTGCTCGTTGACAGTTGTTTGGACCGTTGTAGCCGTATTGGCGTTCCTTCTTATTTCGTCGGGAGCGCATGCCCAGGGACTTTTTGACAGCCATGAAACGCTGCAGGTAACCATTGAAGGGCCGCTGACAACCTTGCAGAAAGAGCGGTCCGATGAGGACTATCTCGACGGGCAATTCAGCTACACCGACGAAGTCGGCGAAGTCCAGTCATTCGATTTGAAAATTCGGGCTCGCGGACGCTATCGCCGCCAGAAAAAAACCTGTTCGTTTCCACCAGTTCGTCTGAACTTCCGTACAGGCCAAGTCGAGGGAAGCCTCCTGGACGGGCAAGACAAGCTAAAGCTCGTAACGCATTGCAAGAGCCGTGATAGCCATCAGCAATATGTCCTGCGTGAATACCTGGCGTACCGCATATTGCAGACGCTAACGGAGAAGAGTTTCAGCGCGCGATTGTTGAAAATTACCTATGTGGATTCAGAGAGCGATAAGGACCCAATCAACAAATACGGATTTGTCATTGAAGACGCTGACGATATTGGCAAAAGAATCTCGTTGAAAGAAATGGACGTCAAGGCACTTTCGTATAATGACCTTGACGCGGGATTTACCAACCTGATCAATATCTACCAATACCTAATCGGCAATACGGACTTCTCCCTGATCAGAGGTCCTGACGACGATAACTGTTGCCATAATTCGGTGCCGTTCTCAGCCGGCGGCGAGATCACGTCCATTCCCTATGATCTGGATTTTTCGGGCCTGGTCAACGCACCCTATGCGGAACCGCATCCGCGATTCAAGCTCCGCAGCGTCCTTGTACGAAAATATCGCGGTCAGTGCTCGAACAATGAACGCCTGCCCGAAACGTTGTCTTTTATTCAGTCCAAACGCGCAGAAATCTATGGACTGGTCGACGATCTGGCGGATCTCGATAAGAGGAGTCGAAAACAGGTAATCGGCTATCTCGACAGTTTTTTCAAGGATGTGTCCGACGAAAAAACGGTGCAGAAAAAACTGATCAAAGGATGTTCTTAGGAAGGGGCTCAGTGACACCCTTTCGTAACCATTCGCACACGATCTGGGCTGTCCGCGGATGGATCAGGTAACCGAGCGAACTGTGCGGATTTGATTTTCCGTAGCGGACGGCCATGTTGTAAATTCGATAGTCCCGGATGCAACTGACCTGGTGCTGCGACAGCATCAGCTTGAAGTCGTCCGCAAGTGTATTGTCGTGACTGACGAAATCGTCCTCGGCCGAAACGTTATGCCAGGAAACAACATTCGTCGGATAGCGTTCGACACCTTTCTTCTTCGCGCCAAACAGTCTTTTCTGCACCATGGCGTCGCCGAGCGGTGCCCCCAACGTCAACCACAGATCAACCTTACGATCGTGGTACGCAGCGTATTCTTCGCTGTGCGATAGTTCCCAGAGGACGTCGTAGGTCACCAGGCAACCTGTTCCGTGACTAACCAATACAATGGTGTCATCGGCATCAAGGGCCTCACAAATTGCACCGCAAACACGCTCACGCACCCGCCGGCCAAAATCACTATTGGGATTCCAATACTCAGCGAGATCGATACCAACCTTCGCTAACAGTTTTTTCGAGAGCCCAATTCGACCAAGGACCGGCGCTATCACGCCGGCGGCGAATTCGGTTAACGCCGACTTACCCGGCAGGCGATCATAGCGATTGACTCCGAAATTTTTTTTCCGGGCAATTGATTTCAGACTAATCAAGGCGTTACGACGATCCCCCACGTCAAGAGTCTCGTCGTACCTTTGCCCCTGACTCGCAAGAAACTCTCCGGTCAGATCACCGTAGTAACCACACTGCTTATTGAGTACTCGAAACTGCTCGGAGATTTCCGGAAAATCGCGCTCGATCCCGGCCAATAGCGCAGCGACGCTAACGTCCAGCCAGTCTTCTTCGCACGGCTTGAAGTCGCGGCCGTGCACGAGAACAAGCTTTCTCCCGGCGGTAACGCTTAAATCATTCAAATCATCTAGATCCCGGTCAGAGGCGCCTTAATTGTCCATGCGCTATTGATACGAAGGATAAATGGTCAGCATCGCTGACCCGTTGTTGGCCTCATCTGCAATAAGCAGTCGACCATCTTTGGTTATCGTGATGCCTTCGGCTTGTCGATGGCGACCGCTGTCAAGCTTCATTATAACGTCCATGAAGCCGCCGTCCCGCGAAAGTCTGAATACTGCGTGTTCCCGCGCCGCAACCACCAGCAGATCGCCGGTCCCGGGATCCACTTCAATTCCGGACGGGTGTACTCGCTTTTTGCCAAGGCTCGCCGCGATCTCTGCTTCAGGCAACCTGAATTTTCGGGAATCGGCATCCATTGACCACGCAAAAATCAGTCGGTCCTTTTTCCTTTTTGCATCCTTGCAGACGAGTATCAGGGCATTCTGCCTCTCGTCCGCCGCAAGTCCTTCAAGCTCACAATCGTCTTTGAATTCGAATTTGTGTTTCTCGTACTCGACCCTTTCACCATTGCTGCCCTCTCTTGCGGAGTAGAGGTCGCCCTTGCTGTTCATTAACCAAACGGTGCCGTCAAGAACCGCAATGCCTTCGAAGTCGTCGCGCACCGTCGGTTCGCCTAAAGCAAACGCCTTGACCAGTCGTCCGGCGGTAAAGTCGAATTCGTAGACAATCGCCTCTTCATCGGTGATCGCCAGGAGTCGCTCGTCATGCGTCAGGGCAAGACCCGATATCTCGTTAAGCTTGCCGGGCAGGTTCCAACGGACAACATCGCCATTCTGCGGCGATTGGGAATTGGCGGGCCGACCCGGATGACAGGCTGCGATGCATACCACGAGCAGCGCGGCCGCGATCCTATATTTTCTAATAGTCGTCTTCAGTGCGATCGCGTCGGGTAAGCATTGAAAAGAACGGGCCTGAGAGAATCTTGCCATATTCGAGCTTCCACACAAGCAGAGTCGCATAGACAAACGCAGCCGAAATAACCATCGAAATACCAAGTGCACCGATTCCGGATCCGAGTCCGACGCTAATGGCCACAAAGATATACATAGCGTGTGACGGCTGTCGAAGGGTAAAGCGGAATCGCACTGCTGCTACGATGCCGGCAAGGCTAAATGCGAGTGGAATACTGTTCATAACAATCATCGATATACCGGTGACAACGATTGGCATGATAATGATGGTCTGCACGAACGATTGGTCGACTTCCTTGGATCGACTGGTAATGAAATAGACCCAGGTTACAGGGATGATCAGTATTGCTGCACCCAGACTCGCACAGGCGAGTTTGATCGGACCGTACGGTGCCCAAACCGTCTCTTCGACACTGGAGTAAATTGGCTCGAATTGGTCTTGTGCGACCCGTCCGGCAAGGTCTCCCAGGCCGCCCAACGGAAAAAATTCACTGATGAGCGGAAACTGTATCAACAGTATGGTCATCAGGCCCGCCCAGAACACGTAGTAAGCCGTTATCAGCGTCACCGGTATCAAGAAGCTGGCTGCTCGCCTCATTATTATTGCCCTGATAGCTGCTGGGAACGGCGATCACCATACCGCCAGCCCGCCAGAATCGCCAATTTATGTGATTATAAAGACGCAGCAGCGAGTATTTGGTGTAGGCTATGCGGCGTTTTTTACCGGGCATTACTTATGCAAGATTCAATCAAGCTTCTCGGCATCAGCAATGCCATTGTCGACGTTTTAGCACATGTCGATGGCGCGTTCCTGGACAAAATTGGCGCACCGAAGGGTTCGATGACGCTGATCGACGAAGCACGTGCACATGAGATCTACGACATGATGGGCCCGGCCACGGAAATGTCGGGCGGCTCAGTGGCCAATACGGTCGCTGGTTTCGCGAATCTGGGTGGCGCAGCCGCGTATATAGGGAAAGTAAAAGACGATCAACTGGGCGAGATCTTTCAGCACGATATGCGATCACTGGGCGTTGATGTACGCCTCATGCCGGCATCGGACGGATCACCGACTGCACGTTGCCATGTCCTGATTGACGAAGATGGCCAGCGCACGATGCAGACCTATCTTGGTGCCTGCACCGAACTCGGGGTCGCAGATGTCACCACAGAATCCGTTGGCAATCCGGCGGTAATCCTGCTGGAAGGCTACGTCTGGGATATCGCTGAAGGCCCAATGCTTGCAGCCACGGCAATGGCAATCGCCAGGGCAAACGGCAGTAAGGTCGCGCTGTCACTATCTGATTCGTTTTGCGTGGAACGACATCGCGAAGCGTTCCATGCAGCGGTCCGAGACGGTGTCGACATTGTGGTTGCCGATGAGGATGAAGTAGCCGCCCTGCTGCTGACGAATTCGCATGAAGAAACCATGCAGGCATTACAGGACTACGACAACCTGTTCGCCATGACCCGATCGGAGAAAGGCTCCGTCATTCATTGGGGTCAGGACGTATTTGAGCAACCCGCAACGCCAGTTGCCAAGATTGTCGATTCGACAGGCGCCGGAGATGCCTATACAGCGGGCTTCCTGTTTGGCCTGACACAGGATGCGGCGCTCAGGGACTGTGCCGAACTGGGTACGTATTGCGCCACCCGCGTTATCCAGCAGGTGGGTGGCCGGATCGAACCCGGTCTGTTAGCCGAATTCGAGGCCAGCAAAAAAAGCAGCTAGTTATCAATGAATATTCCGTCTCGCCTGTCCATGCGATTTCGCAGATAGGCGAACCTCTGATGAATGTCCTTAACCCACGCCAGGTCTTTGCCTACGTACTTCCGGTTCGTGCAATAGGTGATGTATTGACCGAAATTCTCGAACGCCCACCGATTGACCGCACTGGGATCATCAAGGACACGATAACAGTCTCCTTTTCTTAGCAACGTCCGGCCCAGTTCGTCTTTTTCGACGTTTTCCCAGATTTCCTTCTTGACCGGTGCCTCTGACGCTCGAAACTTTACGGCGGCTACAGCCCGTTGCTCGTCGAAGCTAGGATTCGCACGGAGGGATTCTCCCAAATCGTCGACGGCACTTTGGACAGCGTCTGTTTTTGCTGCCTCCCAGTCGAACGACCGCTCGGCAATGATTGCCTGCGCGGCCGATTCGGCCACCTGTTCTTCGACAATTTCGCCGACGTCGGGTGCTGACTCGACGGGCAGGCTGGTTTGATCCACGGCAACTTCGCTTGCCTCCCTCCTAACCGGCATCTCTTCTGGCGCCAGCTCAACCTGGACAGACGGATCCTCGTACCGTGTAATGTCCACAATGAGCTCAACCAGTGGATTCAGGATACGGAACTCGGGCAACCGCATCATGCTCAGGAGCCCTGCCACAAATACGGTTGCGACCAGCAGGCTTACGCGGAGACGTCGCTGTGCAGCCTGCCGCCAGTTCGACAATTCGAGCGAATGTGACGGAAAATTGTGCATCGCAGTAACAGGGATGCGCAAGAAGCCCGTCCCGTTGCGCCGGGGGACTGCGTTTTGCCGGATACTGGTCGGAGAAAATCGCTAATCGTGGTTGTCGGATCAGCTTCCGATCGGATGCCAGGTTGTCTTTGTTTCCTGCGTTTCGTTAATCAGGTAAGGACTCTGACCCGCGTCGGTCGTCCAATCATGGTCGCAACGCGCGAACACCCGCTTGACGTTGTCCGCGGCCTTTTCCTGTACTTCTTCGGCTACTTCTGAGCCTCCGTCACAAAAAACGACGGCGTTAACGTCCATATGCGACGCGAACTGACCCGTGAGCTCTTCACGATGGCCCGTCAGGATATTGACAACTCCACCTGGAACATCCGAGGCGTGCAGCACTTCGGCAAAACTTATGGCACATAGGGGCAGCTGTTCGGAGGCCAGCACGACGCAGGTATTTCCGCCGACAATGATGGGCGCAATATTCGAGACCAGGCCCAGCAGCGATGAATCATCCGGCGCCAATAGCGACACGACACCAGTGGGTTCCAGCACGGAAAAATTAAAATGCGACGAGCTGACCGGATTCACAGCGCTGAAAATCTGTTGGTATTTGTCGGACCATCCCGCGTAGTAGATGAGTCGATCGATTGACGCCTCGACTTCCTTTTTTGCTTTGCGCTTGGTAATGCCCTGTAAGACGAGTTCACCAACGAACTGCTCGCTACGGCCCTCGAGCAGTTCGGCAATGCGGTACAGAATCTGACCGCGCAGATAGGCACTTGCTGCTGACCATCCGCCGAAGGCGCTGCGGGCAGCAACGACCGCGTTTCGAAAATCTTTGCGACTGCCCTGGCAAATATTGGCGATGACAGAACCATCCGACGAATTCAGCGTGAAATACCGCCCTGACTCCGTGCGCGGAAACTTGCCGCCGATATAGATCTTGTAGGTCTTCGCGACGGGCACTCTTGCGGTTGATCCGGCCATAGTCACACCTCCAGCGTCAGATAGGCACCGAGACCGTGCAGGCCGCCTTCCCTGCCAACCCCGCTCTCTTTATAGCCGCCGAATGGTGACGTCGGATCAAACTTGTTGAACGTGTTGGCCCAGATAACCCCGGCACGAATCTGTTGCGTCATTTTGAAGATCTTGGCGCCCTTGTCTGTCCATACGCCACCGGATAATCCGTAGGGTGTGTTATTTGCTTTGGTGAGGCCCTCCTCGAGCGTCCGGAAGGTCTGAATGGCGAGGACCGGACCAAAAATTTCCTCCTGCACGATGCGGTTCGACTGCGAGACCCCCGTAAACAGGGTCGGCCTGCACCAATAGCCCTGCTCAGGCAGGCTGCACGCACTGTGGTACATTTCCGCGCCTTCGTCCTGACCGATCCTCAAATAGGATTCGATCGTTTCGAGCTGCGCCGCAGAGTTTATTGCCCCAATATCCGTGTTCTTGTCCAGCGGGTCACCCACAATCAGCGTTTCCATCCGATCCTTGAGTTTGTGCACAACCTCCTCGGCCACAGATTCCTGTACAAACAGCCGCGAACCAGCACAGCAGACGTGTCCCTGGTTGAAGAAGATGCCGTTAACTATGCCCTCCACCGCCTCGTCTAACGCTGCATCGGCGAAAATTATGTTGGCCGCCTTGCCGCCGAGCTCCAACGTATATTTTTTGCCTGTTCCCGCAAGCGACCGCTGGATGATCTTGCCAACCTCGGTTGATCCTGTGAACGCGACTTTGTCGACATCGGGGTGATTGACGATTTCAGCGCCTGTCTCGCCCGCACCGGTCAGTATGTTGACAACACCCGGCGGCAGCTCCGCATCGCGAATAACTTCTGCGAGTTTCATGGCCGTTAAAGGTGTCGTCTCGGCCGGTTTGAGGACAACGGTATTACCGCAAGCCAGCGCCGGTGCGATTTTCCAGGCCGCCATCAGCAAGGGAAAATTCCATGGAATCACCTGCCCGGCCACCCCGAGTGGTACCGGTCTGCGCCCCGGAAACGCATATTCGAGCTTGTCGGCCCAACCGGCATAGTAGAAAAAATGCGCCGCCGCCAATGGAATGTCGATATCACGTGACTCGCGAATTGGCTTGCCACCATCCAGTGACTCAATCGTCGCAAACTCGCGCGCACGCTCTTGCAGAATCCGCGCGATGCGAAACAGATACTTGCCGCGATCCGCTGCCGACATCTTCGACCAGGCACCGTTGTATGCCTTACGCGCTGCTTTAACCGCACGATCGACATCAGCAGCAGACGCAAGTGCAACGCTGCTCAGTGTTTGCTCGGTGGCCGGATTAATCGTTTCGAAATAGCGGTCGCTTTCAGGCTCGACGAATTCGCCGCCGATGAAAAGACCATACTGTTCGTCAATGCGAATGTGATCGGTGCTTTCCGGCGCTGGCGCATATTGCCAGCCATCGTTAAAGGCAAGTTTCGTGGATTCTGTACTCATGAAATTTCCGGGTTAGTCTTTGGAAAAATAGTCAGCTGACTGATAGACGCCGCTTGCCTGTTTCTGCAGCTGCATCAGAACATCGTTGGCCAGCGAGCTGGCACCAAAGCGATACCATTTCGGCGTCATCCAGGCGTTGCCGAGGGTTTCTCGAAGCATCACCAGGTAATGAATTGCGAGCTTGGCGTTCGAGATCCCACCCGCGGGCTTCATGCCGATCATGCGACCTGTTTCGTAGTAGAAATCGCGTATCGTCTGCAGCATCACCAGGGTAACAGGCAGTGTCGCCGCAGGCTGAATCTTGCCGGTCGACGTCTTGATAAAATCTGCCCCGGCATGCATCGCCAATACGCTTGCACGACGCACGCGGTCGAGTGTGCCGAGCTCGCCTGTTTCCAGAATGACTTTCAGGTGCGCATCACCGCAGGCCTCTTTCACTGCTGCTATTTCGTCGAAAACGTATCGATAGTCACCCTTCAGGAAAGCACCGCGCGAAATCACCATGTCAATTTCATCCGCACCGTCATCTACCGCAATGCGGGTTTCCTCGAGTTTTATTTGCAGCGGCGCCATGCCACTGGGAAACGCGGTGGCCACGGACGCCACATTAATGTCGTGATTTCCCAGCGCTTTTTTGGCCTCCCCAACCATGGTCGGATAGACGCAGACAGCAGCAACGTGTGGCAGTCCGGGCATCGCGTCGTGCAGATGTATGGCCTTCTGGCAAAGTTGACGAACTTTGCCGGGAGTGTCCTGACCTTCCAGCGTCGTCAGGTCAATCATCGACAAGATCATGTGCAGCGCGTCGACTTTCGATTCTTTCTTGATGCTGCGCGTCTGAAAACGTGCTGCGCGTTCTTTGACCCCAACTTCATCGACCAACGTGACTCGACTCAAATCGGGCAGCCGATATTCCTGTGGTAGTTCAACAACGGTCATCACTCTCCCCCGACCGCCGTCTCGAGCGCGACCTTGATCATCTCGTCGAACGTTGTCGCGCGCTCATCTGACGTCAGCGCATCTCCGCTCAGGATGTCGTCACTAACAGTGCATATTGCCAGCGCCTCAACGCCATGTTCCGCTGCGATCGGAAATATTCCAGCAGCTTCCATTTCGACACCGAGCACGTCGTATTTCGCCATCGTCGCAAACATATCCGGATCTGGAGTGTAGAAGAGATCGGCCGAGAAGAGATTGCCGACGTGATAACGCACGCTCATCTCGCTCGCCGCCTGTACCGCTTTCTGCACCAGTGAAAAGGTTGCCAGTGCCGCGAGGTCGTAACCGCCAAAACGCATCCGGTTCACACTCGAATCCGTCGAGGCTCCCATGGCAATCAGCACGTCTCTTAGCTTTACGTTCGGGTGCGTGGTGCCGCAACTGCCGACCCGAATCACACGCTTAACGTCATATTCCGTGATGAGTTCGGTGACATAGATCGACACGGACGGGATCCCCATGCCGTGCGCCATCACCGATATCGGCGTGCCTTTATACTCGCCCGTAAAGCCCCACATGTTACGGACGTCGGTGACGCGGCGCGCGCCATCCAGATAGGTATCGGCGATGTATTTGGCGCGCAGCGGATCACCCGGCATTAGCACCGTGCTTGCGAAGTCACCGGGCGCAGCATTCATATGTTTGGTAGCCATAGTCATACGATATTAACATCTGCATCCCGCTCAAAACCGCCGCCGGCAATAAGATTTACGCGTGATGGCCGAGGTAGCATGAGTCGGCTATTACGCTTGTCATACACTATGGCGGCAACGATATTGTCATCCTTAAAGTTCAGGGAGCACTTTTTCACATGCATGATGCAAAATTGTCATTCGGCGACAACAAGGAAACATGGTACCGGGAGCGTTGTTTCATTCGCGAACTCGTCAACACGCCGAAAATCGCGGAGTTCTCGCTGGCGGAAACAAGGGTTGAGCCGGGGGTCCGGACAGAACTCCACAAACTGGACGTAAACGAGTGGTATGTCATTCGCAGCGGCATGGGGAAAATGCAGGTCAACGACGAACCGTGGTTTGATGTCTCGCCCGGCGACGTTGTTCGGATTCCCGCCGATGTTTCGCAACGAATTGAGAATACAGGCATGGCCGACCTGATGTTCGAGTGCATTTGCCTGCCGCGTTTCACGTTGGCCGGCTATGTTTCGTTAGAGTGAAACTGGGCATTTAAGGTCGCGACGAAACCACAGCGGGAGGCTGCCTGCGCACTGCCTGGATTGAAGGAAAAACCTTGTACCGTGACGACCGTCGCTTTGCAGGTGCAGATTGTTGCAAAAACACAACAAGTTTCTTACGCAATCAACTGCGTTTCGCGGCGATTTCGACCGCATTTCTGCCCGTTTCTGAAATTTATCCAGGAATGTCCGCCGGACGTTTTTCATGGGTGGACAAGATCGGGCAATCGATTGCGTGGCAATTGAATTTAATAGAAACAATGCCTTGTAACTGAATCGTACTTTTCGTTTCATTTTGCCACCGAAGCTCGGCAGGGCAACTGCCATATGGCGATCTAATCCGCCGGGAAATCCTTATTGCATAGGCTTTTCAGCTGCGCTAGGTTGATTCCCTACGAATTTGACAATAAGTATTGCGGGCCGCTGTGAAATAGCAAAGAACAAATTACATGCCGCAATCAAAACGTCATATCGCTTGCCTACTATCACGCTTCGCGTTTCGAAATCGAGGAGTATCCAATGAATAATCACTCGAGCTTTTTCAGTTTCGGCGGTCGGACCTTGCGACGATTCGCCCATATAGCGATGACGGCATTCATGCTTCTCGCGATACCTGTTGCAGGAATCACACAGCAGACCACGTCGACGATTCAGGGTACGGTTACGGAACCCAGCGGCCGCCCGATTCCCGACGCAGAAATTTCCGTTACGCACATCCCGACAGGCATAACGACGACCACGCTGACAAATGCCGCGGGCAACTACAGGGTGCCCGGGCTGCGCGTCGGTGGCCCCTATGTCGCCACTCTTGACGGCACTGAGCTGTACGGCGAGGAGAGAATCGAGGAAATCTTCGTTTCCCTTTCTGAGCCCTATGTCCTGAATCTCGTGACCCGCATGACCGAAATCGAAGAGATAGTCGTATCGGCGTCACAGCAAGATGCATTTTTGCGCATGGGTGCGGCGTCGAATTTCGATACCGAAAATATCGCGGGACAGGCGAACGTCAACCGCGATTTCAAGAACATAGTTACACAGGACCCGCGGGTCATTATCGATTACACGAACCAGAACGCGATCTCGATAGCGGGTACGAACAATCGATTGAACAGTCTGACCGTTGATGGCGTGCGCCAAAATGATGATTTCGGGCTCAACAACAGTGGCTTCCCAACGCAGCGTGCACCGATTTCTATTGACGCAATTGCACAGATTTCGGTCGAAACTGCGCCGTTCGATGTTTCATTCGGTGGCTTTACGGGTGGAACGATTAATGCTGTCACTAAATCGGGCACTAACGAATGGGATGGATCAATTACCGTCATGCATTCCAATGACAGTCTGCTGGGCGATAAGAGCGAGGGCACGCCTGTTGACATAGGCAAATTTGATGAAGACACACTCGCCGCAACTATTTCGGGGCCGATCATTAAAGATAAGCTGTGGGTTTTTGCGAGCTACGAAGAATGGACCGGTACCGATACACAATCGCTCAATTTCGGGCCGGCTGGATCCGGACGCAACAACGAAATTGCCGAGGTTACCCAGACGGACATCGACGATGTAATTGCATTGTCGAACAGCATCTACGGATTTGACGCCGGTGCATTGCCCAGCAGTGGCCAGGACATCGAAAGCGAGACGATACTGCTAAAAGCGGACTGGGCGTTGGCAGACGACCATACTCTGTCTGTTACGTATCAGGACGTTACCGGCAATACTCTGGTCCCTCAGGGCAATTCGACGTTTAGCAGCCGAATCGGGCTTAAATCAAATTGGTATAACCGATCGGAAGACTTTGAATCAGTTTCGGCACAATTGTTTTCGAACTGGACCGATTCTTTTTCCACTGAAGTCAAGATTGCCAGCCAGGAGAGAGTCACCGGACAGGTTGCAACGTCTGGCAATAGCCTTGCGCAGATGACCATTGGCACCCTGGGTGGCGGAGAAATACGTGTCGGCACGGACGAATTCCGTCATTTCAACGAATTGAAAAATGATCAGTTCCAGTGGAAAATCAAGGGCGATTATCTGTGGAACGACCACACATTCTCCGCCGGAATCGAACGCGATAATCTGGAAATCTTCAACGTCTTCAACCCCGGATCGAACGGTCTCTATGAATTCGACTGTATTTTCGCTGTTGATTGCGCCGCATCCTACGAAGGCCAGGTCGCATCCGACTTCGAATATTCGAATGCTTTCTCGAACGTGAAAGCAGATGCCGCCGCCGCATTCGAATACCAGGTCAACAGTTTCTATCTCCAGGACGTGTGGGACATATCAGACCGTTTGACGATGCAGTTTGGCATACGTTATGACTGGTACAGCGGCGATGATATTCCGGCCGAAAACGCAAATTTCATAGGACGAAACGGATTCAGCAATACGGAGTCGCTGGATGGTCGTGATGTGATCATGCCGAGGCTCGGCTTTATCTACGACTTCGACAACGGGACGCGAGTGCGCGGCGGCGTTGGTCTGTTCTCCGGCGGCAATCCCAACGTCTGGGTATCCAACTCGTTCTCCAATGATGGTGTAACCATTGTCGTCCCGGATGACGCTGGCGCTGTCGATCCGCTGTGTGCCGGAATATCGAGCTCAGCCGCTGCGCTGACGAACGTTGACGCATTTAACGTTGCTCAGGAAGTTCAAAACTGCATGTTCTCCGGTGCAGGCGATGTTGAGGCGACCGATCCTGGTTTCGATATCCCGTCGACCTGGCGCTACAACCTGGCGGTTGAGCATGAATTCGACCTGGGCGCTTTGGGTGATGGATGGTTTGTGACAGGAGAGATCGTTCTTTCGGACGTGGCAGATGCCGTCGAATGGAGAGACCTGGCCAGGACGCAGATTGGATCCGCGCCGGATGGTCGACCGATCTACGACACACCACCGGTCTACGACGTCTTGCTAACCAACACGAGCAAGGGTTCTTCGAATACGTACTCGCTCAGTCTCGACAAGTCTTGGGACACGAGGGCAGGCCTGTTTGATCTCGCGTTCAGCTACACCTATATGGATGCTGAAGACGTTAATCCGGCACAGAGCTCGACGGTCAGCTCGAACTACGGCAGACCCGCGACTTTCGATCGGAATAATCGTCAGCTATCGACGTCGGATTTCGAGATTTCAGATCGCATCAACGGAACCCTGGCCTGGTCGAAGGACCTGTTTGGGGACAATGAGACTCGGGCCAGCCTGTTTTTCGAATACCGTGCTGGCAAGCCGTTCAGTTATACGATGCGTGAAGGGACTGGCGATACGTCAGTCTGGGGCGGCGATACGACATTCGCGAGGCGCGACAGCCAGTTGATGTATGTGCCTACGTTAGGCGATTCGAGCGTGATATTCAGCAATACAACGGGCTCGTTGGTCAACGACCCCGCGCTGGAAGCAGACTATAACGCGTTCATTGCCGCAACCGGTCTCGAGGGATATCGCGGGTCGATTTTGCCGAGAAATCACGACACGACGGATGGCGCCGTGCGATTCAATCTTCGCCTGCAACAGGAAATCGGCCTGTTTGATCTTCCGGGCGTCGGCGAATCGAAGCTGCATCTGTTCCTCGACATCGAAAATCTTGGCAACCTGCTGAATGACGACTGGGGCGTGGTTGAACAGGTTTTCTTCCCGTTCAACTTTACTGCGGTTGACAGCGTCTCACTGAACTCAAATGGCCAGTACGTTTACGGCTCATTCGATGATTTTCAGGACGGCATCACGCCCGCGGGATTCTTTGGCACGCAATCAGTTTACAAAATTCAGATCGGTGCAAAATTCCAATTCTGAAAACGCGCCTACAAAGCATTTCAAAGCGGCCTTCGGGCCGCTTTTTTTTGCAGCAAAGAAAATTATGGGAACATTCCGGAATATTATGGGGACATTCCGAATTAAATGATTAATACCGTTGTTTAGGTTTCGAAGATTCAGCGTATTCGAAATTAAAGCGGAATGTCCCCATTAAAAGCAGGTGCCTTTACCGGCAGGTAACAACCAGAACCGCTGCGTTTCAGTGCTGAGCGGCTCACCGACTTTCTGGCCGGCCGCCTGCGCCCGAATCACTGCGTCCAGTACCAGGAACTTGAGCTCCGAACCGGGGCGCGAAACGTCGGTCGCCGCCGTGAAATCGTAGCCGTCGCCACCGCGATAAACATAGTCAGTCGCGACAACCGAATAATTCCTGCCTGCTTCGATGTTCTGCCAGCCACCGTCTGTTGGCACCTGCATTTGTACAATACGTTGGCCGTTCGGCCTGCCTTGATCGACACAGACCCGAAAACCGGAGACTTGCGGAAAGTAACCTTTGCCTAGTCCATTGCCGCGGTAACCCGCTTCCATCGTGTTGCGGAAATCGCCACCCGTCATGGTCATGTAGCGCAGGTATGAAGAAAAACCGAACGTCCTGCCGATATCCTCGAACGTAATGTCCTCGGCGATGTAGTCATCGATGCGCAAGGTTCCCCCATTGACGAACGCCAGGTCAGCAGGAGGATCGCGAAACGCCGTGCGCATTTGATCCGCAATAAACATACCCCAATTGCTGTCCCCGCCCCTGACGCTTACCTCGCGGCCATCGAGTGGGACGGCCGCCTCACCAATGCGACTCGGCAGGAATGGAATCAGGTCCAGCAATTTCGCCCGCCACTTGTCTGCGATCAGCTGGTAGTCCGGGTCCGGTTCGATAGTCTCATCGACATCAATCAGCCGCGCCACCACTTCCGGTCCAAAGTCGGAAAATTCCACATCGATCTGCCAGATAGTCCTGGCGTTGGAAGCGCCCTTCATGATCGTTGCATTGTCAGCATCTCCGACTTCGTGCTGAACTTCATGCTCGTGACCACCGACAATGAATTCGAATTTCGGATGGCGACTTTTCAACTTCGCAATTTCTATGTCGGTGGCGAGATGTACGTGCGTAAGACCGATTATAAGGTCGACACCATCCGCCTCGAACTGTTGAATAACGCGCTCCACGTTTTCGATATAGCCACCGGAGAACGGTGTATAGTCCCGAGAGTTACCACCATGCTCGGGCTGCACGGTCACTGCAAAAATACCGACAGTTTTGTCGCCAGTGGTGAAAGAAAACCCGGTTTGCATACTTCGATCGACGTCCGCTTCGCCGGTCGCTAACGCCAGGTTGTCGCCCAACCAGTCGA
>JBPCYD010000092.1:0-3506 GCA_051007895.1 Woeseiaceae bacterium
TCAATCATTGCCTGGCTTGCAAACTCGTGGAAAATTTTCGTATGAAGGTAGCTGCGAAGTTTACGCCAAATACATGGAGCTCTAGGGAATCGGTGATGAATCTACAGGCGTCGGTTAGAAAGGATCCAGGATTCAATGACTTGAGCAAACTATGCGGTAGTACCCCAGGCCACCCTATGCCAATGGCCCCGAGAGGGGCCTTTTACATTTGAATCAGCGAGAATCCACGTGTTGGCTTGATTCGGAATAAAACCAGAGCTGCGAATCTACCTTAGTCGTCACGCTTGCGTAATTGACGGACACAAACTCCGCACCTCGAGTGTATGGCCCCGTCAGCAATGTTAGTATCCATCGCCCATGAAATTGCCACGCCTGAAAACAATCGTCCTCACGCCGCTGGTCCTGTTTGCGTTGGTTTACATCGCCGGGGCGGTCACGCTTGCTCTGAAAGATGATTCGATTGCGGTCTTTGAGGGACCAACAGCGAGCTACGAGACGATCGCAATCTTCGGCGCCAGCGGAACGGCAGGGGACGGTATTCTGAAAGCCGCGCTCGCGAATACCGACATCAGAAAAATTCACGTCATCACACGGCGTGCAACGCCTCGCATCGAGGAAGGTGTTGCCTCTGGAAAAGTACAGATGACGCTGCACATGGATTATCTCGACTACTCCGCGGTTCACGAGCAAATAGCGGATGCCGATGCGGTTTTCTGGGCGATCGGAATCAGCTCCGTCGGCGTCGACGAGGAAACCTACGGCAGGATTCATGTCGACTTTCCGGCGCGCTTCGTGGCGGAGTGGACCGAGGTGAGTAACAAATCCGATATTTCGTTTCACTACATCAGTTCCAGCGATATCTCGGAGGACTCAAGCGCGATGTGGGCACGCGAGAAAGTACGGGCCGAGCGAACGTTGTTCGAGTTCGCTGAAGGAACGAATCTTCGGGTGATTGCATATCGACCGGACTATATCGGTCCAACTGAGGAGGAAGCGCATCTTGGGCAGGACCTTCTCTATTGGTTCTTTGCGCCCGTCGGCGCCGCTGTGAGAGCTGAACAAATCGGCCAGGCGATGTTTGAAGTAACCGCGCGAGGCAACGAGTTCGACAATGGCGACAAAATCGGAACCCGCAGAATCATTCGTTACAGCGTCGCGTACGACCAACGAGAATAAGGGTCATCGACATATGGGGACGGAGTAGAAACTGGCCGTTTTAACCCTTCTCCCAGTGCGGCATGGTTTTTACTCTGACCCCAATGATTGATTATTGAACAATCCGCTTAGCTACTTTGTCAGCAAGACCGACTTCCTTTCTGCAGGTGCAATCGTCAACGTTGCCCCTGAATTAAATTCCAGAAAATCTGCTTCCACGCCATCACTGAAGATGACGCCGTTGGCTGGCATATGGGAGGTCAGCCTTAGTGGTGCTTCAACCGACAGGTGACCATGCACCATTGAGCACTGTGTCACCTGACTTGGAAAGGGCTCTCGAACCGAATAGATGAGCTGTTCCGAGTCCCAGGGTAACCGCCCGTCATTTGGCGGCGGAGTAACTTCGCCACCGAGTGCGTTGATTACACCGGCTGCACCCGCATATACAGATTGAAGCCACCCTGTGGATCCAGCACCTGTAGAGATAATTATCCCGCTGGAAGAATGCATCTCTGACTGATCGGCAATCTCGATCTTGTATCTTGCCGATACGTGTGAACGCGCTCCTACGAAGAAATCGTTAAATGCCAGTAGCTGCTGACCATCGGATGAACTTGCTTGTGCCAGGGTTACCGTTGAACTATCGACCTCGCCATTTAAGGCAGCATTGAGAAAGGGTCGAAACTCTCCGGCGCCGAACGGCAATAACACACCATCATATAGCTCCGGGTCCGGGTTGATCGCAAAGATCGGTTGACCATTGAGGTATTTGGCAGTGTTCGAGACCAGGCCGTCCTGGCCGATCGTAATCACGAGATCGTCACTCGCGAATGTGAATTGAGGAACGATACCTCGATCAATCACCTGGTGTTTCTGATCAGCCGCTAATGAGCGTACAACTGACTTGACGACTTTCTTGTATTTGCTGTGCGCGTTCTGAATTCGGTCAAAAGAATGACCGCCCTGCTCAAGGTAGAACCTTGCTTGTGCTGGCGTGTTGAACCTGCGCACCAGCTCATCGAGTTCTGTTTGTCGTGTTACAACAACAACCTTTTCGAACAGAGCGGCCATCGATGCTTCCCTCTAGTGCTCGACTTTTGAAACGCTATCGGCAGCGACATAGTTTACGACTTTGCTCAATAGGTCCGGCGTAATCGTCAGGTTGTCGATCGATCCGGAATTGGATGCCCATTCCTTGAGCGCAAGGCCGACCAATGCCTGCGGCGGCAGGTCACCGTAGGGAGATAACTTGAGTTCTTCCGCTTTCGCGCGGGACTCTGCGAGCTTCAACTCGTTCCTGGCCTGTGTATCGACCAGGGCCTTCTTTCTGTTTTCAAGTTCTACCTCTGTGTTCATCTCAGACTCGCGAATCTTTCGCTCCTCTTCGACAGCCGCCTTCCTCCGATCGTAAATAGCCTGGTCTGCTCTTTTGCTTAGTCCTTCCCTGAAGTCGGCCTCCAGTGCTTTCTGCATCTCAGGAGTCGCTTTGATCGATGTGAAGTGAAGTCCCTCAATCACGACACCTAGAGCACTCAGGTCGGCCGCCGCAGATACTTGCTTCAGTACTTCTTTGGCAAGTCCGCCAACTTCAGTCAGTGCCCGCTCAAGGGGCAACTGGCTGACAAGCGTCCTGGTGTGACCCTGCACTACGTTGATGACCCGCTGTACGAGTTTTCCAGGGTCTTCGGTTTTGTACCGTTTTTTCGCCATATCAACGCTGTAGTCGAGACGAGAAGCAACCTCAAGCGGAGCGTCGAGGCGGTATGTCAAAGCGCCCTGAATTGCGATCTCCTGGAAGTCTGATGTCGTTTCGGCGAAAACCAAGTGCGATTCCTGACTTGCTATCGGAATGGCAGATACCGTTGTCGTGAGAGGCGAGTACCAGAAGTTGATGCCCGCACCATGCTTCTTGACTTGCCCATCCTTGAAGCAAATCGTGTATGTGTTTGGTTCGCCTTTGTAATAGTTAAACATCATGTCACCTCCTTGATCTATTTGATGACCTCGACCTTGCTCCGGTCTATCACTCGATAGAGCTTCGCGGGTCGGTGCGCACCTTCGCGTCTGTCCTGGCCTGTCGGTTCAATGACGTTTAACGCGAGTATTCGTTTAGCGAAGTTTCGTGCATCTATTTTTTCGCGGGTAATGAGTTCATAGAGATGGCGGAGCTCCGGCATCGTGAATTCTTCAGGCATTAACTGGAATGCAATCGTCGAGTAGTCGAGCTTCGCAGCAAGTCGCTCCAATGCCATTTCCAAAATATCCCGGTGATCGAAGGCAAGCTTGGGAAGATCGTCAATCCCAAACCAGCCGACGCCTTCCGCATCCGACGCCGCTTTAATCTCCAACGC